>PLXT01000042.1 GCA_003151535.1 Methanobacterium sp.
TAGACTAAATAGTTTGGAAATTAAGCTGTTTGAGCATTTGAAAGAGCCACTGCCACATGTTTAAAATAGACTAAATAGTTTGGAAATGAAACCAGTTGCAGCTTTTTATACTTTGTTCAGTTTTTCGTTTAAAATAGACTAAATAGTTTGGAAATGGTGATAAACCAATACCATTAAAGTTTATTGAATATGGGTTTAAAATAGACTAAATAGTTTGGAAATTAGTAAAAGTTGAGGATGCTGATGCTGAAGAACAACAAGTTTAAAATAGACTAAATAGTTTGGAAATTAAGGAACTAACCATACATTAGATTGCCATCCTGTACTGTTTAAAATAGACTAAATAGTTTGGAAATCTTTATCCTTTAGATCTAAAACTTGAACTAAGAAAGTTATTTTATTTAATAAAAGCTAGTATTATGATTTATTAACTAAATATTACTATAAAAATATTTTATTGAAATATAAATTTGTAAAAATTTTAGATTAAATTTGATATTAGTAATACTAAATATTGATATATATTATACAGATTTAGTATAATGCCTAAAAAGTCTTATTTTAGTAATTGCAGTCGAAATCACGTTTTTGTAATTATTGATTTACTTCGTTATAGCCTTATATAACGAAGTTAGATAACAAAAATAAAAAAATATATCTGATGTTACATAATTTAATGAACGCATTAGATTGGATTATAAAAAAAGAAGTTGAAAGTTTAACTGCTGACGATCTTTCTTAAAGTAGCACCAAGGAGTCCGCCAATTGAGCCAATAATGAAAAAGAGGATTGCACTAATTAAAGATCCTATTATCAGTATCCCTGGTGATAAATCACTCAAATCAGGTGATCCTTTCCCAAATACTAACACAAGTAACAGAATACCTATAAACCCTGCTATACCTGCTGGAATTCTGCCATTTAAAATTACATTAGTGCTACTTTTGCCAACTATGCACCCTGCGATAAATCCGCCAATCAATGGTCCTATATAGTATCCTTCATAAAACAATTTTTTTTGAACAAAGAAGCTTATATATAGTGCAACTACAAATGCAATACTCATTGCCAACCAATTCAAATTAAATTCTTTATCCTCTCTTGGATATTTACTTTGGAATTTTCCTTTAGTTAAAGGTGGTTCTTTAAACTTAAAACTACAACTAGGACACACTTTCTTATCATCCTTAATTATACTTCCACAATTAGAACAAGTTTTTTGTGAGTCATCAGCATCATTCAAATTCTGTCTGTGTTTTAAGTTTCCCCCACATTCACATTTATCACTTAAATCATTGGGTGATTCATCTGGTTGGAGTTCATAATATCCAGCACATTTATCCCAAACAAGATAAGACGTAAAATTACATTAGAGGAATTAATTTAAAAATTTATTATTTTTAATATATTTTTTCTAAGAATTAATCAAAACACAATAAATACATATATAACGAACTTGGGCCGATATTACCATTATTATTACACTATATAAAATAATATTCAACTAAAATTAATTTTGGTTACTAACAATATTCCTATGTTTTCTATCCATTTTTTAAAAATCTTCAAACTATGTCTATTTAGTATGATTGATATAGCTGTACTAGTTAATTTAGACACATTTTAATGATCTTTATAAAATCAAGTGAAAATTGAAATTTTGTCAACTATAATTTTAAAAAAATTTTGGGATTTATAGAAATTATTAAAAAAAAAATAAATATTTAAATTAATGAAATTCTAAAATAATTTTTTTTATAATTATTGAAATACTTTTCCATGTAAATTTTTTATAATTTTAATTTTTCTAAATATTACTAATTCTCAAATATACCAATTTATTTTCTCAAAAAAAATTAATGATAGATACTATTTTTATATTTTATTTTTAAATTAAAAATTTATTGATAATAAATATTAATACTAAATCAATTAGGATTATAGCAATAAAAATTTTATAGATCTATTAATTCTAAATTAATTGCAGCGAGGATAATTTTTGTAGCAAAAATAATCAATTTAATAAAAATGGAAGTAGATAGATGGATGGGATGTAATTGCAGAAGTATATAAAGTTTAAATCAAATATTATTAACAATTTAAGATATATTATAACGAGGAAAAACTATGATTGAAGAATACAAAATTCCACCATTTCTTAGACAAATTGTAGTGATAGCAGTTATTTTTATAGCAATTATAGGATTAAAATATAGTGCTCCTATTCTTAGCCTTATTTTACTCTCAATGTTTATTGCCGTAATTATTTATCCATTTTTGATGTGGCTTAGAAGAAGAGGTCTTTCTTACAATCTGTCAGTTTCAGTAACACTTGTAGGAATAGCGTTGTTGGGTGTTGCAATAGTTGGTTTTTTAGTTGTAACATTAGCCCAGTTAATTAAAGCTCTTCCAAGTTTAACTATAAATTCCTCGGGTTTTCTTGCACAATATGGTAATCAAATAATTCAATTTCTCGTCGCTCATATTCCTGAAACAAATTCTGGAGGGCTTATTGCAGCAGGAACTTTTATTGTGTTTGCTGTAATATTCTTGGTATATGAGCTTCCTCAAATAAAAATAAGATTAGAAAATGGATTAGGGGTAGATAATCCTACATTAAATAAGACATATGGTCTTATGGGTGCTTTCGTTGAATACTTTGTAATAAGGGCAAAGGTCAATTTTTTTTATGGAATAGGTGTATCATCTGTTCTATTACTCTTTGACATTAACTTTGCACTTCTCTGGGGATTGTTAACATTTTTCCTTGGATTTATCCCATATATTGGTATTGTAATTGCAGCCATACCTGCGGTATTAGTAGCTTGGGCCAAATATGGAATACAAGGAGCTATACTCATGGCACTTTTCTTTATAATAATTAATACCATTGCTGAAAGTATTATATTCCCTAAGCTAACTGGTAAAGGACTGCAAATGTCAGTATATGTAGTGTTTGTTTCATTATTTGTATGGGGCTGGATATTGGGTCCAATCGGATTTTTCATTGGTGTTCCAATGACACTAGTCGTCATAAAATATCTTGAAAACTTTAAAGAAACCAAATGGTTGGCTTTACTAATGGGCAGTAACGAGAAGAATGAATAAAAATAAGTTTACGAATTTTATCCAATTTATTTATGGACAATAATTCACGGTATAATATGTATTTTTTTTTTAAATAATACTAATTAATACAAAAGCCATTATAAAAATTGTTAGTAGGATATATAGTAAACGAATTATTCTGTGGCCATCTTCAACTGTTTGACTTTTATAGAGTTTTATTGAAAGATAGATAATACTTAAGTCCAAGGGTAAAAAAATTAATAAGTACAATGTGCTTAGCCAACCAATTACTATCGGGATAAGACTTACACCAACAAATAATGTGAATAATGATACTGATATAAGGAGAGCATATTGTTTTCCATGTAAGAGTGCAAGGGTTTTTGCTGATCGTTCCTTGTCACCGACCATATCCATTGCATCAGCGGCTATTTCTTCACCTAAATCAAATATAAATGCTAAAATACCAAAAATCCATATCAAACCATTTGTTAATCCACCAACTGAGGTTCCACCAAAAATAAAAAAGGAAGCAACTGAAATGCCCACCATCATGTTTCCAAGTAAACCATACTCTTTAAATCTCCAATTATAGGAGATAGCAATAATCCATACTATTATTGCGAAAATTAGGGTTACTAAACCTAAAAGTCCAGCTGTAATGAAACCTGCTATACTAAACAGACCAGTTATAATTATCAGTTCATTTATAGAGATTTTACCCGATGGAAGTGGTCTTTGAGGATGATTAACCCTGTCCACCTCTATATCAAAATAATCGTTAGTTATCATTGCTGCACCGGAAATAAAAAATCCGGTGAGAAATCCCATAAGTCCAATAAAAAGTGTAGGTAATGTATGTAATACTATTATTTGGCCTGCAATAACACATATACCTCCGGCTAGGGGTAATTCGGGCCTTATTAAATTGTAAATAGCTTTACCTTTCTCTTTAAATGGTATAGTATGTTTCTTTTTTAAAGAATCGTTGTTAACTGGCATATTTCATTCTCTTTTTACATCATCTTCGTTAGTGTTCCATGTCTAATCAATTTAAAAATTTGAATAAAATAAATCTATTTACTTCTATTTTTCTTATTCTAAATAATAATTTTTACCTTTTTTTTTTACACTTACCATCCAAAATCACCCATATCTATTTAGAACTTAGTACAGTTTCATTGAAACAGTTATTGTAGGATTATAATCCATAAAACAAAAATGTTATTATGATGGAGTAATATATTATAGATTAACGAAGGAAAAGGAGGTGAAAAAAATGGTCGACGTTAAAGAAATAAAATCTATCGAACTCGTGCCTTTCACATTGATGACATCTAGTATAGGCGCTATAATAGGCCTTATATATGCTATAATACTATTGATTACATTTGGAGCATTAGCAGCTTTTCTACCCGGAGCAGCACTCATATTCGCAAGTCTTGGAATATCAATGATAATCCTCTATCCCATCGGTACTTTTATAGTATACACAGCACTTTCATTCATAACAGCACTCATATACAATATGCTTGTACCTAGACTCGGTGGTGTGAAATTAGGACTAGAAGGAGATCAAGTAACATCACTGCCAGTCATGTCGTTCGCATTGATATTATCAGCAGTAGGGGCTATATGGGCGTTTATAATTGGACTATTATTAACTGCAATCATATTACCATTGACTACAATTATAAGTACAATTATTCCCCTAGCATCCCAACTATTTGCCAATGTAATCAACAATGCAACCTCAATTCTAAGTATGAGTAATGCAACAGGTAACTTGACTGTCAATGCAACTAACCTAACCGCTGCAAATCTTCCAAATGGTTCAGCAGTCGGAACAAGTGGAGTAGTTATAGCATTGATGTTAATAATTGGACTACCAATTGCTGTCTTTATAGTAGGATTCATAGGAAATGCACTAA
The DNA here is from genome assembly GCA_003151535.1 of Methanobacterium sp. Taxonomy (GTDB): domain Archaea; phylum Methanobacteriota; class Methanobacteria; order Methanobacteriales; family Methanobacteriaceae; genus Methanobacterium_B. The sequence goes on from PLXT01000042.1 coordinate 5,001, forward strand.
CTGCAATCTTCTATAACGCTATAATACCTAGAGTCGGTGGTTTAAGATTAATATTAGCACCAGCAGGAACAGCACATGAAATAACAAACATACCAGTTGTAGCAGCATCATTAGCTATTGCAGCAGTTGCACTTATATTCGGAATAATCGCAGGAATACTCGGATTAATAAGTATGGCAGCAGCAGGACATGCAACAGCAGGAGTTGAAACCCTCATATTTGATATAATTAGATATTTCGTGGGTACATTCATTATGGTTGCAATTGTAACCATAATCTACAACTTCTTAGCACCTAGAATTGGCGGAGTTCAGTTAGGACTTAAATAAAGGATTTAAAACCCTTTATTTTTTTATTTTTTTTAAATAAAATTCAGATTTTAATATTTAATTTTATTTCCAAGATTTTAAACACTTTATTAGGTTATTACGTTAGAATTATATGTTTTATTTTACATAAAATAGAATATGAACCCTGAAACATACAGAGATATAACAGCAATAGTTGCAATAATTGTAGGTATATTTTTTATTGTAGATCCTGCTATCGTAGCTTACTTAATAGGAATTGTGCTCATAGCTTATGGATTAATGGAATTGATCAAAAGAGTAATGGAATAATCCTTTTATAGATTATGAGATGTTTTTAATTCAAGGAGACATTAATTTGCGCTATGATGTGGTTGTTGTTGGTGGAAGGGTTGGAGGATCAGCTTCGTCATTATTTGCATCTAAAAATGGTTTAGATGTATTAATGATTGAAAAAAGACAAGAAATTGGCAGTCCAGTTCAATGTGGGGAAGCTACCACCTACGATACTTATAATACTCTTGGAATAAATCCCTCAAAAAAATATGTCCGTTCTGAATTAAAGGGTTCCGATGTTCATGCTCCTAATGGTAAACATGTCAGGATAGAGGGTAATAAAATACATGGATTCATGGAAGGATATGTAGTAGAGAGAAAGATTTTTGATAAAGAGCTTGCAATAGAATCAGCCAGAGCCGGAACAGACATAATGGTCAAGACCAGAGTAAAAGATCTAATATTAAAAGATGGCCATGTGGGTGGAGTGGTTGCAAAGCATCTTGGAAAAACATTCGATATAAAAGCTGACATTGTTATAGCAGCAGATGGTATTGAATCAAATATATCTCGTTTGGCTGGCCTTAAAACAGTTAATAATGTGAAAGATATTGGATCATGTGCTCAGTATGAGATGGTTGGTGTGGATATTCCTTCAAATTATATGCAATTATATTATGGTGAACAAATTGCTCCTGGGGGATATTTATGGATGTTCCCTAAGGGTAATGGAATTGCAAATGTTGGTTTAGGTGTATTAAACTCAAAAGAAACTGCATATCATTATCTAACTAAATTTATAAGCAAAATGGATGCAACACCAGTCGAACTAAATATTGGTGGAGTACCGGTTTCAGGACCCATGGATCAGACATATTCTTCAGGATTAATGGTTGTAGGAGATGCAGCAGGACAAGCAGATCCAATAAATGGTGCAGGAATAGAAAACACAGTTACATGTGCTAAAATTGCGGGAGATGTAGCACTCGAATCAATTGAGAATGAAAATACTACATCACCATATCTTAAGAAATATGAGGATATGTGGAGATTAGCTATTGGTAAAAATATTGAAAATTCTCTTAAATACAGGAAAATTATTGATAAACTTTCAGATGATGATTTTAATGCCCTTGCTGAATTTTTAGAACATAAAGATCTAGGATCAATCTCTAAACTATCAATACTTAAATTTTTAAAGAATTATCCACACCTTATAACTCTTTTAATAGATATTTTCATCTGAAATATTATAATATTAGTTTTTATTATTTTTTTTATAATTTAAAGTATTTATTTTACTTATTAAATAATTCTAACATTTATTTTCATTTATAATATATTTGTACATATCACTATATGTGATGCTTTTTACACTTGAAGTGTATGTCTAATCATATATTTATATTTCATAAAAGTAAAAAATTTCGAAAAAATCCAATTTTCTAACTAATCATAATGAATAAATAGAGGAGCATATATTATTTATAAAAAACAAGCAATAAAATAAATATTGCAAACATTAAAAGAATTTCAATCGGAAATAAAGATTATTTGGAGGATATAAATGGATTGGAAAATTATTGGATTGGGTGCATTGATTAATATTATTTTAACAACCCTTTTTTCATTATTATATTTCCCTCTATTCTTTTTAGGCCCACTCATTGGGGGATTTTTATCTTCTTACCTTACAGAAGGATTTGAAAATTATGATAAGATGGATGAAAAAGATGGAGCAGTAGTAGGTGCAATTTCAGGATTAATAGGTGGTTTAATAATAGCTCTTTTGTACATTATAAGTTTTGGGGAAATAAATACTGTTTTAGGATTAATATCCCCCAAATTAGGGATAATAGCCAGTAGCATTATTGCGGGTTTAGTTATTATCAATATTTCTGCAACTACAAGTTTAATATTAGGTTTAATTGGGGGAGTCATTGGAGTTGTTATAAATAAATAAATTTGCTAAATACATAAAATCATTTAATAAATATTTGTTTGAAAAATGTTTAAAATAACAAATTAGGTCAATTGGTTGTAAAATGATTAAAAAAATATTTGAAGGCTATAAAGACTTATTTAAGGGGGATGCTGTTAAATTCATCATTCTCATGGGGATGGTAAGTTTGTTTGCCGATATGACCTATGAAGGATCTCGGAGTATAACTGGACCATATCTGGCCATTCTTGGTGCTAGTGCTGTTACTGTAGGATTTGTTGCTGGTTTTGGTGAGTTGACAGGTTATGTAATCAGATTTTTTTCAGGACATCTTACCGACCGTACACGGAGTTACTGGACTATTACCATAATAGGATATCTAATAAATCTAATAGCTGTCCCTCTTTTGGCTTTAGCTGGTAGCTGGGAAGTTGCTGCAGCTTTGATTATTGCTGAAAGAGTTGGAAAGGGTGTTAGGGTACCTTCAAGGGATGTGATGTTATCACATGCGTGCAGTCAAGTTGGTCAGGGTTGGGGGTTTGGCCTGCATGAGGCTCTAGATCAAATTGGGGCAATAATGGGTCCGTTGATTGTAGCAGCAGTACTTTTTTTACATGGAAGTTACCAACTTGGATTTGCATTCCTTTTGCTACCGGCTGTACTCGCAATTATGGTTTTGCTCATTTCAAGATCCCTTTATCCTCATCCCCATAATTTAGAAGTTTCAACACCACCGCTAGACACCAAAGGGTTTAATAGGGTCTATTGGCTTTATGTTATTTCTGCTGCTTTAATTGCAGCAGGCTTTGCAGATTTTGCACTAATAGCATATCACTTCCAGAAAACTGCATTGGTTTCACCAGGTTTGATACCAATTTTTTATGCTGTTGCAATGGGAGTGGATGGGGTTTCAGCCCTGTTGTTTGGTAGACTGTTTGATAAATATGGTTTATCCATTATGATCGTGGTGGCTTTACTATCTGCACTTTTTGCACCTATGGTATTTTTAGGCGGATTTTATATTGCTTTTTTAGGAATGGCAATTTGGGGTATTAGTATGGGTGCTCAGGAATCTATAATGCGGTCTTCAGTTGCAGTTATGTCAACAGTTAAAAGGCGGGGATCGGCATATGGTATTTTTAACACCATTTTTGGAGTTTCATGGTTCGCTGGTAGTGTTATAATGGGTCTGTTATACAGTTTTTCAATAAATTATCTGGTGGTCTTTTCAGTTGTGATACAACTTATTTCAATTCCATTTTTTCTTGTAATATTAAAAACAAGAAATAAGGTTAATCAAACAGCATAGAATCATTTAAATCTAAATGAATAATGATTCTAAAATTATTAATTTTTTAGAATCCTAATAAATCGAGTACATTATTTTCAACATGTCTGTTTTGACCTTTATATGGATAAGCATGTGCATGGAGTATGGGATTGAAATTCAGTTCGATAATACTATGATTATTTCTGTTGGGTTTGGCTTTAACATCGCTGATGATTATATCCGCACCACAGATCTTTGCACCCACAGCCTTTGCAGATTTTACAGCTATAATCTTATAATCATTTAAAATATCATCTGTAAAATCTATGCTGTCACCACCTGTACTGAGATTAGAATTTTTTCTAAGATATACAACCTCACCATCTTCTGGAACATAATTAACGTCCTTACCCTGTGATGTTAAATAATCCCTCTCAAAAGTGCCTAGATCTATTTTTTCAAGCGGAGTAATATAACCCTCTCCCCTCATGATGTTTTTATTTTTTTCATCAACCAGTTCCTTGATGTTTAGTGATCCGTTACCGACAACATTTGCTGGAACTCTATGAAGAATTGCTGCTACCTCATCACCGACAACCAAAAATCTATACTCCTTCCCAGGTATAAATTTCTCAATCATTACGGAACTGTCATAATTAAGTGCCTGTGTAATGGCAAGCCTGTAATCCTCCTCTGATCTTAACTTTTTAAGTATTGTTATACCCAACCCAAAATTAGTGGATTTGGGCTTTATTACTATATCTTTACCAACAAAATTGGAATATTTTATTAGTGCTTCATCAACAAGTTTTACAGTTGTACTCTTGGGCACATTTAAGCCATGTTCTTTAAGAATTATCTTCGTTACATTTTTGTTTTCCATTATTAATGCGGCTATATATGTATCAACAGAAGTTTTTGTTCCTTGCTTTACATATTCAACCTTATTACCCTTTTTTAAACGAATAAAATTGTCATCCCAGTCAAGTACATCAACCTCAATTCCTCTACTCAATGCACCATCTATTATAATTTGGGTCGATAGTTCGAGTTCTTTGTAGCTTCTTGTTAACATTATTTTGTCCTCACAAAGATGTTTTCTCTAAATTATTAATTGCCCATCTGGTTCCAAATTCCAGAAAATTTTCATTATTTTCTTTCATTTCCCTGTGTATCCTTTCTGATGGGAGAAGTGATACATCAAAAAGTTTTTTGTATTCTTTAGAAACACTCTTAAGATATTTATCATCGCCAGTGTCTTTGTGTATTAACTCGGCTATATCTATTAGTCTTTTAAATATCTCCTTTCCCCATTCGTTTAATTTAATTGATCCGTTATCATATTTTTGAAGTTTTAAACCATCTTTTCGACCGTAAAGTGCTACATGATGGTGATTAGAATTTATTTTCTTGTATTCACTATCTGTTATGTTTTCGCTCTTTTCAAATAAACAGAAAAGCATAAAAATTTGAAGAAAGTTCATCTGTTCAACACTTAAACCCAACCTTTCAAATGGATTCAAATCCAGGATCCTTACTTCAACGTGTTTAACTCCTCGTTTTTCCAGTGCATCCAGTGGGGTTTCTCCTTTGAGGGTATTCTGTTTCAGGCGTATTGATGAGTAAAATTCGCTTTCTTTTTGTAGTATATTCCCATTCAGTTGTATCTGGGAACCATTCTTATATATGCCTAAATTTGAATATTTTTCATTCTCAGTTGCCAACATAGTACGAATCTTGGTTGAATACTCTTCCAAACTGTTAAAGTAGATATTAACATGTTTAAGAGTATTTGAATAACCAAATCTGCTTACACGTAGGGATGTGGTGTATTGATTGAAATTTTCAATAATATCCATACAATCATGGCAGCATTTCTTAATTATCCCAATCTCCTTATTTATAACCGAATGATAAGTGGAATGGCAGTATGGAGATGCACCAAAAAGATAGATTAATAACCATCGGTATCGTAAAAAGTTTCTTGTGAGTGCAAAATGCATTTCATCAATAAATAAACGTTTATCCATTTCATTCCCGTATTTATGGTATAGGTATTCGATCAGTTCTTCTCCAAATGAAAAATTATAATGTATTCCTGAGATCATCTGCATTTTCTTACCATATCGCAGTGCAAGTCCTTTTCTATATATTTGCATGTGTTTTCCATGCTCAGATTCAGAAAACTTGGCAATTGGAATATGATCTTCAGCTGGAAGTTTTGGTGGCATACTTAATGGCCAGAGGAGTTCATCTCCTATATTATTCTCAACTTCAGAATTTATAATATTTAGTTCATCATATACTTCATAAACCGAATTGTAAGTGGGAGTTATCATTTCAATCTGACTTTCGGAAAAGTCGACGGTAATACGTGGATTTTCTGTTTTATCCCCAAATGCTGATGGATGAGCTGTTAAAGCGAGATCTCCCAAGGATGTTACCCTTTGAGATTCCTTTTCTACCCCAAATTTACCCTCTATCAGTAGCTTTCCTTTATTATCTTTTAAAAAAGACTTTGATATTTCCAAGAAATCCCAGTTCATAAAATCCCCTTTATTTTTCAACAATTACAAATTATTATTATCAATTATATCTAAACACAGTTCAATAACTCAATAAACAAACATTATACTATTTTTATTTCTTATATTTGCTTAGGTTAGACAGAGAATTAGATAATTTATATATCCTTTCATTCAAACATTTCAACAACACTATATTGAAACTTAACATAAAATAAATTTATCGGATAATCAATAGTGTCATGATATGGTCCTAATAATTTTTAATTCTTTTTGATCTTGATATAAATCATATCTTAACTCTGAATTACCTAAAAATATTTAATCTATTTAAGTTTATTTTTCCCCTTCAAGCATTCTATTTGAATTTTATAAAGAATATTGAATAAATATCAGTATTACTAATAGTAATATTAAAAAGAAACCCATTTGGATGTATTATTAGATATTAAAAGAAGATAATTTGATTATAAATAATTATGTAATATTTTTAAATAAGAATCTGTATTAATGTGTGAAAATACGGAATTCTTCTTTATAGGGCTGAAAATATATCTAAATTTTGAAGAAATTCATTTTAATATAATTAAATAGAAATCATAGCAGGCCCGACGGGAATTGAACCCGCGGCCACTCGGTTAAGAGCCGAGCGCTCTACCAGACTGAGCTACGGGCCTTTAATATCTTTAAGTTAATCTAACCATATTAGAAGATACCAAATCTCATAATATTTCCTATAACCTTAAGATAATAACAGTTTTGTTTAGGATATTATAAATGTTTTTCTTTTAATCAAGATTACAAAACTTTAGATCAAGGTAACATTCTCTCACATTTCTTAAAACATTCAATAGTCAGCACAGTAAAATGGTTACATTCTAGAAAAATTGTTATTATCGTCTTTTAAAATTTTTAAAAATAAAAAAATTAATAAAATTTAGATTTTATATTAGCAAATTATTAATATAACAAATGTTATTAAATTATATAATTCAATTTTTAAAAATTGCATATTTTTTTTTGAACATGCATTCTTTAAAAATACGATATTTCGGAATAATGATCAAAATTTTAATACGTTAATAATTTATGTATAAATTATCAATTTGTCTGAATTAAAATTAATCACTTAATAAAGGGGTATTGATATGGAAATAGATCCAGCAGTAGAGAAGATATTAATGGACATCACCAATAATGAAGAGGGTAGTGTTCCGATTATTGAATGTATTTTGAAAGGAAAAACATTTGATTCAGAAATAGCAGAGGAAACTGAAATAAAATTGAATACAGTTAGAAAGATTTTATATAAACTACACGATGCAGGTATAGCTTCTTACAAAAGAACAAAAGATCCTGAGACCAATTGGTTTATATACAGTTGGAAGTTTGACCAAGAAAAGGTATCAGACATAATATCTAGAAAACATCAAAAAAATTCTGAAGAAATTTAAAAATCAATTAAATATGAAGAAGAAAATATGTTTTTTTCATGTAAACCGAACGGCCACAGATATAAATTTGAAAAAGCATCTGAATTCAACTTTGTATGTCCCAAATGCAGTGAATCTCTGGAATATCAAGATAATACTTCACGTATTGTGGAGTTACTAAAGGAAAAAGCAACTTATAAATCTACAACTAAACTTAGCACTGAAATAAAGTATATTGACTAACTAATTATACATATTTTTTTTAAACGTACTAAAACTCAACCTTGCACTAAATGGAATCCATTAAAATATGGATTCCAATAAATTTTTTTTAAGAAGTTACGTGTAAAAATAATAAGTACTGATAATGGATAATTACTAAAAAAAATTCGTAGGTGGAAAATGACCCAAGAACATAATAGACCCAATCCTGATGAACTTCTCGATAGAATAAAAGAAGAAGAGAAGGTTAAAGAACGTAAAAAAGGATATTTAAAGATATTTTTGGGATATGTGGCTGGTGTTGGTAAAACATATAGAATGCTCTCTGAAGCCCGTATTTTAAATTCGAATGGTCAAGATGTTGTTGTGGGTCTGGCAGAAACACATGGGAGAGTTGAAACTGAAGAACTTTTGAAGGGTTTAGAAATACTGCCTAGAAAACAGATAGAATATGGTGGTATCCTAATTGATGAATTAGATGTCGCTGAAATATTGGAAAGAAAGCCTAAATTTGTGATGATCGATGAATTAGCACACACAAATGTGCCCGGTTCATTGCATAGCAAACGATATCATGATGTTGAAGAAATACTGGATGCAGGTATAAATGTTTATACGACCTTAAATGTACAGCACATAGAGAGTTTGAAGGATATTATTTATCAGATAACTGGTGTTGACGTTAAAGAAACAGTTCCAGACAGAATAATTGAGATAGCAGATAAGATAGAAATAGTTGATTTACCCACAGAAGAATTACTTCAGAGATTAGGAGAGGGAAAAGTTTACATACCGGAAAAGGTACAGCAAGCAGTATTAAAATTCTTTAAAGAAAGAAATTTGGTAGCTCTTAGGGAACTAGGACTTAGATATGCCACAAGATTGGTTGATTCAAATATGAAACAACGCCTTGAAAAAGAGGGAGTTTCAGGGCCATGGGATGCAAGTTCAAAGATTATGGTGTGCATTAATTCAAGAAAATCATCAGAAAATATGATAAGATTAGCACACAGGTATGCGAACAATTTCAATTCTGAATGGCTTGCTGTATATGTTGAACCATCTTACAAATTTAAAATGGGTTATGAAGAAAGTTTACAGCTTGAAAATAATCTAAAGCTAGCAGAAGAGTTAGGGGGTAAAGTTTTTAGATTAACTGGTATTGATATAGCCGAGGAAATAGTATTATTTGCAAAATCAAAAAATATAAGTTTAATAGTGATTGGACATTCTGAACGCTCTCGTATCGAAGCATGGGTAAGAGGATCAGTTGTTAATGAAATTATTCGTAAAGGAAGTCCAATACAGGTTCTTGTGTTAGAAGGAGGAGAAAACGGTATCAATGATAAGCATGTACAGAAGATTGATAGACATGATTATTTAGACATTAAAAGTTATTTAAGACCATTTACAGTGAGTTTATTGAGTATAGTGATAACTTCTGTGATCTGTTTATTTTTAAGACCATTTTTAGAAGCCATAAATATTCCAATGATCTTCATAATACCCATTGTGTTGAGTGGATTAATTAGTGGAAGGAAGGGAGGTATTTTTGCATCGGTAATGGCTGTAGCTTTCTTTGATTTTTTCTTTGTTCCACCCTTCTTCACATTCAGCGTAGCTGATATTCGATTCATACCCACCTTTATTGTGCTGTTTATTGTTGGTATAATCACCAGTTTCCTAGCTGACACAGTAAAGAAACAAGTACAAAATACAAGGCAGAGAGAAGATTTATTGCTTCATTATATGATTTTAGTCGGGATTTATTAATTTCGCAAAATCTTAACGATTTTTTAAATAGAATTACCAGTTATATAGAGGATTTGTTCAATTATGATGTTGTGATGATCTTACCAGATAATGACAACAATCATCTTAAAATTGCTTCACGTAAAGGCAACAATGTAAAATTTGATAATCGTGATTTAGGTCTTGCTAACTGGGTTTTTGAACATGAAAAATCAGCAGGATACAGTACAGATACATTGTCATCTTCAAAATGGTATTATCTTCCATTAAGTGCTCATAAATCAAGATTAGGAGTTTTAGCTGTTGCACCCTATAAATCTGATATTACTAATGAACAAAAACATCTTCTTAATGCATACACTAGTATAGTGTCAATTGCTCTGGCAAATTATTTAAAGAAATAAAAAAAAACTTATCAAAAGTTATAATCATAAAAAAAAGAATTTCAGGTTTATTTATTCCTTAGATGGAACCATTTTATTGTTATTATAGGCTGTTGAAGTGTCTAAAAGATAACCCCAACTTGGAAGATGTTCCCTAAATATCATGGCCATTGGCCATCCCTTGGCTTCATCACGACGCCAGTCAGCCTGGAGTTCTGCTGCCACAGACCACCAGTTTCGAACCTTAACGCCTGCCTGACTAAGTAACGATATAGTAGCACCCTTTTCATGTTCACTCACAGCTCCACCGGCATCATTACTCCGTGGACATCATAACCTTCAGTAACAGCATCAAGAGCAGGAAATTGTAGACATGTGGAATCTGTCATGCCCGCAATTATAAGCTTCTTTCTCTCAAGAGAATCTACAGCTTTACGGAACTCTGGCCAGCGCCAAGCATTAATAACTCCGGGCCGTCTTAAAACTTCTATATCTGGAAACAATTCTTTGAGTTCTGGAAGAATTGGACCATTAGGGCCCCAGTCAACACTAGTTGTCAGTATAACTGGTAGTTCAAATAATTTAGCCGTTTTTGCAAGTCCTAAAAGATTATTTCTAAATTCTTCAGGAGACATATCACGAGTCAACTGCATTAACCCAACTTGATGGTCAATAAGTAATAATGCAGCATTATCTGATGTTGAAAAATCATAAGGTCCTTCATTTTCCCTGTACTCACTCATCTTACTCCCCCATGTTTACTTATTAAATTCTTAATCTAAAAATAGGAATTATTTAACAAATTCATGATTTTGAAGGTCTGTTAGGGCCTGTTCAATTTCATCTGTAGTGTTCATCACAAACGGTCCATATCGGGCAATAGGTTCATTAAGTGGTTTTCCAGAGATTAATAAGAATCTTAAGGGGGTTTCGGTAGATTTAGCTTTAATATATTCTCCGTCACTAAATATTGCCATTTTTATAGCCTTTACAAGTGTTCCATGGTCTGGAGCTTCTTCATCAGATTCTCCAAAGATCCCTTCTCCTTTAAAAACATAGGCAAATGCTGTATGGCCTTGTGATATTGGTTGTTCAAACGAGGAACCAACAGGAATATTTACATCTAAATACATTGGATCCGCAAATATCTCTGTTACAGCACCTTTAACTCCCTCAATTTCTCCTGCTATAATCTTTACAACAACCCCATCTTCAGAATGTATTTCTGGAATTCTGGATGATTTAACTTCCTGATAACGCGGTGTAGTCATCTTTAGTTTAGCGGGTAGATTTACCCAAAGTTGAAATCCTTCCATCTTCCCTTTGTATGGTCTTGGCATTTCCTCATGGATAATTCCACTACCCGAAGTCATCCACTGTACATCATCACCTTCTAATGTTCCTTTATTACCCATACTATCTCTATGATTAACCATACCATCTAAGAGATAGGTTACTGTTTCAATTCCTCTGTGTGGATGCATTGGAAAACCTGCTAGATAATCTTGAGGATCATCTGAACCAAAATGATCAAAGAGTAGAAATGGATCGAGATAATCCAATTTTTGTGTCGCAATACTCCTTTGTAATCTTACACCAGCACCTTCCATAACGTATATTGGATCAATAATTTCAACAACTTTTCGAAGGTTTTTCATTTATTTTCACATCAATTTTTTTTAATAATTTATATTTTAAAATTAAACCAACTAATCTTAAGAGAATTTCTATAAACCTCTAAACTTGAGGTATGATACAAATCATTAAATAATTAATATTTTCAAATACGCCTTTAGACAAGTATTTTTCCATTTAAAGGAATTGAAACTGTTTANNAAAAATAATCATACCCATTATCAAATGAGGTTAATAAAAATTCTCTTAAGTAAATAAATGACATTTATAATTTAGTTAAATTTAATTCCAATACTTGAATTAATCTGAATACACATTTAAGATGTATATTGATCTACTCTAAAAAAAATTAGGGTAATATTTTTTTTTATTTAGCAACCATTACCTCTGTGGATTTAATTATTGCAGAAGCAGTGTCTCCCGGTTTAAGGTTAAGTTTTTCAACGGATTCTTTAGTTATTATTGCTGTTATGAGTTGGGGAGATTCGATTTTTATTTTAACGCTGGCCATTACAGCACCCACCTCAACATTCTCAATTTTACCCTCAAAAACATTCCTTGCACTAATCTCCATAAAAATCACCTCTACCTAATATTATGTTGTTAATCATTGAAAAAAACTACCTTCAAAAAAAAATTCATAAGTTATTATAAATTCAATTGGATCAAATTAAGGATAACATTATATACATAAACTTTTAAGTTAAATACATAGTATTAATAATATCCATATAAATGATAATAATATAAAATATCGACTTTGTGAATTATAAAAATGAATTATAAAAATTAGATGGTGTTTAATTTTATTAAGTGTTTTTTTAGTTATTAGTATAACGCCTACATGCGCTGTTAAAATGGGAGATGTAGGCGATGACGCAACAAACTATAATATGGAAAGTAAGAATAGAAAAGGGTTTTTTGCAAAGATTAAATTCATTGCTAAAGGGTTCAAACTAATAGATAAAGCAAAAAGTACAGAGAAAGACTCAAAGAATAATATTAACAATACTTCTGATGGAAATGGATATGAATTCCTGTGGAAACAGAATCAACTAAAACAACAACAAGAACAGAATTTAATACATTACAGAAATTCGAAGGGAATTATTAAAATAAACACAATAAACAACACAAGCATTGGAAACTCAACGGGTAACAATACAAACATCACAAATGTAACAAATAACAATTCCATTGATACATGCAGTGGAACATTAATTATACCTTGGGCATGTAATGTTGATACTGAAAATTTAATAAGAGAACTAGCTGTAAAACAAAATATTACTTTAATAAAGAAAAAATCTGACGTAAATAATAATTTAACAGGGAATATAGTTCAGATAATTGATGAAAGGGGACATATACGTTATTCAGATGTTAAATCCTTTGATGATACAACTATAACTCTGGTTTCATCCAATAAAAAAGAAATTATCATGACGATTGATAATTTTGAAAATCATTATTTACTGGTAGACTAAATAAACGAATTACAAAAAAAATGAGATCTTACATGAAACAGAAAAGGCTCAAAATCTCAAAAACGAAGCTCAAACTAACACAATAATTAATGGGATATTAACGGGTTTAGGATTGGTCTTGTTTATTATTGGACTAACACTCGCAATAATATTCTCAAAACCTGCATCTATAGAAGCAGAACTGCAGATGACCGATTTAGGAAATGAAATCACCAATGAATTAGATTCAGATATATCTAGTAGTGGTAGTTCAGACGAAGAATGGGATCCATACTATGGTAATCGGCCTGCACCAGCATCCGGAGGAATAACTCCAAAACCATCCCCTGATCTAGAGCCAACATTCTCAACACAAGTATCTGTAAACTCATCAGATCCAGTAATTAATACCCAGTCAAATATTCCAATATCACCAGGGTTACTATTTAAACTAAATTCACAGAAGATCAAATATGGATTATCCATTGGAGTTGGAAGTGTTAGTGCAATCATCGCTGTTATAGCTGCAGTGGAATTAATAATTAATGCATCTTCTAATACATGGATTCGTATCATTTTAGGGATTGTAGGATTAATATTAATATTAGTAGGTACAGCATTCATTTATGATATAATAAAAGGATTTGATAGTGTAGGTAACTTAATAACTTCCAATGCTCTACTGAAAAAACTTAAAAACGATAGTAATGATATGCATGAATGGTTAAAGATGGGAAACCTAAACAATGAAACAGTAATAGATGAAAACAATACTATTAACCTAAATAATACATCCCTATTTAATAACAATAATACGAGGAGTTTACAGTAAAATAATCATTGATTTAATCTAGAATTGTTTAAATCACTTTTTTTTTAATTAATATTTTTAGACTAATTTATCAAGGTATTTTAAGAATTACTAATTTTTGAATGGTTAATTTATATCAATTTATGAAATTTTTGATAATCCAATCTTTTCAGATACCCTGTTCTATTATTATATTATTTGCAAAGTTCCAATTTAATGTTCTAATAGAAAATTAAGGATTTCCAGTTAACCATTAAACTAAAATACAATTAAATCAAATAGTATGTAATTATATAGATTATATGACAGTGACAAAACAAGGAGGTTAGATATTGTTAATTTTAACCACACCTACCATTGAAGGAAAAAAAATAGATGAATATTATGGATTAGTTACGGGAGACTGGTTATTGGGGGCAAATCTCTATAAAGATATGTTCTCAGGAGTTCGGGATGTAGTTGGTGGAAGAACCACTAAATATGAAGAAGAACTCACCAATGCCCGGGAATTAGCTCGAAAGAGTATGGAAGAAAAAGCTGAAAAGAAAGGTGCTAATGCAATAATTGCAACTCGTGTATCGTATCATAACCTTGGTGGTACAATGGGAAATACCATAATGGTCACCATATTTGGAACAGCAGTATCATACAGTGATTAAATATTAATTAAATTAAAATATCTATAGAGGGTGACATATTTGGCTTCTGTAAAAGAAACTTTTGTTGACAAACGTTGGGGAATTATTGCTATAACCCTTGGAATTTTAGTAGGAGTTTTCTCCGCTTATATCTGTATTAAATATAATTTAGTTATATTTGGATTCAATATCATGTATATATTGTCCCCATTAACTGCAGGATTTGTTGAAACAGTTATAGCCCATGAAAAATATGGTAAAAGTACAGGTGCTATCAGTGCTCTTTTAACCTTTATTTTAATCAACATTTGGGGTTGGTTCATACTCGGTTATATAACTAACAATCCAACCACATTCAATTTAATAACATTAATAGCAATTGTACTTACAATACAAGCTGCATTCCCAATATTCATGAATTATCTACTCTTTGTTGTTGGTATCAGTATAGTAAGAAAGGTTATAGGATTTTTAGTCTACCTACCATCTAAGATCCAGGGAAAACCAAAGGAAGTTGAAAATAGGGAAATTAACGGACCGTCGATCGATGAAATATTCCTTGATACCTTAAAAATACCACTAGTATCGGTACCTCACACACCAATTGGGAAGATTAAGACAAATATAGGTTTAGTTACTGGTGAAGCTATAGCAGAAGAAAAAGAAGCCAAGAACTTAATTTCAAAACTCACAAACATCATCGAACCAACCCAAATAGACGACATATATCTGGGAGAAGCTAAGAAGGTAGCACTAACTCGAATGCTTCAATCTGCTAAATCTTTAGGGGCAAATACTGTAATAGAAGTGCTGATTGATTATGTTTCTATTGGTGGATTTCAGGGCAATGCATTCATTGTAACTGCAACTGGAACAGCCGTAATATATGAATAACTTTTGAATAAAAATTTGATAAAATATAATGGATAAAAAAATGAGATTTAATGAATATTTTATGATGGATAGATCATAAAAGCATTTTTCCCAAAATGATCATTATCTTGGGAATTGTTGCCAAACATAATTTGATTTATGGGGTAAAATCTGTCAATATACATACGATTTTCATAGAAAATGCAGTGTTAAATGAAAACATTTAAATTAGGATTAGGAAATAATATAGATGATTTATAATGATTTAATATTGTAAATCTAAAACTTTGATAATAGCTTATTAAATTGATTATCAAAAGTTTTGGAGAACTTCTAAATAAATTATTAGATCTCCATGGAGTAAATCTTAAATATTCCTGTAAAATTAAAAATCTTAAATCAGATAGGTGATATGAAAATGCTTAATCATATGTTCAATGCAAAATCAGTTGCAATAATAGGTGCGTCTGAGACAAAAGGTAAAATCGGAAACGATTTAATGATATCTCTCTTGAATTATTACAAAGGGAAAATTGTACCAGTTAATAATCATCGTGAAGAAGTACTCGGGATCAAAGCTTATAAATCAATAAAAGAATATGGCCCTGTAGATCTTGCAGTTGTAGTCATACCCTCCCCATTTGTACCCGCAGCAGTAATAGAAGTTGGAGAAACTGGAACAAAAAATCTTGTAGTTATTTCTGCAGGATTTAAAGAAACTGATGAAGTTGGAGCTGAACTTGAAAAGCAGCTAGTAGACATATGCAAAGAATTTGATATTAAACTGGTAGGCCCTAACTGTTTGGGTATCATGAATACCTACAACGATATGAACGCATCATTTTCTTCGGATATTGCAAAGAAAGGAAAAATAGCTTTTATGACCCAATCAGGAGCAATATTTGCGGCTATTCTTGACTATGCTGATAAAAAGAATATAGGATTTTCAAGAATTGTGAGTCTTGGAAACAAAGCAGGAATAAACGAAACAGATTGTCTAACAAACTTCATGGACGACGATCACACAAGTGTTATAACAGGATATCTTGAAGGTATAGTTGATGGCCCAGCATTTATGGAAGCTAGTAAATTAGCTTCAAAGAAAAAACCGGTAGTGATTATTAAATCAGGTACCACAGCTAAAGGATCTGAAGCTATTTCTTCACATACAGGTACTATTGCAGGTTCTGATTCTGCTTATGATGCAGCATTCTCTCAGTGTGGAATACTCAGAGCAACTTCACTCGAAGAGATGATGGACTACAGTCGAACATTAGCATTGTTCCCTCTCCCAAAGGGTAAGAGGATAGCAATAATCACGAATGCTGGTGGACCGGGAATTATGACCACAGATTCGATAATAAAACACGACCTTGAACTTGCACAATTTACAGAAGCAACTAAAGCAATATTGAGTGAATTTTTACCCGACACAGCAAATGTTAAAAACCCAGTGGATGTATTGGGAGATGCAAGTCCGGAAAGGTTTGGATTTGCTTTAGACACGGTTTTACAGGATCCTAATGTGGATGGTGTAATATATCTGGTCACACCACAATCAGTAACCGATCCTGAAGGAACAGCTATAGTGGCAATTGAACATGCTAAATCTTGCGATAAACCGGTTTTGTTCAGTTTCTTTGGAGGAACACGTTGTGAAGAGGCAGAAGTAGTTTTAAATGAAGCTAAGGTTCCAAATTATTTATATCCTAAGGCAGCTGTAGTAAGTATGAAAGCTTTATACGATTACACTGTTATAAAAGCCAGAGAATATCTTGAACCTCCAGTATTTGATGTGGATAAAGAAGCCGTTAAAAATATATTTGAAGATGCAAGGAAAAGAGGAATCAAAACTCTGGGTTTAGAATCATTCGATATACTCAAAGCATATGGAATACCTGCAGTTGGAACAGCAATATCAAAGACATTACAAGAAACTGTTGATGCAGCTGAAGAAATTGGATATCCACTGGTTATGAAAATAATCTCTCCACAGATTTCACATAAATCTGATGTGGGTGGAATCAAGCTTAACCTCAATAATGCGGAAGATGTTAAGGCAGCTTATGAAGATATGATGGCTAAAATACCTGAAAAAGTGCCTGACGCTGTACTTGAAGGGGTTCAATTACAGAGAATGGTTTCTGGTGGTAAAGAAGTAATTATTGGTATGATTCAGGATCCAACATTTGGACCTACTTTGATGTTTGGACTCGGTGGTATCTATGTTGAAATATTAAAAGACGTTAAATTTGCAATTGCACCAGTAAATGAAAACGATGTAGCCGGCATGATAAGTGGAATCAGAACTCACAAACTTCTTGAGGGTTCAAGGGGAAGTGAACCAACAGATATCGCAGCTATTAAAGATATCATCCTAAGAGTTTCCCAACTTGTTACTGACTTCCCAGAAATCAGTGAGTTTGAAATCAACCCATTAATTGTTTTCGATGAAGGAGAAGGAGCATTAGCAGTTGATATGAGATTAATATTAAAGGAATAGGATATATTTAAAAAATTGTAAGGTTTTAAGGATTAATTACCCTAAAAAAACCTTAATTTTTTTATTTTTTTTTATTTTTATTATATTCATAGAATAATATTACCTAAAAATTGTGCACCATTAAAATGTTGTACAAAAAAAATATTATAAAACTTTATACTAAAAAGCCAGTAATACACCTATTTGTAAGGCATGATGTACTAGCGTATCCTGTTCATCCATACACTTAAACCCATATATTATTTACTGATAGTAATGTCTTAGGATTTAATATTCCTTAAGAGCATCTGGACATTAAATAGTTTAACCATCCTATTATCCTTAATTTCTAACTTTCAATAAAATTGTATTAATATAATAATTTTACATCAAAAATAAATCCTTTCAAATAGAATAACTTAAAAAAAATTATCATTATTATATTTCATCATCGTCTTACTTTATATTTTAATTCTTTAAATATCATTTTAAATTCGGTTCCGTTGATATTTTCAATATTAAAATCTCCCTCTAATTGATTTACTAGATTTTTAACTATTTCTAAACCTAATGTATCCGAATTTTCAAAATCTATATCGGTTGGTATTCCTATGCCATCATCAGCTATAGTAAATTCTATTTTATCTGCTACATATTTGAGTTTGATTGTTATGGTCCCTTTGGATTCTGGAAATGCATGTTTAACAATGTTAGTTATCAGTTCATTTGTAAGCAACCCTAATGGAATAGCAGTATCCATATTTAAATTTATGTCGTCCATTTCAAAATTTGTTATTATCGAACCGACTTTAATGTCGTAGGTGAATAATATGTCGTAAACTAGTTTCTGAATATATTTATTAAGATAATGGTATTGGAATGTCTCCGGACCACTTAGAAAAGAATTTTTACGATTTTTCAACGACTTCATGGAAAGGATGAACATGATGGTAATGGAATAGGTCTCTCAATTGCACAAAAAATAGTGCATGAACATGGAGGCCAAATTTGGGTTGAATCAGAACTTGGAAAGGGGTCAACATTTTATTTTACCATACCAATTCAATCAGATCCAGATTAAATCCATTAATAAGTAATCATCAATATTATTATAAAATCTCCTTGATGATTATTTAAGAAATAATATTAGATGAAAGAAGTGTCAATAATTCTTTAGAATTAAAAAAAAGGAATAAGGAAATGTTATTGATTTTATCTTCTTAGGATATTACTTACACCTATAGCTAATAATAGAAGTACAGGCCATATCTCAAGTCTCCCTATCCACATATCAGCAATGAAGGTTAACTTTACAATAACCGGTGAAGTGTTGGTTATAAGTGATGAAGTTAGTCCCACATTACTTAATGCAGAAGCAACTTCAAATAAAACTTGTGAAACGTTATTATAATAAAACATAACGATTATACAGCTTAGAATATACACCATCAGATAAACGAATACAAATAAGCCGGTTAATTTTAAAAGGTTGTCATCTGCAGTTATAGTTTTAATATGATGAACTTTACGTGAAATAACTGCACTCTGTGGGAGTAAAAATGATTTGATCTCCCACCAGACTGACTTAACCATAATACCTATTCTAATCCATTTTATACCTCCACCTGTTGAACCAGAACCTGCACCTATGACCATGAGGAGGGTAAGAATAAATATGCCCAATCCGGCATACTGATTGACTATATCTGGTCCTGAAGAAGTCTGAAAACCCGTTGTTGTTATTGCAGATACCACTTGGAAAACAGCATACCTCAAGGATAATAGGATATTGTGTCCATAGTAGGGGGTGTTGTAAAGAAATACAGTAACTATGATTGTACCAACAATAATTAAAGGCCATGAAACTTTACTTTCTATATCCTTAAAGTATTCTTTCCAATGTCCAGTAAGTACTGTGTAATGTAAGGCAAAGTTGGTTGCACCAATTACCATGATGATCATGGCAACAATCTCGATCCATAAATTATGATAGAAGGCAAGACTAGCATTTTGCATACCAAATCCGCCTGTTGAAAGTGCTGAAAATGTATAGAATACAGAATCAAAAACAGGCATTCCAGCTAATATAAAGAGAACAAATCCAATTACTGTATACAATACATATACTTTGAGGATGGCCCTTGCAGTGTTTCTTATACTCGGTAATATCCTATCTTCCCTACCTTCTGCAGAATATAACCTCATGAGATTGACTCCAGGAGATGATAGAACAGTCAAAACTAAAACAATTATTCCAACTCCACCTAACCACTGCATAAAGGCTCTCCAGAACTCCATAGTGTAGGTGACAGCATTTAAATTTGAATACATACTGAAACCAGTTGTTGTATAACCAGACATAGCTTCAAAATAACCATCAATATACGATAGATCTCCTGAAAAGTAGAATGGAAGAGCTGATAGAGCGGTTGCAATAAGCCAGATCACTGTCGAAAAGATCATTGCACCCCGAAGGGATAGATCAACCTTTTTTTTAAACCCCACAAAAAGCAGTACACCAAGTAAAAGGCTTATTAAAGATGAATAAATGAATGGTAAGATGTACTTTGTTTCACCATAAATAAGTGCTACAACAATGGGTAGTAACATTAAAAGCCCAACAAAAATACACATAAATCCAGTGTAGTGAAATAGAGAACTTATTTCTCCTTTTTTCATTTTGTCAATAGAATACATTTAGAAATCACCTATCATTTTAAAAATATCTTAACCACATCTTGAATATAATTGGTTTTTATTAGAATGGAAATTCTATCACCCTCTTCTAAAATCATGTCTGATTCAGGCATTAATATTTCGAAATCTGGACTTTTGTAAACAGCACATATAATATAATTCTTTGTAGGACTTAGATCACTAATTTTCTTGCCTATTGATTTCTTGTTTTCTATTGGAATATCTAATAATTCTGCATTACCCCTACCAAGCATTATCATATCAGCTATTTTTGGTCGGATTATAAGCTTTTCAAGATAACTTGCAGCACTCAGTTCTGGACTCACAGTTGCATCGATACCAACTTTTTTGAAGGCATCAGCATGTGATGGGTCACTTATACGTGCAATAATCTTTTTTGGATTGTAACCTTTAACCAATATGCATGCAAGTAAGTTGGCTTCATCATTACCTGTTCCAGCAACAAATGCATCGGCATCCGCGACATTGGCCTCTTCAAGGATTTTAATATCTGTACCATTACCACATATTACCAGTGCATCCAATTCACTTGCAGCATTGTTACACAATTCAGGATCCTTTTCTAATAATGTAACATCAAAACCAGCTTTTATAAGTGAAGAAGCAAGGTTTAAACCCACTCTTCCTGCTCCCATTATTATCACGTACATATTAAAATCCCTCCATTATTTTGTAAACATATTCAGAACCTTTGCCATAGATTCTGTTTTAACCAGCATTGAAATCCTACAATTTTCTTTTAATATTTTATCAGGAGTTGCTATGCTTATATCGTCTTCATGATAACCGCAGATGAAGTAATCTTCATTAGGATCTAATTCTCCAATTTTTTTGTCGATTATGTTACTGTTTGTACGTATAAATCCAATAGATCTGCATGGCCATGATCCACTACAAATAAATCTGCTATATTAGGTTTTAAAACAAGTCTTTCAAGATATCCAGCTTCAATTGATTCTGGTATAATAACGTCAATCATATTACTTCCTATGAACACACTTTCGTGTTGAGCTTCGTTAACCCTTGCAATTATTTTTCCGGGCTTGTATTCTTTGGCCATTAAGGAGGCTAAGAGATTTGTTTTATCATTTCCAGTTGCGGCAACAAAAACGTCTGCTTCATTAATCTCTGCATTTTCTAGTGTCTTCCTATCTGTTCCACTACCACAAATGACTGTTGTGTCTAATTTTGTAGCTAGTAATTTACATCTATTTTCATCTTCTTCGATAATTGTAACATCCTGTGAATCTTCAATTAAATTAAGAGCTACATGTAAGCCTAAACTTCCCTCCCACCCATGATAATAACATACACTCAACCACCTCGAACTCATATACTCAATGTAAATCAATTTTACCCATATTTAACCACTATAAACATAATATAACTGTGTTATATGTTGCTAATTATATCATTTATAATGATCGTTGATTCGAACATATAAATTTACCTATTTATTGGATTTTTATAAAGAAAAAATTCCATAAAATCTTTAATGGATTATTTTATGGATTTTACGGTCAGAATTTTAATTTTGGACCATATATTACTATTGATTTAATTAATCCAATTTTTTGAGATACTCAACAGAATTATAAATAATTCGTAAAAATTTAAAAATAAATCAATTATTTTAAACTAGCGTTATTCTCTAAATCATTGTACTGTTTAAATACCAGGGGAATGGTTATTAAAGTTATTATTATGATTACAATTATAAAATATTGAACAGCACTGAAAAGATTGGTGTATTGTGCTGCTATACCTAATCCAATTATAGGGATTCCAAGTGCAAAGTATGAAATGGCATAAAATGATGATGATACATCTCCTCTTTTATCTTCGGGTGAGATCCTGTTTATAACATTTACTGCCCCCATGAATGTTGTACCAAAACCGATACCACTTATTACTGCACCAGTAATAAAAAGAGCAAATGAGTGATAAGTACTGGTTAGTAGAATAAATATTAACCCTATTATAACTGAAAGCAGCCCAAATAATTCCAGACGTATGGGAAAACGATCCCATAAAATATATTGAACTAAAACACTCGTAAATACCATTGTTGAAGAGATTATACCACCAATAGCTATATTATTAGTGCTTAAAATATTTTGAACATAACTTGGTGCTAAACTAAAATATAATCCTGACATTGCTAAAACTATGGCAGAAGCTAATGAAGCAGAAATAAATGACAATTTGGCCTTTGGAATAGTTGGCTTACGAATATGAAATCCAGTATCACCTCGTGATGACGCCCCTTTTATTGTTAAGACAAGGATCAGAACAATTAATAAAAGAATTATTTCTAAAATATATGGTAGTAATGTGGGATATGAAAGGTACTGGGCCATGAAACCAGCAATTAAAGGACCTAAACCCAGTCCTCCTAATAAAGCCATACTTGCAACTTGACTTGCACGTTGTTTGTTACCATAAGTCTCAAGCTCTACCAATGCAGCTGTAGCATTTCCTAATACTGCTCCAATACCCACACCTTGGGCCAGTCTACCAATGATAAGCCATTCCAATCCTGGAGCCAAACCTATTATACCGGTTCCAATAAGACTGATAACCACGGCCAATATTAGCAGAGGTTTTCGACCAACAGCATCACCTAAAGGTCCGAAAAAGAAGAGTGTCGGAACCACACCAACAGAATATGCAGCGTAGATCAAGGTGATAGAAATCTGTGAAAGAGCAAATTCATTCCGGTATATCCCATATAATGGTGTTGGAATGGTTGCACCCATGAGTAAAATTAATGTGGTAATGGTTACAACAATAAAAGATCTGCGGTTGGGAGTGGGATGATGTAACTCGCATAAACCATCCACATCATTACAATTCAGATTATTCTCATCATCCTCTTTATTATACACCATTATTTATTCCTTCCATGTTAGTTTTTAATCTATAACATTTACGATACATTCCATAGGCACAGGAGTTATAAATTCATAGATTATGGGATATATAATTGTTAATGGATGTTTTGTCTTTTTTATGGGATATTAACTATATTTATATTTTAATTTTCTTATTATGTCTTTTTAGTTTAGAAATATTTAATAATTGTTATAAACATATATGTGATAAAATAGGCTACTAAATGTTGAGTGGTGCATGTGACTTTGTTAGCATATTAAATTTTTAAATTTAAATGGGAGATAAATGTTTTAATATAATTAACTTTTTATTTTTTTTATTTTCGATAAATAAATATTTTAAGGGGTGAAAATATGAAAATGCATCTAAGAAACCTTCAGATTATAAGTCCGGCATTTGGATCATTAAAAAATATACCTAAACACTTTACTACTTCGGGGGATAATATTTCTCCACCATTAAATTGGATTAATGCTCCAGAAAATACCAAGGAGTTTGCATTAATTTGTTATGATCCAGACGCTTCTGTAACATATGGATTTACACACTGGGTTGTATATGGAATACCACCAGAAATCAACGGTATAAAAGAAGGGGAAGGTAAAACTTTTATTGATGGAGTTAACAGTAGTGGGGTAACAGGATATTCAGGTCCATCTCCACCAAAAGGACATGGCCCTCACCATTACTATTTTTGGCTCTTTGCCCTTGATCAAGTCCTCAATCTGGATCCAGGTTTAATACGTGAAGAATTATTAGATGCTATAGATGGCCATATAATTGTTCAAGCCCGCTATGTGGGAATCTATGAAAATTAAAAATCCAACAATTGTATTTACTACTTTCAACAGTTTTATTTCCTAATTTAGTCTAAAAATAAAATTATAAATAAAATAAAGCCTTTTCAATACTCAACTAATAATTTACTCGTTGTGGTATATCATATTAACTTCACTTTTAATTTTTGGATTTTTCATTAGGATGTTGAAATCATTTTGAACGTCTTTATTTTTCATTAATTTATTTATTTGATTTTGAACATCTTTATTTTGAACTAAGCTATGAATTTGAGTTCTTATATTCTTATCTTGGAGTATGTTAGCTATCTGATTTTGGATATTTGAACTCTTAACTAAAGCATTTACTTCTAAACTATTCTTCTCAAAATCAGTATACCAATTATTTACATTTTGAAGAATATTGTGTCCGTTATACTGAAGTTGGTTAATATTTGTTGTATTAGCCGGATTAACAGCATAAACGGGTACTGTACCAATTAACAGAGCACAAATGGTGAATATTAAAATTTTCTTCATCTATTTCACCTCTTGTTTTTTACAAAGAACTAAAAGAATTTCTAAATTGTTCTTCTACTATATATTAAAAAATAATTGTATAAATAAATATACCAAAATTCCACCCAAATCTTATTACAAATTACCATTAAAACTATTATATGACTTTAATATCAATAAATCTTAAGTTAAGAGCTTAAATAAAATCATATAATCGGTTTTAAGGTATAATTCTTGTTAATTTTGGATATATCTAATCATATAAATATTTTATAAGGGCTATTGGGGATATGATTATTCGGTGGTCCAGAACGATATGATTCAATGTTGTTTCACGATAAGGCAAGATCAAACCGGTCCAGGTTCATGACTTTGTTCCATGCCATTACAAAGTCGTGCAGGAACTTCTCAGTGGAGTCTTCACATGCGTAGAATTCTGCCAATGCCCGGAGTTGTGAGTTTGAACCGAAGACGAGGTCGACACGAGTGCCGGTCCACTTGAGTTCGCCTGTTGCCTGGTTATGTCCCTCAAACACATTATCGTCTTCCGTAGATGCATTCCATACTGTTTTCATATCAAGCAAATTCACAAAGAAATCATTGGTCAGAGCTTCGGGTCGGTTAGTGAAGACACCATGTTTTTGTTGTCTAAAATTAACACTCAGGACACGTAAACCTCCAATGAGAACTGTCATTTCAGGAACGGTTAATGTCAGCAATTGCGCTTTGTCCACCAGCAGTTCTTCGGGCCTAATAGTGTTATGAATCTTTTGATAATTCCGGAATCCGTCTGCTACGGGTTCGAGCACGTCAAAGGAGTTCACATCTGTCTGCTCTTCCAAGGCGTCCATGCGTCCAGGTGTGAAGGGCACAGTTACAGCATGACCAGCGTTTTTTGCAGCCTTTTCAACACCCGCGCAACCAGCCAAAACAATCAGATCGGCCAGTGAGACTTTTTTACCAACTGACTGGGCTTCGTTAAATTCGCTTTGGATACCTTCGAGCATATTGAGCACTTTGGCGAGTTGAGCTGGCTGGTTAATTTCCCAATCCCTCTGCGGTGCCAGGCGAATACGGGCACCATTGGCACCACCACGCTTGTCCGAGCCACGGAAAGTGGAAGCCGAGGCCCAAGCTGTCGAAATCAGCTCTGACAATGACAGGTCTGAAGCCAGTATGCTGCCCTTAAGGGAGGCAATGTCTTTATCATCAATGAGTTCGTGATTTACTTCAGGGATGGGGTCCTGCCAGATGAGCTCCTCTTCAGGTACTTCGGGCCCAAGATAGCGTGTCCGTGGGCCAATGTCACGGTGGGTCAGCTTGAACCACGCGCGGGCAAATGCTTCTGCAAGCTGATCCGGATTCTCATAGAAACGCCGTGAGATCTTTTCGTAAATAGGGTCGAATCGCAAAGAAAGGTCGGTAGTAAGCATGCCGGGGGTACGACGCTTTGAGTGGTCGTGGGGATCAGGTACAGTATCTGCACCTGCGTCACCTTTTGGCTTCCATTGGTACGCACCTGCTGGGCTAGTAGTCAACTCCCATTCGAAACTGAATAAAATACGTAAGAAGTTGTTGTCCCACTTCGTTGGTGTGTTGGTCCAGATAACTTCTGGACCACCTGTAATCGTGTCGTTGCCTTTACCTGTGCCGAAGCTGCTTTTCCAACCCAGACCTTGCTCCTCAATGCCGGCACCTTCCGGTTCCGGGCCTACCAGTGAGGCGTCACCTGCACCATGAGTCTTACCGAAGGCGTGGCCACCTGCAATAAGGGCCACTGTCTCCTCATCGTTCATTGCCATGCGACTGAAGCTCTCTCGTATATCCCTCGCTGCAGCTATAGGATCTGGCTTGCCATTCGGGCCTTCCGGGTTCACGTAAATCAAGCCCATCTGAACGGCGGCGAGGGGCTTCTTTAGTTCCCTATCACTGGTGTAACGCTCATCTCCAAGCCACTCACTTTCAGAACCCCAGTATACATCCTTCTCAGGTTCCCAGATGTCCTCACGCCCACCACCGAAACCAAATGTCTTAAAACCCATAGATTCCAGAGCGACATTCCCTGCTAGAACCATCAGATCGGCCCAGGAAATTTTTCGACCATATTTCTGTCTGATCGGCCAGAGTAGTCGGCGTGCCTTATCGAGGTTGGCATTGTCGGGCCAGCTGTTGAGTGGTGCAAAGCGCTGGTTGCCGTGACCTGCGCCGCCGCGGCCGTCACCGATACGGTACGTACCGGCACTGTGCCATGCCATGCGGATTAAAAAAGGCCCATAATGGCCAAAATCCGCAGGCCACCAGTCCTGTGAATTTATCATCAGTTCATGGAGGTCTTTCTTCAAGTTCTCGAAGTCAATACTCTTGAATTCTTTAGCGTAGTTAAAATCCTTGTCCAGGGGATTAGACTTCGAGCAATGTTGGCGCAAAATGTCGAGATTCAACTGGTTAGGCCACCAGTCAAGGTTAGTCATGCCATCCTTACCATTTAGTTTGCTATTTTCACCCATAATTTTCACTCTCTTTTTTTAATTTTTAATTTGTCTATTGAAATGATTAAAAACTGTGAATCTGTATTTAGGGTAAATTATTACTTATAAACTTTATTTACTAATAAAATTTGAATCTTTATAAATTGTTATATTATATATATTTATTATACAATCGACTTAAAATTTTGTATAAATCATAGGCAACAATTTTGAATATAATGTTGTATAACAAATATTATTTTTGTATTCTTTAAATACCTAAAACTAACTAGATTTTATAAATGTCCCGGTAATACATCTCATAGTCTGTTAAATATCCAATTATCAATTATATTTCAATAATTAATAAGATATTCACTTTTTTAAGTTTTATATATCTATTATCATAAAAAAACCCTTCCCAGATATTTTTAAAATCTGATTTACCAATTTTAATATTAATATACTCATAATGGCATATTATATCTTTAAAAACAAAGAAAATCCCCAATGAGGTTACTGTTCGATATAAATCTTTATCTAATAATTGGTATTTATTTATATAGTTATTAGCCGTACATATTCAATTTTTCTAGTGGTTTGAAACATTTTAGTTAAAACACGCATTCTATCTGCATCTCCTTCCATAATAAACAGTTCTAAACATTTATCCTTTTTAATATGGCTGTGAATTTGTGTTTCTATAATATCCTCAAAATCGTGTTTTATCTCGGTTACTTTATCCTCATATTTTTGGTTGTGAATTAAAATCAAGATGGAATTTATATTACCCTCGAGATTTTTTTTCTCCTGAGCATCTGCAATTAACATACGTGTACTGGCCCTAATAACATCTGATCGGCCAGAGAAACCTGTTTCTTCCTTCAGTTGATCTATTTCTTCTAGTAGTTTTTCACTTAGGGATACACTAATTATTTTAGCCATAACTATAATATTTTAATAATCTTTTAAATATATTATGCTAAAGGTTATTAAGATTAGTTTTAAATATTATTAAACCAATATATTTATTTAGTAAATTATTTTTAATGGGAGTTTTCGATTTAATATGAAGAAAAAAAGTGTATTGGTTGTTATAGTATTCTTATTAATTATTACAGGAGTTTTAAGTTATTTTGCAATTAATGATTCTAATGCAAATAATTTAGATGGCAAAATTGGAGTTGCAGTAAGTATAGGTCCTGAAGTTGAATGGGTTAATGTTGTTGGTGGAGATAAAGTTCATACAACACTCATGGTTCCTGAAGGAGCAGACCCACATACTTATGAACCTTTACCTACCCAATTAGTTCAAGTTTCAAGTGCAAAGATGTACGTTGAAATAGGTTCACCCCTTGAATTTGAGACCAATTATATGAACAAAATAGAATCAGCTAATCGAAATATGCTTATTGTTAACGCTTCTGAAGGAATACAATTAATACCGAATAGTGCTGAAAATGAGTCCTCAACAATGGATCCCCATGATTGGGTTGATCCTAAAAATGCTATGATCATGGTAAACAATATTTATAATGGTCTGGTTCAAGTCGATCCTAAAGATAAAGATTATTTCCAAAAAAATCGCGACACTTATATGGGACAATTAAAACAATTGGACGAGAACACTACTAAAATTCTTAAAGACAAAAATGGTACGGATATACTGGTTTATCATCCAGCTTTTGGTTACTATGCTAAGGATTATAACCTTACACAAGTCGGGGCAATGCTTAATGATGAGGAACCATCTCCACAGAGAATAGCAATGATGGTGGATATAGCTAAACAAAATAATATTACTGTTCTGTTTAATGAACCACAGTATGATCCTAAGTTTATGCAATCAATAGCATCACAAGTTGGTGGACAAGTTTTAACTGTAAATGATTTAGATGAGCACTACATCCAGAACATGATGAATGTTGCTAAAGCATTTTCCAAAGCATAAACGAACAGTATATCCCGATTAGTAAAAGTTTTAAAAAGATAAAAAGTATTATTAAATAATATAACCCGAGGATTTAAAATATGAGTTTAAAAGCTGTTGAAATCAATGATTTGTCTGTTAAATTTAATGAGCAGTTAGTTCTTAAAGATATTAACTTCTCAATTGGGGAAAAGGATTTTGTAGCCATTATTGGTCCTAATGGAGGGGGTAAAAGCACTCTATTAAAAATTATTCTCGGCATATTAACTCCCGATACTGGGGATGTTAAAGTATTTGGAAAGGCACCTAAAAAAGCGAGAAATTTAATGGGTTACCTTTCTCAAAACCTTAAATTTGACCATGATTTTCCAATAAATGTTTTTGAAACTGTACTAACAGGCAGATATCATGGTTTATTTAAGGGTTACACAAAGAGAGATGATGAAGTTGTTTTACAAGCTTTAAAAGATGTTGAAATGGATGAGTTTAAGGACAGGCAAATAAGTAAACTATCTGGCGGTCAAATGCAGAGAGTTTTCATTGCACGTGCCATTGTTCGAGAGCCTAAACTTCTTATCATGGATGAACCCATGGCCAGTATAGACCCTGAGATGCAACATTCTTTCTATGAGCTCATGTCCCGTTTAAAAAATAATATGGCTATAGTTCTTGTTAGTCACGATGTGGGGGCTGTATCAACCCATGTTGATAAGATAGCTTGTCTCAATCAGGAACTATTCTACCATGGTCCTGTTGAAAATGCTGCAAATGGGTTAGAAGAGATTTATCATTGCCCAATAGAACTTATCAGTCATGGAATTCCTCATAGAGTTTTAAGGGATCATTAAAAGAATTAATTTTATAATTAGGGGAATCTGTTAAGATGTTAGAAATATTCCAGTACCAATTCATGCAAAGGGCTTTAATAGCTGCTGTGTTAGTTAGCGTAGCCTGTGGGGTTGTTGGTAGCTATGTTGTTATCAAGAGAATTGTTTCACTTAGTGGGGCTATTTCCCATGCTGCCTTTGGAGGCGTGGGCATAGGATATTTTTTAGGTGTAAACCCTGTATTGGCTGCTATACCTTTTAGTATAATATCTGCAATTGCTATAGGTGGTGTTAAACAGATAACTGATATAAGCGAAGACACAAGTATTGGAATTTTATGGAGTGTGGGTATGGCCATAGGGGTAATATTTATTAATTTAACTCCGGGATATGCACCAGACCTCTTCAGCTACCTTTTTGGAAGTATACTAACAGTTAACAATACCGATCTTTATATAATGCTTGTTCTTGATTTAATTATCATTTCTACAGTTTATTTGTTCCGAAGAGAGTTTTTAGCCGTATCATTTGACGAAGAATTCTCTGAAGTTGTGGGACTTCCGGCTTTACTTGTATATATGCTTCTTTTAGCTTTAGTGGCTTTAAGTGTGGTTGTACTAATTAAAGTCGTGGGGGTAATCCTTCTTATTGCTTTATTTACAATTCCAGCTGCTATAAGTAAACAATATACCTATAATTTAAAAAATTTAATGGTTCTAGCAACTATCCTAGGCATTGTGCTCACAACGGTTGGTTTGATACTATCGTATATTTTTAATCTAGCTTCAGGTGCTACTATTGTAATGGTATTGGCAACAGCATTTGGGATATCGTACTACCTCAGGGGATGAATTGTATATAAATAAATCCATTTTATGTAGAAGATGATTAAATCTTACATAGAAGTTCCAATAATTAGTTATTGGTTATTTCCACTAATTTATATAAAAAGTTATTATCTCTATTTAAAAATATACCCATTATTATCAGCTAAACTTGTTTTAAACATAGAAATTGATTAAATTTCTCTTTTTTCACGTCAAATAATCACTAAAAAATTTTAAAAATATAAATCTTTGTGATTATTTATTACTATAATACTAAATTGTATAAAATGGATAAGACATTTTTAACCGATAATGTTAAAGAAAAACAAGTTTTTACTGATTTTAATTATTATTATTTTTCTTGGAGTTTTTAAGATTATTTTATGTTCAACATCGATTGATAACTCATTAACAGCTTCATCAAATCAAAACGTAAATAATATTGTTGTAGGTCCTGATTTAAATTCTGTAGATAAAGAGTTTATGGAAATTAGGAATATACCCTACAATGAAAAATCAATGAATTGTAAAAATAAATTAGAGTTATTTGCAGCGTATCTAGAGGAAAATGGGGCACAAAATATCAGCATAGTTACAATAGTGCACAGTTCAGGTAAATACTCCCAT
The DNA here is from genome assembly GCA_003151535.1 of Methanobacterium sp. GTDB lineage: Archaea > Methanobacteriota > Methanobacteria > Methanobacteriales > Methanobacteriaceae > Methanobacterium_B. The sequence continues at coordinate 36,604 of PLXT01000042.1, forward strand.
GAATTTGTGGAGTGGAACGGGCATTTTAATGATATGTGTAAACGATCAAGTATTGAGTTATAAATTATCTAAAGAAGTATATCTCCTAAAATTAGCAAAGATTGGGGTTACTGGAATAATAGTTGAATCTCCATACCCCAATTAATAAAATTAGAGATTAATCCAAATAATTTTCCTTTTTTTTGTAGACAAATTATATTATTATATAATACTAAATTGTTTAGAACGTTATTAAAGAATCTTTAACCTATAAAATATGATAAATTAGTTTCAACATCTCTTAACATCTATTATATTGTTTAATAATTTTTAAAAAAATATTTGTGGGGACAGGTCCAATAAGTCCCAAAAACATGATAATAATCATCAATTCATTCAACTTGATGATAATTTAATCTATTTTTTTACCAGCATCTGGACCGGGTTGGACAGAATATATCTCTTCAACTTTCAGTAAAACCGCACCTTTGGGCTCAAGTTGTGTCATTACACTTTTAGCCCATTCCACTGCATCATCAAAATATTTACCCGATTCATGTATCTCAACTGTACCTTTAAACTGATAAGGACACTTTGTTACATCTGCAACTACAATTGCTGCTTTAGGATTTTCTTTCAGGTTTTTATATGTTTTATTCATAAAATTGGCCACTAATAATATAGTTTTATCATCTAAAGGTCTTGCAAGTCCTATTGGTACTACATTAGGATTCTTATGTTTATTTGCAGTCGCTAAAAACACAACATTACTTTTTTCTATAGTTTCCATCATTTCTGCAGTCAAAACCATACAACCACCATCCTTTTTTTATACTTAATAATAATTGATAAGCGATAATAATATAGTTGATGGTTAGTAAAATATACTTAATATATTATAATTACTTAAAAAAAATCCTATTATGGGTTGTATAATAATTTTAATAAAAGAGAAGATTATCATGGAAAAGATGGAAGAAATTTACAGCGATAATAAATTGGGTATAGATGCTAAATTAGATTCAATACACAAGGATCTTAAACGTTTAATGGAGAGATCCAATCAAGAGTATCTTGATCTGATGTTAGCTAATTTAAAAAAAGAATTTTTAAATTCAATTAATTCGTATATTTCAGATGATGTTGAAACAGGCCTTGAAAAGGGTATGGTTGAGAACTGTAAGATGCGAGAAACCTGTAAATCAAAGTTTACTGATTATCTTCTAAACAACGAAGAACTTATCCTTGGGGACAATGTTCCATCTAATACTATTGATGAAAAGAGGGCTGAACTGGCCCAAATAAAAAAGGTAGCACCATTTGAAGATTGTGATGATTGCTTTTCTGAAGTTAAATCCCTTTTTAACAAACAATTAGGACTTATTAGTTCTATTAAAATATACAGTACTGACGATGGAAAGAGAACTGAAATTTCAGAAATACCAGATGAACTTATTGTAAAAACTGTGCTCGAACCATTATCCAATAAGCAAAGACTTCAAATAATCAAATCCATGGCATCGGAAACCAGAACATTTTCATCTCTTTCAGAATTAACAGGACTTAGAGGAGGTAACTTATTATTTCATCTCCAAAAACTTCTTGAGAATGATCTGATCATACAAAGACACGATAGGGGTGATTATATGATTACCAAAAAAGGATTCAATCTCCTACTGATACTAGTAGACGTTAACAAATTACTTGAAAATTAATAATAATGGATATTACAGCCAAATATCTAATATATTGTAACAGTTAGTATGGGTTTTATTAAAAAATAAAGAACCAATAGGCTGTTACTATCCAAAAATATGTTTCAGTAATAATCCCCCGATATACAGTTGATTAATTATATTAATTTTTTTTTATGCAGTTAAAATATCTTGTAGGTAGATGTAAGATACACTCCATAGGTTAGGATGACCTCGAATAGTAACAGGTAGGATAAATTTTTAGAGCCAACACTTCTTATATTGCCCAAGTCATTCATTGTTCTAAAAGAACCATCATAACCTCGTGATTCCATAGCAACATATGATTTCTCACCTGTTATCCATGTTTTAATAAAAATATTAGCTATCAATATTCCCATGGATTTATAAGACTTTTTAATGCTTGAATAACCAAGCCTGGTTTCTTGGGAATGGTACATTGTAACTGCTTCATCCATGGACACAAATATATAACGATACATCAACATTGAAATTTCGAGTAATATCTTAGGAAACTTCAAATTTTCCATGACCTTAAAAAGTTCTGTCATGGGAGTTGTTAGGCCTAAAAATGCCATACATGCGAATCCGCCCATTATTCTTGAAAATACTAGAAATCCGAGGTTAAATCCGTCGGCAGATATTGAAAGGTTAAACAAACCCAGGTTGAAAATATTTTGACCCATGCCAAAGAATAGGGCCATAAAAATAAATGTGATCAAAGCAAAGGTTAGTGGCACTGTTAGGAACTTCAAATAGAATTTAACTGGAATTTCAGCTTTAAACACAATTATTAAAGATACAGACATGAATATGATTAGTGGTATAACTGGGGATGTGGATACTAAACTAACAATCAGTGTTATAATACCGAATAACACTTTAAAATATGTATTTACATTTCTAATAGCATTAGAATGTGCATAACTATCTAGAAAATTTTCAAACATACAATACCCCACAGATCAACTATCATAAATAAGAAGGGATGAATATTATAGCTTAATTCCATTCCCAACCGTTATCATATTAACAATTTATATCAACAATTCATTTTTCTTTATTTTCTTCTTTCTTCCGCATCCTTGCTTGTGCATGCCACATTCCAAATATATAACCCATTATACCAGCACCAAATGCTGCTTGAAGTGCGAATAAACCTGCTTCCATATCACTATTAGGCGGTTCCCATAGTGGATGAACCCATGGAATGTAACCTGTTGATAAAATCCATGCAGGTCCTTGATCGTCTGAAGAAGGTGCAGAAACTGCTTTACTTTCAAATAGCAGTGGAAAGGCCACTAGACCTATGATAATCAATATCATTATTACCGTTCTTCTTGATACCATATTTAATTCGCCTCTGGCATTTTTATAGAAGGTTTTTTCGGCTCTTCAGTTTTTAAAACGTTTAACCTTCGCAAAAGGTCTGGTCTCAGTTTTTGGATATATTCAAATATTATGACGGTTAAGAAACTTTCAGCAATTGAAATTGGTATCTGGGTATAGGAATATATGAGCATCATTTTAATCCAAGCAGATTCAAAGGTTGGTATTGGAAATGCCAAACCAAGTTCGGTTGCAGCGGCTACATAGGTCATCCAGTCTCCAACAAATGCAGCTAAAAATATTGCAGCTGAATATCCTAAACCCATCTTCCGACCAAATTTCCATACAAATACCGCACAGAATGGGCCTACAACACCCATGGAAAAGACATTTGCCCCTAGTGTGGTTATTCCACCATGTGCCATGAGTAAAGCTTGGAAAATTAATATGGGTACACATATGGCACTAATAACTGTAGCTCCAAAGAATACTGCACCTAAACCATTACCTGTAGGATGGGAAGAACTTCCAGTAACTGAAGGCACATGTAACGATGACATTATAAAAATAAATGCTCCACAAACAGCCAATAAAGGTTTCATTTCAGGATTTTCTGCGGTTATTTTTTTCATACGGACCACACCATGGGCTATAAAAGGTATTGCAAGTGCATACCAAAAAACACACCAGTACCACGGTAAAAATCCTTCCATTATATGCATTTGATGAACTCTCCAAATTTTTGTATAATTATAACCAACTCAAAGTTTACTTTAATTGTTATCAAATAAACTTGAATTAATCTGTATATATAATTTTTGTTTTAAGATGGTCCAAAAAAAGCAGATTATGATTAAAATCGATGTATATATATTTCTAACACCCAAAAATCCCACATTTAAATAAAAATGTAATAATTTACATAAAACAAATCTTTTCTAAAATATAAATTAAATTTCCGTCAATTACAATCTGCTCGAATAAAATCTGTCCAATGAAGTTTAATGTGTTAAGCTCAGGATATAGTGTGCTAAAGGAACAGTAATATTGGCTTCAATAATTGCTGCAATTAACAGGATGAATATTGCAATCACAATCAAAATTACAGAATCTTTAAATCTCAAATAATTCTCTTCTAATATCCTATTAACTTGTTCAGTGATAGAAATATCATTTCCTATACCAATAAAATCTTTTATCATACTAATTGCTATGCTTAAAAGTTTGTATCCCGCAGCAGTTGATATAACATAGGCTGAAAGTTCAAAAATACCATGAGGTAACGTGTAAAGTATACTAATGGGATATTCAACAGAAATAAATGAGGTGAGAAGTCCTATTTTTATTAGTTCTAATGTACTGATTATTCCAAATCCAAATCCACCTATGTACAGATATAAAAAGGCAAGGGTACTATTGTTTAGGAATAAAGAAAAGGTAGTTGGACTAATTCCCTTTAAGTTAGTGAAATAATTTAAAGTTAAATTTATCATAAATTCGTGAAATGAGCTCGACAAAAAGGGGCCAACACTTCCTATAATCATAGATGCCAAAAATGTGGCTAGTGAAACAATTAAAGATATTTTATTTCGTTTGTAGAGTTTAATAAAAAAATCTTTGTAATCCATTCGAAATTTGTTATTTAATAAATTTTTTATATTATCCTTCTCATTTTTAGCAATAACACCAGCAAATCCTGCAAAGATTGGAGCTAGGAGATACATATAATAAGAATCACCAAAAAATAGTTGTAAAATTATTCCAAATAATACCAGACTTATTAAACCATAATAGACACTGTATATAATTTTATTTTCATTTGAAAACCAGGTAGATATTCCTCCGCCTACAATCATGAAAATTATAAAAAGGAAGATTAGACTGATAATGTGTATTCGAAAAATAAGTCCTATATCGTATAACACAAAAAATGGTAGTACTGTAATTATTAAAGCAGAAATTATGGAAAATATTGGTTTCATATGTTGTTCTCTCGATTATATTTCATATATCATTACATTCTTCTATTATATAATTTTAAATATCATTTATACATTATTATAATTGCCTAGATCTATTGAGATAATTTTTTTTTGGTAAAAAAAGGGATTTAAAAAACATATTCATCAATTAAATAGGAGCTGCATCAATTTACTGGTTACCCCTTAAAAATATCTTTCCAGTCGTTTTTCATACTCACGATAGTGTATTCATTATCTTTGGCAATTTTTAATATTTTCTCAGCACCACTTTTATAGGCATATTCGCGTTCATCATCATCATGGTTGATGAATAACTTGAATTTGGCTGATTCTAACATTTCCATATCTACATCACCATTACCACTGGCAAATATGGGTAATCTTCCAGTTCGGGCGTAAATATGTTCAACTTTTCCAGGACCTAAAGTAACTCCTTCCATAACTTTGTCAAGTCTTATCAAAGCATTATTTTTGTATTCATACTCTGATGCAGAACCTATTACATTCTCTTTATAAATCCCCCATGTTTCTTCGGATATTACACGCATGAAATCACGTCCACCACCAGAACACACAAACACACGGTATTGATAATCATTCAACAAATCGAAGAGTTCAAGCATTGGTTTGTAAACGAGTTCTGTAAAATTATCTGCAAATTTTAATGGTTTCTCGGTTGCATAAAACTCTTTAACTTCTGCTTCAAATTCTTCGGGAGTTTTTCCTGCCCATTGTTTAGCAAATGCCACTTCTAATAGTTTAATAGCTTCAGGATTTTGTTCAATTGCATTTTTAAAAAAGATTGTATCCCCCTCTAAAAGTGCTTTATATGGTTGTTTCTCAGCTAATGAAGGATTATTTTTGGGGGTTTTGGCAAATGTTAGGAATAGAAAATTAAGTTGGACAGGTATAGGTTTTTCAGCCCATAATGTTCCATCATTATCAAAGGTTGCAATACGATCTTCTGGCATTACATAGTCTGGACCTTCTTCAACAGATAAATTTAAAAAATCAATTATACTTTGTTTTACTGGTCCATCTTCCCAGCTTTTAAGTTTATCTCCACTTGAAATAAGAATTCCTCCAACCAGTAATGTTATTATGATTAAATATTTGTTATATTTGTTTTTGTTAGACTAAAAATAAATTTTACGATGATACTTTCATAAAATTCTTAATATATAAAAATGATTAAATGAAGAGTTTCCATATATTTTTTTTAATGGATAACAGTTCAAATAAAATAAGAGTAAATAGTTGTTTAATTTATTTACAAAATTCTGACATTTCCTTTGCATCATAAAATATTTTACAAAATAATTTACACGCAGATTTCAGTTCATTTTCACCGTCAATGGTCAATGAATAGGTTTTTTTATCATCCACTGTAATCAAACCCTTAGTTTTTAATTCTTTTAAGGCAGGATATATTGTTCCTGGACTTGGTTTGGTGCCACGTCTTTTTTCAAATTCTCTAGTTATCTGAGCACCATTCATTCGTGTTTGACTCAAATTCCATAGTATAAGATAAGTTAGGTATCCTTTCATTTCACAGCATTCCATATCGCTATATTGGATATTTTACATTAATAACATTATCTATAGTATGATGAATATTGGGTAACCGATAAATATAAATGTTTAACTTTTATATAATTGATATTTGTAGAAAAGTTTGGAGGTGAGATCATACTAGCTGAGTTTGAATTACAACACTTCTGTTGCGGTCCTAAAGGTTGTGAAATAGAAATTGTTTACGGTGAAATGATGGATGCAGAATAATTTTTTTAACCAATTCAAGATGTATAAATTCACATCTTCTTTTTATTTTATTGATTTAAATCACAAATAGGGGTGAATATAAAATATGAAAGTCATTGCATTAAATGGAAGCCCAAGAAAGAACTTTAATACCGGAACACTTCTTAAAAAAGCTCTTGAAGGAGCTGAATCAGAAGGAGCAGACACTGAACTAATCAACCTCTATGATCTAGATTATAAGGGGTGTAATAGTTGTTTTTTATGTAAAACAAAGGATAATAAAAGTTATGGTATGTGTGCAGTAAATGACGATCTGAAAGAGGTTATAAATAAAATAGAAGAATCAGATGCAGTGATATTAGGTTCTCCAATTTACTTAGGGAGCGTTACAGGTGAGATGAGATCATTTATGGAGCGTTTGATCTATCCGTATCTTACCTACAACAATCCACCAAGATCTTTGTTTCCCAAAAAGATCAGTACAGGATATATCTACACAATGAATATAACCGAAGAACAGTTGGAAGGATCTGGCTATGAACTATTATTTAAAACCAATGAATATTATCTTAAAACCATTTTTGGACATGCTGAATCATTATTTAGCTTTAATACATTCTTGATTTGGTAAGTATTTAAACTGTTTTTCAGGTAGTTAGTTATTTTATGATGATTTTCTTTTATAATAAAAAAAATAGATGTTACAATTCTTTAGAAATTATTAATTTTCAGTTTAACAACTTAATTTAGTATTTGATTATTTCAGATTTTTTTTGGAACATAATTTAATTTGTATTTTTATTATGATAATCTTTAAATAATCTGAAAGATTGCTTTTATGGGGAGATTTAAATTAGTAAAACAAATAATAATGGATTAGAAGAAGAACCAGATTATAAAGCTATAATTAAGAGTATAAAAGAAAGATCTAAAGGAAATTGGATCAATGAATATGATAACTTAAAACAACTGTGGAACGATCAATTGATTGGCAAAAATGAATACGAAGATCTTTTAGGAAAATTGGGAATTCCAAAACGTGGAACCTTCAGTTTATTGAAAGGATTCGGGAGAATTAATGAATGTTCGAATTCTAATAAGAAAAAAAGTGAAAAAACAATTATTAAAATCTACCCAAAAAAATAAAAAATACAAAATTAAATATTTCGAGAGATGGAGAAGATGAATTATGGTGGGATATCAATGAGTTGGTATGCAGGCAAGATATTATTTACAAGTCAATAGTTTACATAAAATCTTAATTATTAAGGGAGTATGCCACTAACAAAACTTATAAATCACTTGAAAATATTGTTTGTAAGATTGGAATACCTTTTTGAGGTATAATGCTATTGGAAAATGTTTCTTACAGTAAATTGTAGAAGATTATCATAATTTTAATCCAAGCGATTCTAGTAGTTGTTTTGTCGATTAGTCGTCTGCAAGGAAGCAGAATAGGAATAAACACCGTATAGCTCGAAGAGTGGATAGTTATATCGGATAATTTCTAATAGAACAAAACGTTTTGCTTTTAAGATTCAAATACGCCTTTAGACAAGTGCATAAGGGCATTAATTTGTAAGTATTAGAAACCCATCAACTAACCTTTAAATCAAGCGGACAATTGCCCAATCTATTAGAAATTAGAAACTTTTAATTTAGTGATGCGATGCTTCATTGTATTGCTAGCTCTTACTCTACAATCTTGATGCTATTACCTTGATATGCATCAAACACCTTAAATTATTAGTTTTCATTTAAACTCTCTTCAATTATTTTAATTTCTTCTGGTGTCAAACCGTACAGGTCATAGACCATTCTTAGAATTTATTTGATAAGATTGTTCGCCAATGTCATGATGTAATTAAATCAGATTTTGGTTTTAATGTAAGTTCATAATCGCCAAAACCCCAATGAAATACATTAAATACATCTCTAGCTAATTTTTATTCATATTTAAGCTTTCCTTTTTTAAGATTTATCCATAACCCTATTTTTTAGGGTAATCTTCGTAAAGTAGGTCAAATAAAGCTAATTTCAAAGTATTTCTAAGTTTATCATTATCAACAACTCTTTTATAGAAATCCATGTTATTGTTTAAAAGTTCTGTCATTTCTCTATCGAAGTATTTTTCAAATACTGCTTTAACATTTTCAGGGGAGTTGTGTTCCATTTTCTGAATTAATTCTTCATTACCGAGTAAATTAGCCTTAACCCTTTCCAAGAATACTCGGTCATCGTCTGTGAAGTCTGTGCCAAACGTGTCGTTGAGATCTTTAATGATCTGAGATAGTTTTGCTTTTTCTTCTTCTGTATATCCTGTAGCTCCGCTTGAAGGGGGTTTTAATTCTCCGTCCGAATCTAATATGATTTGTTTTTCTCCTTTGTCTATTATTTTGTAGGAATCCATGTCCACATCTTCACGTACTATGAATGGTAATGGTTGATTTATTGATGGAAGTTTTTTTGATAGGAATTTATTAAAGATAAAAAGTTTTTCAAGATTTACATCACTAAATGGCATTAATTGTGATAGGAAAGAATAGATATTTTGATATCGTCTTAGTGTTTTTTTAAATCCTACTGCATTTTCTTTATTTTCTTTTAAAAGTTTTTTAAATTCTTGTACTACTGGATCTAAGATATTGTGAAGTTTTGGTTGTGGTTCATCCTTCATATATGCTTTAACAAATTCATTTACATTATTTTGATCAAAAATATGATACTCGAGTAGTTCATCCCATAGTTCGTAGAGTTTGTGGGGATCTGTTGCTTCTTCTAAGAATGTTACTTCATAATATGGTTGGAAAGCTTTTTGGATGGTATCTGTGGTATTGGCAAAGTCTAGAATTAATGTATCAATTTTGTTTTCAGCTATACGATTTACTCGACTAAGAGTTTGTACTGCTGCAACTCCGTTTAATGACTTATCCACATACATAGTATGTAATAATGGTTGATCAAAACCAGTTTGGTATTTATTGGCTACGATTAAGATACGGTATGGATCTTCTTCAAATGCATTTTCTATTTTTTCCTTGTCCGAGAGGTCATTCATGGAGTTTTCTGTATATTTTTCCATGTTGTGTTTTACTTCTCCTGTAAATGCAACTAAAGTTTTAATCGTATAATTATTCTCTTTAATATATTTATCGAAGGCTTGTTTATATAAAACAGCGTGTAATCTTGATCGGGTTACTACCATTGCTCTTGCTTGTCCACGTATCTTGTTTTGTGTGGAGTTCATGAAGTGATCCATCATTATCTCTGTTTTCATTCGAATGGCATGTGGATGTTCTTCTACAAATTTCCGAAGTACACGTTTAGCTTTTTGATCTTCAAATTCTGGATCATCTTCAACAGTTTTAACAAGATTGAAATAGGTATGATATGTTAGATAATGTTCCATGACATCTAGGATGAATCCTTCTTCTATGGCTTGTTTCATAGAATATGTATGGAAAGGGAAATATTGACCAGATTTGTTACATGTTCCAAACATTTCCAAGGTTTTAGCTTTAGGAGTAGCTGTAAAAGCAAAGAAACTAATATTATCCAAGTTCCTAAACGATTCAACATCCCTTAATAATTCCTCATCCACATCATCAACCACATCATCAATCTTCTCAGCCTCTTCCAAACTATTAGTACTTAAGACTTGTTTCATCTTCCGAGCTAAAGAGCCAGTCTGACTTGAATGTGCTTCATCAATAATCACACCATACCGTCGACTAGGCATATCCCGAACTTCTTCTAATATGTATGGAAATTTATGGAGTGTAGTAACAACAATATTACTACCTGTTTTAAGAGCTTCACCTAACTGTTTAGCATTGACATCAATCTTTTCAACAATACCTTTAACCTTCTCAATAGCCTTAACCTGATCCTGCAACTGTCCATCAATCACCCTACGATCTGAAACCACAATAACCATATCATAAAAACGATTATCACGTGAGTCGAATTTGTTTAGAAGACCATGAGCCAACCAAGCAATAGTCTTTGTCTTACCACTACCTGCACTATGTTCAATCAAATAATTCCGTCCAGGAATACAATCGGCCAACAACAGATTAACACAATCCAACTGATGATACCGTGGAAAAATTGGAGTATCCTTACCATCCTTTTCAATATAAATAAAATTAGAAATCAACTTAGAAAGTTTATTAATCTGCAAGATATCATTATACAAATAACTAGTTTTATAGTCATCAACAACTACAGGATTTCTTAATCCTTTATTGAAAGGTAAGAAACGAGTATCATACCCTACTAGTCTAGTTGTCATATAAATTTTCTCATCACTCATTGCAAAATGAACCAAACAACGACCAAAAATCTTCTCTCGAGGGTCACGATCTTCACGATACTGTTTCATAGCCCTTTCAACACCCTGAGAAAAGGTATCCTTCAACTCAATAGTCAAAATAGGCAAACCATTAATAAAAACAACCAAATCTAAACGATTACCATTATCCTTATTCTCATATTCCAATTCATCAATAACCGAGAAAATATTCCTCTCAAACTTCTTGAATAAATCAGGATTTTTGCGATTATTTGGTTTAGGATAAAAAAGTTTAAAATAACATCCAACATCCTTAAAACCATTCCTCAAAACATGAATAGTACCCTTCTTATCAATCTCAGAAACTAACCTAAAGAAAAACTTCTGCTCAGCCTTTTCACCATAAACCTTAACCCATTTGTTCCATTCCTTATCTTGAGTATTTTTAATGAATTTTAAAGTTAATTCAGGATCCAAACATGAAGCTTTATTATAATTTTGGAAAGTGTTCCTTTTTTGATAGCCGGTACTGGTCAAATGTGTTATTATATCATTCTGGAAATCCTTTTCAGAAGTATTTGCTTTCATACAGCAACCTCACGAACATCAAACTTTCCAGTAACTACATGATGAATAAGAGATTTTTTATACTCTTCCATTAGTTTAATTTTATTTTCAATTTTTTGGATGGTTTCATCTATTTTTGAATTTTCATTTTCTAAATAATCGGCAATTTGTTTTTGTTCTATAATTGGAGGTACAGTTATCATCATATTTTCAATTTGATATGGATTAGCTCGTGGCATTTTAACACCATAAGTCATAGAATTCACAATATCAATAAATCTTTGAGAAAGAAGCTGCTGAAAAATAAAATGATTATAATTATCATTATTAACTTTAAAAACAATTAATTCAGTAGTACAAACACCATCAAAAGGTGCCACAATAACTTTAGCTAAATACGGCCTTAATTTTCCAAAAAGAATATCCCCCTTCTTGTATAGATTAACTGAACTATCGACTTCTTCTAAATCATTTTCAAGTAAAACTCCAGTAAAAGATTTTATATGCTCTAATCCAATATAAGGGAGATTGATTGGTTTTTTATTTAAAGTATCATTGGAAATTGTTGAGGTATACTTTAATTTATCAACTCTCCACCCTTCAGGAATCTCACCAATCCATTTAACTCCAGAATCTTTCATATTTGCTTCTTGATCAAGACCTTTAGTCATAACATGATTTATAAGAGCAGTTCTTTTTTCTTTTAGGAGTTCGATCAGTTTAGTATCATTTCCAATAGTTTTATCGATTACCGAAACTTTTTTATTAAGAAAAGTAACTATAGATGTTTGCTCAGCATATGAAGGTTCAATTATTGGTATTTCTTTTAATTGATCTTGATTAAGCTTGTCTCTAGTACTACCTTTGATATACAGTGAATAATCAGCTTGATTTAATAGATGCATTAATAAGTTTATATCAAAATTTTTTGATACTTTTAATATATGTGCATGGTTATTTACCCAACATTTACCACGGACTACAAATGCAACATCTTTGTAAAACTCAAAAAATGGTGCCCCATCTTCCCCTACCATCAGAAGTTCTTCATCAAAGATGTAATCATCTACATAATCTACAATACCCGTAGCACCATAATATGGGATATTTCCTAAAACTCTGTTCTCAGCACTAATGGGAATCCTTTTCCCATCTAGATTAAAAGTAAAATGTTTTAATCTCTTTAAATCCCATTTTTTAGGAATTTTCCCAATCCATTTCACACCAGAATCTTTATATTCCAGATAAGGTTTAATTTTCATCTAGATCCTCCTTGATTAATTCCTGGATCTCGTCTGTTACCTTTTTGATATCTGCTTCTATTTCTTCAAGTGATCTCGGAGGTTCATATTTGTAGAAATATTGAGTGAAATTTATTTCATATCCTATTTTATCTTTTTTACGGTCCATCCATGCATCATTGTAATAATATAAAACTTCTTTTTCGAAATATTCATCTATATCTTGTTTTAATGGAATTTTTTCTGTATCTCTTAAGTTTCCATCAGTTTTTTTATTTCCACGACTATCAGTCACATAGTCCGCATTATCATCATGTTCAGATAATGCCAGGATAATATTTTTAATTAAAGTCGGTGACAAATCAAACCGATTTAATGATTTTTCTACTAACTTTTCGAATTTATCCCAATTATTATAAAATCCATCAATTTTATTTAATGCATTAATTATTGCGTCTTGTTTTTGCTTCCCAACTTTTTCTTCCTTGAGTTTAGAATCAGGATCTTTGCTTTTGCTGTCAGCAAATTTGGAAAAGGCATTTATGCTATACAAATTATCCGAGCGCTCATCATTTACTTCGTAGTTTAGTTGTAGTGGTCTTTCAACTGTTACTTTAGTGTATCCGAAGTCTTCATTATCAAATATTTTTATCTCATCATTTAGTTCATACTTGTTGTAAAGTTCAAGGATATAACTAATATCTTCATCTGAAAGCTGATTTCTTTTATTTCCTAAACTTTTGCGCATTTTTTTGTATTTAGTAGATGCATCTACAAGTTGAATCTTTCCTACTCTTTCTTGTGGTTTTTGGTTGGTTAAAACCCAAATATAAGTCTTAATTCCGGTGTTGTAGAATAATTGATCCGGTAGGCCTATAATAGCTTCTAGGTAATCGTTTTCTATGATCCATTTTCGGATGTTGCTTTCTCCAGACCCTGCATCACCAGTGAATAATGGTGAGCCGTTAGTGATAACTGCTATTCTAGATTTTTCTGTTTCTTTCATTTTGGAGAGCATGTGTTCTAGGAAGAGTAGTTGGCCATCGTTTATTCTTGGAAGTCCTGCTCCGAATCTGCCTTTGAATCCTTTTCCTGCTTCTTTTAGGATTGTTTCTTTGTCTTGTTCCCATTTTCGGCCATATGGTGGATTGGAGATCATGTAGTCAAACCGGTCTTCGGGTAGTTGGTCATCTGATAGTGTGCTGTATGGTCCTTTGATGTTTTCGGAGTTTTCTCCTTTTATTAACATGTCTGCTTTGCAGATTGCATATATTTCTTCGTTTATTTCTTGGCCATATAGGACTACATCTATTGAGTTGTTTATTTCGTTTACGAAGTTTTTACAGCTGCTTAGCATTCCACCTGTTCCACATGCAGGGTCGTAAATTTTTTTTATGAGGTTAGGTTCTTGGAGGTGTAGTCCGTTTTCTATAAAGATTAGGTGGGTCATTAGTTTTACAACATCACGTGGTGTGAAGTGCTCTCCTGCCTCTTCATTGGATTGTTCAGAGAATTTTCTGATTAGTTCTTCAAATATAGTTCCCATTTCATGGTTGGAGACTTTATCAGGGTGTAGATCTACTTTGGAATCGGAGAATTTTTTTATTAATAAAAATAATAGATCAGCTTTAGATAGTTTGCTTATCTGGTTTTTTATATAGAAATTTTCGAAGATATCTTGTATATTTGGGCTGAAACAATCAAGATAATGCATTAAGTTCTCTTCTATATGTTCCGGGTCTTGTAAAAGAGAGTTGAAATCATATTTTGAATAATTATAAAATCCTAACTCATTCCCATTTTTATCTAATGCTTTTCCCTTAAGTATTGGATCTAAATTATCAATTTTATCTTTGTAATTATTATATGCTGCTAATACGTCTTTTTTGGAGTATTCTAGTACATTATCAAATCTTTTTAGTACTGTAAATGGGAGTATGACTTTTTGATATTCGTTTCTTTTGTATGTTCCTCGTAGTAAGTCTGCTAAATCCCATATGAATGTTACTTTTTCTTGAAAGTTACCCATTTTATCCCCCATTGAAAATAATATTTATTTTGTATCTAGAAATGAATTTAGTAACATTTAACTTATAATTTACTATAAAAATGAATTAAAATATCTTAGTTATTTTATCCTTGTTGAAAGTGATTCAATTTTTATATTATCAAATTAAATTAATAAGAATTTACTATTTAGATAAAATTATTACTAATTATATAAATTTTACGATATAGCATAGATTAATTCTTTAAATTTTTTTAGATTATTATCAGCTAATTCTTGATCAACAAATCAGTTATTATTATTTTTCCATTACCAAAAAGAGTATAACTTATTCCACTATCATCTTTATAAAATAACCCGGGAAATGTTTCAGGTTCGTAAGATGAAGATGCAGTTTTTAAGTTCAGTATTATATGATGAAGTGAGTTTTTCAAGTCAATCTCATCTGTCATTACCATATTTTTATTTCTATATTTGCTAGAGAGTTATTTATGTGTGCATCTTTTAATAATTAATAACTCTTGAACAAATAGTATCAACCATTTTTATATCTTTTATACCTGTTATTAGGAATTTTCCAGATCTATAGAAAGCTATATAATAATTTTCAGGTTGTAATCTCATTTTTAGCCATGTTGAAGCCATTTCTGTATTATTTAATTTATTATAAAGCTCTTCTAATTCAAATGGCTTTTCCATTTTAGCTATTGCTATAATATTTACAATTTTCATTAATAAACTATTAAAAACATTTAGTTTTATAATTATAGTTTTTTTGAGTTCATGTCCTAAGTGGGTCAAATATAAATATTCTGTGTGGCAATTCTTAAAATAGATATATCCTTCAACTCTTTTTACTGTAAAATATGATAAAAAAGTCAAATTCCTTGCATTTTCTTTATTGAATGAGAAAAAAAATCTATTTTTATTTGTACCAATCTACTCCTAATGGTTTTTCTGGTAATTTAATTCTTGATTCTATGAGTCCTGTTGATAATGATTCATGGCAGGATATAGAAAGACTGATTAGATGAACATCTATGGAATATTGAACTAAATACCTCCATTAATAAATCAATTCATCGATCAGTTAAGCAAAAGATTAAGGATTGAATATGGAAATATGTGAGAACTTGATGCATCTATAGCATTTGGTACATATGACAATACCAATTTAGAAGGCTCAATCAATTTATTAATTAATTATACGTTTATTTGTATCTTATCTGCTATAATTAAGTGATATTATAATTCAATATAAGTACTATCATTTTAACCATAGTTCCATTCATGTATTCAGTAGGATCTATACTATCCAGCTAATTTAATCAGAGGCTACGATTATTTATGATGCTATTATTTTAGTTGTATTTAAGTATTTAAACAAGCATCCAACAAGCGATTATCCAGCAAGCAATTTTGGATTTAAAAAGAGTAAAAAAAGAGGAAAATATGTATCCTAATATAAGTATGGAAGCTTGATGCATCTATAATTTATCCTCAAGAAATATGAATATTCATTCATCTGGAGGAGATCTGTTATAGGGTTTAACATGTACTTTTTTACCGTTTTTATCAGTTCTTATAAATCCAGTCACATGGACAGTTTTATTACCTTTCCCCTTTTTTGTCATAAATTATTCACCTCTGAAATTTAATATGTCAATGTTTTAACAAGAGAATTTAGGAAGATTGCCTAAGTTGTCTTCTTCTGTTGTATCTTTATCACTGCGGATGTAATTAACTCCACTACGTGTAAAAGTGTTAACTTTAGCTTTTATCCCGCTACTAGTCTTAGTATATACACTGTTGTCATTATTTATTTTAGTCACAACTTGTTGTTTTGTCAGTATAGTGTCATCAGACAATTTGACTTTGTTAATATGTGTACTTCCATGACATACTTCAGTAATATAGTCAACCATATTATCATCTCCTTATTTTATATTTGATTTAATAATTTTTTTGTTATAGAGCTTAGCAGTAATTTGATATAACAAAACTCAATTTCTTACAAAATAAATAAAACATATTCAGTATACCGCCCCCTTTATTCATAATATGATGGTCACTCAAAAATTATGTTAAATTTTTTATTCTAAACTACATATTATGAACTAAACTATAAAGTTGAGTATAACTTCCATATACTTAATAGTTACTTATCTAATTTCATCAGTTCCTAAATGAAACCCTATTTTAATTGCATCTACATTTGGCATGTAATTGATTAAGATTAATAGACCTATACTGATCAATACATCCTTCAAAACAAGCAATTCATCAATCAATTAATGGAGAGAATAACAAATTGAGTATGAGAATATAAGAGAAACGCATGTATTGATACCACTTGGGCTAGGGTAAATAGATCATTTTTGGTACTTTATAACATTTTGATATCAGATTCATTCATTATATTCCTATAATTTAACTTAAAACATCATATTTTGAGGTAATGAAAATGTTCACATAATGTTAATATCGCTTGCTCGATTTATCGGTTACTCTTACACTCACTCGTATTAATAAGTAAAGTTATTTGTTTATTTGTTTGAGTAGCGACAAACTAAATATAATATTAATTTTAGAGGTGAATTAACAATTATATTGTCCAAAAATAATAGATTATGTATTAGATCATTTTAATAAAAGAATTGAGTTATTTAAAACGAATAATCAATTCTTTTATTTATAAAGTATCAATAAATTGATCTGCAGGTATGGATTGAATTGGTCCTCCTCTTAAGAATCTTGACAATCTCCTACGAGTAACATTGGGTCTACTTCCACTATGTGTTTGTAGACCCGTCCTATTTCGACAATGTGTGATGAACAGGTAATGCTTGGCTCTAGTTAATGATACATATAATAATCTTCTTGAATCCTCAATTTCTTCTTGACCATTAGCTATTCCCGGGATATATTCATCTTCGGCAGCTACAACAAATACTGCATCTGCAGTAAGCCCTTTAGCCTGATGCATTGTCATTATTGAAATCGTATCTTCCTCCAGATCTTGTTCTTTATCTGAAAGAGTAACAAATAATATATTAAGCATTTTTTCTAGATCAATTCCAACATTTGACTCAATTATTTTATCAAAAATTTCTAAAATTTCATCTCTATTTTGTTCATCACTTATCATTTCATTTGATATATCATGAATCAAATCATAAAGGTTGGTTGTAGTAGAATCATAGTTTATATTATTAATTATATCTTCAATTCTTAATATCTCATTCTTTATCCCATCCCCATCGCTTGGGATCATTTGTGGTTTGTTTTTGATTTCGTTAAGTGCTTCAGAAAATTCTATACCTTGTTCAGAAGCTAATTTATAGATTTTGGAAATTTTTACATCTCCAATGTTATTATATTTACTAATTTTGAGAATATTACGCCATGCTAAATTATCGTTTAAATTAATCAACAATCTTAAAATAGAAATTAAAATACTTCCTTCATCTGTTTCCAAGGGTTCTAAGGGATTACTCAATAAAGTAACAGGAATTCTTTTAAGAGCTAATGATTTTATAAGTACTTTTGAAAATTTTCTATCTTTATCACTTCGCATTAAAATTAATATTTTTGATGGATTGATATCTTTATTATCAATAAGATATTTGCATATGTCTGCTATTCCATTAGCTTCTTTTCTTTGACCTCTAAATGTGAGAATCTTGACAATTCCTTCCTCTGCATCAGGTTTACATATTAAATTCTTATCGATACGCCGTGGGTCTTGTTTTGCTACATGTAGGCTGTAAAACAGAATATTTTTGTCACATCTCATACAAGTACTCAATTCTAAAGACTCAGATGGGGTGTATTCGTTATTAAATCTTCTTATTCCTCCAGGATTAGCATATCTGAATCCATAAATACTTTGATCATCATCTCCAGCACAGAAAAGCTCCGCACCATATTCTGATAACATATTCACTACTTTCAGATCACATGCATTTAAATCTTGATACTCATCAACAAGTAGATAATCAATTGAAGGAGGGTAAGTAAGATCTCCCTCTATTAAAGCATTTTTTAATTGATAAACTAGCTCAGAACGAAGAACATATCCATAGATATTACGATGTTCTTCCCAAGCTCCCAAAAACCGAGGTTCATCAAGTCTTTCTTTCCAATCATCAAGATCCGCTGATAAGTTTTCCCAACCGGCAGAAAGTTTTTTAAATAGATCCCTAACTTCTTTAATATGTGATAATTCTAAAATAGACTTTATATCCTGATATATTATTGTTTCTTCTTCAAAATCATCCGCAATACGCAAAGGAAGTTCCAGTCTATCCCTAGCCGGATTTTTCAAAAGTGTCTTTAGTGCAAAAGAATGTAAAGTAGAAATTTCGGGCATAGAACTACCTTCAGGAAGCGCTTTTTTGATTCTGGTCTTTAATTCTGCAGATGCAGCTCTAGTAAAAGTTAAAACAGTAATTTTAGAAGGTTCTACATTTTTTTCATCTATTAAAAATAATACACGTCTAGTCAAACTACGAGTTTTCCCAGTTCCTGGACCTGCAAGTAAACGAGCGTCCATCCCTACAAATGATGCAGCATCCTTTTGTTCATCAGTTAACCCCTCATACCATTTCACATTACCGCCCCCAAATGTTAAATCATCTAATTTGGTTATATTTTATTACTTTAGCATAATCTTTTCTATATAATTATAATTTAATTCTTGTTATCTAAGTTTATTTTCATTATACAAAAATTATTTGCCATATTTACTTATATATGATAATGCAACTGCAAAACAATACACAGAGCTTGTAAGCAAGCGATCAATCAAGAGTATAAAAAACCATAAGCCTGCAATCAAGTTAGCAATTATTGAATTAATGAAATTGTTAGAGTGGTCATGCTAATTGTAGTATTTTTTTAATCCTTTTACAGAAATAATATTATAGACAAATAATTGATTTAATTTAATTCTATTGATTTTGTAATTTTAACTTTCTTGCTTTTTTTCGTTCTTCAATTTCAACAAAATTTATAAGATATATAATCGCACTTTTAACTATTTTAAATAATTCAATGGTGCTAAGAAACATATT
The DNA here is from genome assembly GCA_003151535.1 of Methanobacterium sp. GTDB lineage: Archaea > Methanobacteriota > Methanobacteria > Methanobacteriales > Methanobacteriaceae > Methanobacterium_B. Next base: position 56,555 of record PLXT01000042.1, read on the forward strand.
TTCATATTTAATATTGTAATCGTCTTCAATACCATCCCAATTAGAATTGTGAATTATCAATTTTTCATGTACTAATTTATTGCGGATTAAATTCAAATTTGAATTATATGAGCTTAAGTCTGAGTTTATGTCATATAACGCCAAAAGTCCGGGATTATTTGATTCTTTTATCTTAGGATTAATATCCCATCTATCTTTACCGATTTTTACTCTACAAATAGTTGTGAATTTTATAATACCTATATGGGACGATTCAAGTTCATAGTAATCATTAGTAAAATCCCTCTTATTATTGATTTTAACTTTCCAAATTGTTGGAAAGTAAATACGATCGTTATCAGTATATCCTAAGCCATAATAGTCGTTAATAAATCTAGAAATTTTATCTAGAATGTTAAATGATTCCTTAAAAGCACTTTTCAATAATCCTATATGAAGACCAAACATACTATGATCATTTGTATCAACAAGCATAGTCCTGTTACTAATATTATCAAAATCTTCCCTCGTAAACTGTGATTGTACTAAAAGTAATCTAGCTACTATATAATCCTCTTTTATTTGATTAAGAATTTTTGCTAAATCATTAAACATATCCAAATTTTTACTAATAAATATTGGATCAACTATAGATTCTTCACATTCAGTTTCATGAATATGTAAATTTAAAAAAAGATCATTTTCTAAGCTCAAATTAACATAAAACTTTTCAAAAGTACTCATTTTTGATTTATCATATTTTTTATGAATTAAATCTTTTTTCAATACATCTTTATTTATTGTACTTTCAATGATTTTAATATCATGTTCAAATGCCGTTTTTGCAGCTTTTCCACCAACACGAATCAAATCCTTTCGGTTTATCACTGATTTCAATAGTTTATAAGCTTTTTTATATATTTCAACTCTGTAAACACCAGACAAATCTGCAAAATATTTCATAGCTTCTGCTTTGTTTCCTATGGCCATTGAAAAGTTAGGATTAATTTTAAGTGCCTCATTATATGCAAATAATGATTCCATATTCCTACAAAGATGATCCATACAATTACCATAATTAGTCCAAATTGTAAGCTTTAATTCAGTATTCACATTATCTGAATATCTTAATGCTTCTCTAAAATAGAATTTAGCATTTTGCAGATTTTTATTATCTAATATCTGAGAATAACCCTTTGCTCTATCAAATTCAAGAGTATAAATATCAGAATATCCATTTGCTATAAGATAGGACATCCGACACAGATTCTTTTCATTATACTCTTCCGTATCTATTAGTTTTTTTCCTATTTCAATACCCTTTTTTATAGATTCTACATCCTTTTCGTCAAGCCCCTTATCAATCATCCTTGCAACGGATCTCACATTATCCCTCCAAAAAAAATTAGATCTTTTAGTAAACATAATTTCATCTAAATTCGAAAAATTACAATGGGAATATTCTATTCTCATTTACAAACATCCCTATTTATTCCATGGTATTATATTTATCAATTATTTCATTATATTTTTCCTAAACTCCATGTGACTGGACCATCTATATCAAATGTAGGGGGAGATGAGTCCTTTTGGGGTTGTTTTGTACTTAGTTTATGAATACAAACTTTTAAGATTACTTCATTAACATACAACAAGAAATATAAATAAAATAAAAATTTAGATTGTAATTATCGCATGATATACAAAAGTTATTTGAAAATAATAAGTTTTTTGGAAAATTTTAGTTATAGATGAATTGGTTATGAATTAACTCCTGTGACAATCTTTGAATTTTTTATTTCCATTAAATTTTGTAATTTGATCAGATCCACCCTTATTTCAACTTCCAAGTTTTTTTTGCAATTTTTCACATTTTAAATGTGTTCAATGAAAATTTCCAAATTAACTTGTATTGATTTTATGTACTAAACAATTTGTTCATATAATATCCAAGGAAACCTCCTATGGCACCCATACCTATTGATACAATAAATAATTCACCAATGGAAGGTTGAAATATTAAATTCATAAAATTGCCTAAAATTGAGTTTATTACAGCATATCCAATGGAAAGACCAATCAAGCTAGTAACAATACCGTATAATACGCATTTCGCAGAATTATTTGAATTAACAAAAAAACCTGCAACTAATCCTGTTAAAAAAGCTGGCAAGACTATAAAACTAAAAAAACTTAAAACATAAAGAAGAATCGCTGTAATTAGACCAAAACTTATAGCCACATAATCTATATCATTCTTATTATATCTTATGCTCTTTTCATATCTTGCGGTTTGGTTAATTCCACATTCCGGACAAATATTAACATTTTCATCCATTTGAGTTCCACAACTTGAACAATACTTTGTTCCATCCATATTAAACACCACTTCCCCCCATTTTATATTATAAATGTTATTTATATAGGTAATAATATAATTTACTATTTAATTTTGCAAAATAGGATAAAATGGCATTTCGAAAGAATAAAAGATACTCCATGATTAAACATTTACCTTATTAAAATACAAAAAAATACTCCCAAATGGATTGATCGACTGACCCGACGAATCGACAACATATCGACAGGAATCTGTTAAATTTTCAAACAAGATAAATCAAGTAACTATACAGCTTAAAATCTTGATACGGTTATTATTAATTTTTGACATTTTTATGCCTTATTATCTTTTATTTATTTATTTTCCTTAGATTTTGTTGCGTATTTATTTTTTTTTGACTTTATATTGTGTTAAATCATATATAAATCTATAATAATATTTCGTTTGTTAATCAACACCTTTAAATAGCTCTGACATTATATAATAATTAAATAGAACTGGAGGTATTTTAAATGTTTAATAAAAAATTGTTATATATTACAGAAGAACAAAAAATAGATTTAGAACGAGTTAAAACACAAGTAAAAGAAAATGGCGGAACTGTTAGTGTTATGAGATTAATGCAGGATTCTATTCAAATATTCCTTGATTATTATCAAGAGGATGCTATTCGGAAGTATTCTCCGATTTATAAAAAATAACTATTAGAACATTAATCATGAAAAATCGAGTTTTAAAATATAATTTAGAAATTTAAGAGTCAATGTATCAGATTGACTCGAAATATTAAGGATGTATAAATAATGATAAGTACAAACAAATATAAAAATGTTTCGGATGAAAAGGAGTTTATAAACCCTTTAAATTCAATAGATATTTTAGCAGAAAAGTTAGGAAAAGACACTAACGATATTAATGAGTTATACAATCAAATAGGAAATAATTTAAGAAAAAAAAATATTCCAGAATATAAAATTAATGATAAGACTTTGAGAAGAATTCAAGCCTATCTTAAAGCATGTTTACTTAAAGAAACATCTCCTGAGGAGTTAGAAAAGATTAATTTATTAACAGATGAACATGAAAGACGTACTTTAGAAGAAGAATCTCTTGAAAAGGATGATGAAGATGTATATTATTCAAATTTATCTTCACAACAATTAGATATTTATGAATTCAAAGAATCGACAATTCCCAACTATTTTCAGTATGATGTTTTTAAGTGGAAAGACAAGATATATATGAAAATTTCGTCAAATCCCCATTCTTTTTTTGTATTAGATCAAGAAAATAAAATAATTCAAACTTTAAACATTTCAAAAAAAACGAATAAGGATGGTGATGAAAAATACACAGAAATAAAGCAACAGATCTTGGCAAGATTTTCAGTTGATGAAATATGTGAGTACAGACAATTAACCCCTGAACTATCTCCACAATATAGTATGATTATAAATAAGAAAAATAATCGTAAGACAAAAATTGGTCATGGAAATCTTGATGAAATAATTGGACAACTAAAAGGTATTGGTGGTGTTTTCAGAAAACTTAATTCTGCTTCAGATACTATCAATGATTTGATAGCTCTCGCAGAAGAAAGCGGAATGTTGATAGAAAAGAAAGATCCTCCATTTCCAGGATTCTTCTATATTGATAAACAACTTATTACTACTATAAATTTTGATTATCCTTCCGCTACAGAATTAAGAGAAGCGATCATGTTATTACATGAATTTAGTGATCATTTCAAAGAATTTTATGATAATCTCGCTTATTGTTTGCACTGGCAAATTCTAGCACCATTTAGTTTTGCAAAAAAACAAATAGGATCTAGTGATAAACTAGGATCTTTATATTTATATGGACAATCACGGACAGGTAAGACTATAATTGGATTTTTAGTATCCCATATCTGGAATAGGGATGATTGCTTTGTAGGAGCAGGTTCAATTCATAGCGAAGCCAGTTACGGGAGAAATATAAGTCAACATACATTTCCAGTAGTCTTGGATGAAGGAGCAAGAGTATTCACTGACACTAAAACAAATTTACCAGATATTTTTAAAAATTCTGTATTTTATCCAGTTGTCCGAGGACGATACAGCCCATTTACCCATCGATACGAAGATATACCTTCATTATCTGCACCCATTATAACATCTAACTATAATGAACCACAATCAGCAGCATTAGGGGCAAGACTAAAATCTCTTGAATTCCTCCGAACTAAACCTAGAACTAGCAATGAAATTAAAGAATTTACGGAAAAATTTGACCCTGAAAATAGAACAGGACCATTAAAAAAATTATCATTCATAGGTTGCTATGTAGCAAATTATATGATTGACAATCAAGAACTTATAAAAAAACCGTGGGAACAAGTTAGTAAAGAAATATGGCAATCCATGTATGAATATAGTAGTTTATCAACGCCATCATGGATGAAAGAATATAAAACTGCTAGCGGTCTACAAGAATCTTGGGAAGCAGAAGATAATGAAAAATATACCATGTTCAGAAATTTAGTCTTAAGAAATGCAGATCCTTACATTCCTGCTGAAAATGAAAAACCTATTTCTGTTTATGACAAAATTCATGACGTTGTTATGAATTCCAGGGAAACTTGGATAGAATCTAAAGAAATGAGCAGAGGCCCAAATAAAGGTAAAATGGTGGTGGAAATAGATTCTGGAATTTGCAAAGATATAATGATAAAATTCAATATGGAAATCTCATTTAAGATGTTAATCAACGATCTTGAAGGTAAAATAGTAGTAACAAAAAGGAATAATAAAAGTATCAAAGTAGCAAGGTGGTTATATGAAGATTTCATCAAATTATTAGGGGGAACTCTACCTAAAGAAATGCTAGAAAAAGAAGACTAACAAGCCGAATTCAAGCAAGTAGAACAGAAATTAAAATTTAATTCTACTGCTCTACTTTTTGTCTACCTCCTAAAAAGTAGACTTAAACAGAACTCTGCGTATCTCATTTTCAATAAAACAATACCTCCTCATTATTTATATTTTATTCTACTTTTAAAAAATAATATACTAATAACATTTTTTTTAGTTTTAATTAAAAAAATCATTAAGGGGAGGGGGTCTTTATGAAAGTAGAACAGGTAGAACAAATATCAATAGTACTCCTAGACGTTTATATTATAAAATAACTAATAGAACAGGCTTAGATATTCTACTTTGGAATTTGGTAGATAATAATCAGAGTTATAATCATATAGATTATATAATAATTTCAAAAAATCTACAAATAAGAAAAAAATAATTAACAAAAACAATAAGATATAATAAGCCTTTACATCGGATAATAAGCTCGCATAGTCTTTAAATTCATCACTTCCGCTTCTTAAACATGAATTTTATCTCTTTTAAATCAACGCCTTTATCAATTAAACGCTTTATTTCATCTGGCTTTACTCCACTATCTAGTAATTGTTTCATAGATTCCATATCTACACCTACGGCTGCAAATATTGCATTCGTAACCCCTTCAGGGTCTGTTAATTTAATTTTTTGAGCCATTTGATGATAATCAGATATACTTAGTTCCTTGTTATATTGAGGATTTTCTTCAAGTTTTTTAATCCATCGCTTTTCAAGTTTACTAACATTCGCATTCATTTCTTCAACTGAATTATCCACTTTTGCTTTCATAGCTTCTATTTCTACCCTGTGTTGTTCATCTCGTTCTTCCATCTGTTGTTTCAAGGTTTTGTTTTCATCTTTAAGAGTTTTATATTCTTCACTTTCGAGAGTTAAAGTTTCAGTAGGATCTATCGTGATATTGGGTAGATATTTCATATAAATTGATAATAAATGGTTTTCATTCATCATGTAATAATTATCATCTGTTCCATTTTTTAACATATGTCCTAACATAGTTTCCAGAGGTTCTCTAGGCATTCCTGCATTAGTTAAATTTGTTTTCAACCATTTTCGACCCATATGACCTGTTATTTTTCTAAAAGCATTTCCATCTTTACTCCATCCCAAACTATCACACAATCGCTCGTATATTCTTATTATGGAAACAGGTTGCATAGCTGTATTTGATGATTTGTATTGTGTGAATAAAGGTTGGGAATCTTCCAAATTATCTCTTTCTACTCTAAGATAAGATTTAATTGCTTGTACACCTTCAGGAGATATAAATGTTACAACTTCATTTTCATTTTTATTCCTTCTAAATTTAAGTTTACAAATATCATTTTCATCTATACCCCTTCTATATTGGCCAATAGTCAGTTTTACGATGTCACTATTACTTAATCCACTAGAAAATTGAGTTAATATAATTGCTTTATTTTTTATTGTATTACATGCGTTTAACAATAATATTAAATCCTTTTTAGTAGGTAATTTACGATCATTGGCACGTTTAAAATTTTCTTTCTTTCCTCGACGTGCTGTAGGTGAATCTATATGATAAAATCTGAAAAATCCTCTTACATCAGATTTCCGTTTTTTAAATGTTTCTTTGGACAATTTTTCATTTTCACAAAATTGATCATAATTTATAAACCAATCATCAATGTTGCGTTCCCAAGGTGGTTTAGAGTAGTCTTTTTTGCATATTGCCAATAATTCAGTAGGTGTTTTGGACGTCGCCATACAAAATCCAGCTAATGAGTACATATACTGTCGTTGTGTCCCTTTACTTATACCATGTGCCCATTTTTTATAATATTCATCATTTAAAACATTTTCCTTTATTTCTTTAAACTTCATAATATTATTGTATCTATTATTGTATATAAAACTTACCAAATAAGTGTAGTGTTCAGCTTTGATACATACCAATTTAGAGATTATTCAAAAATAGTAAACGAAAGATTTGATCCTATAAAAAAAGCTAAAACACGGACAGAAATATTTCCTTTGGATATGCAAAGTGCCTTCGATATGGGTGCGAGATTTGCCAGTATATAATTTTTTTTGATTTAGTATGATTCTAAAAAAAATATGGGATATGACCCCATTTTGTTATACAGTTATGATGTGGAGTTAATTTTATCTTCTTTTATTTGTCCATCAAGAAAATATACACTCCTTTGTGCCTTAATAGCCACATTATTTTCGTGTGTTACCATTATTAATGTTACATTCTCCTTTTTATGTATATCTAATAGTAATTCCAGGATGATATCGGATGTTTTTGAGTCAAGAGCACCAGTAGGTTCATCTGCAAGTATAATTGAAGGATGGTTGACCAATGCCCTTGCTATGGCTACACGTTGTCTTTCACCTCCTGAAAGTTTGGTTGGTTTCTGGTTAATTTTATCTGCCAGGTTAACTGATTTTAACATCTTCAATGCACGTTCTTCCATCTCTTTATCTGGGATGTTGGTTTCTATTAGAGGTGTTTGAACATTTTCAAGTACTGTTAGATTTGGTATCAGATTGTGAAGTTGAAAAACAAATCCTATTTTATTTAATCTGAATTTGCTTAAATCTTCCTTCTGCATTAGATCCATACCTGCAACAGTTATAGTGCCTTCATCTGCTTTGTCTAATGCACCGATCATATTTAGAAGGGTGGATTTTCCAGATCCTGAAGGTCCTATTATAGCTATGCTTTCACCTTTTTTAATTTCAAGATCTATCCCATCTAATGCTTTGATGACTCCATTTTCGTAAGTTTTTTTGAGATCTTTGATTTCAATGATATTTTCATTATTCATAGCGCAAAGCCTCCGTTGGGGATAGTCTACTAGCACGATATGCGGGGTAAATTCCTCCTATTATTCCAAGGAACAGTGCAACACCTATACCTTTAAGTATGAGCCAGACTGAAAATGATGGAGTTATTCCTCTTAGGACGTGGGTAAGGGTTATGACTTCCACTATTCCAACTGCAATTGCTAAACCAACAACTATGGCTATAAGTGCCAGTACAAGAGATTCTCCTATTATCATGACTAATATTCTTCTTTGGGTCCATCCTATTGCCCTTAAAACACCAATTTCTCTTGTTCTTTCATTAACGGCTTTCATCATGGTAACAATTACAACTATACCACCAATTAAGATAGCAAGTAGTGAAACGGCCCAGGCACCTGAACTAATAACTTGAAGTCCGTTGTTCATTCTATTAATTCCTGAAAGGGATGTTGATGTTGATAAATCGTTTGGATATTTCTGTTGAATTGCAGACGATAAGGTACTGGCATCAGTTCCATTACTGGCCTTAACTAGAATTAATGAAACCTGTCCAGTGTCTCCTGTGAGATTTTGTAGGTCAGATAATGACATAACAATTCCCCTATCATCCATGAAGTTACCAGTTTCATAAATTCCAGTTATCTGGAAGGTCTTATTGGAAATGGTTACTGTATTACCAATAGTTTTGTTAAGTGTTTGTGCTTCACTTTGACCTATAATAACCTGATTTGCACCTGAAAATGCAGATCCATTGGTTATAACTATGTCGTCCATGCTCAGATCACTACTGTCTATTCCTATAATGTTGGTCATTGATCTGAAATCTGCTCCAAAAGTACTGCTGTTGGTGCTACTGGTTGTGTTGTTACCAAGATTGGTTGATGTACGTAAAACACCTAATGCACTATCAACTCCACTAATTTGTTGGATCTGCCCTATGGTGGACTGATTAACTAACTGATCACCACCAAAACCTCCACCAGCCCCACTTGGCCCATTTCCACTATTACTACTGTTAACAACAGAGAAATCAGCTGCTCCTGCTGTTAATGCATTTTGAGCTGATTCTGATAGATCGTCGGTAATTAAACCAAGTCCCACCACAGCTGCAACACCTATTGCAATACCAATTACAGCAAGTATGCTTCGCGATTTATTTCTGAAAATATTTTTCAATATTAAACTTCTGAATTTCATGATTTCCTCCGATAACTTTAATCAATCCATTGTTAAGTGGTATATATCTATTTAAGCACAATTTGTACCTTATTTACACCCAAATTTATACCAAAACATAGATAATATAATAATTAACTTAAAAAAAGTATGAAGTATATTGGGAAGAGTTTTCTAGATTAGTTTCTATTAACCACGAAGAGACTATAAAATAAACAAATAAAAAAAAACCTACCCTAAAAGTCACTCTACATATCTAATCCCAACAGTGAACTACAACAAATCCTCCTTCAAACAATAAAACCATTGGGTAAATCTAGTTGCAATATGATACTGTAAAGAAGGTTTTGAGTGATAATACAATCATTTCAAATCAAAGATCCTACTAAAGATGATCTGGAATCAGTTGTCGGGTCTGAGAACCATTTCTATTATCAAAGAATTTTATGTGACCGCAAGGTATATTCACTAATTATTTTTTAAAACTTTATATGATGTATCATAAAGATTTAGACTAATGAATTTTATAATAATTTTATTCATAGCAGTGGGTCTGGCTATAGATGCATGTGTGATTTCGATTTCAAAGGGCATGGTTCATAAAACAACTGTGAAACAAGCATTGATTATAGCTTTGTTGTTTGGAGTATTTCAGGGTGGAATGACTGTAATAGGATGGTTATTAGGAATACCTATCCAAAACATTGTTTCAACATTTGCTCCATGGATCGCATTTATTTTAATATCTATTATAGGTATTAAAATGATTTACGAGTCCTTTTTAGATGACGAGCCAAGCAGTGATTTTTCTTTAAAAGAGATAACAGTACTGGCAATAGCAACCAGTATCGATGCTTTTGTTGTGGGAATTTCATTTGCAATAATAAATACTCCAGTAATAAATCCAGCCATCATAATAGGTACAATAACTTTTATATTATCATTTATTGGTGTTTATCTGGGCAAAAGATTGGGTCATTTATTCGGTCAGGAAATAGAAATTTTAGGCGGGATCATATTAATAGGAATAGGTATATTCATTTTAATAGGCTACTAAGAGGATTTAAATCATCTTATTATTCCACATATAGATATTTTTTAAATTATTTAACATGAAAAATTATTGATTGTGAGTATCAATTATTGATTTAAAAAAGAAGTTCAGAGTGTAATGTTTCTGATACTTAAAACATAGAATATGCTGAGATCATTAATAAAATATAAGACTATTTTTTTATTTGAGCGGTAGCAATAAAAGCATTTGTACCGGCGTGTTCATATTCTATTGATATGAATCCTGCTTCTTCAAGTAATTTACGGATATCTGATTCGGGATATATTTTAACATCTCCACTTCTACTTAATTTGAAGTATAAATTAACTAGCTGTCTGAGTGGTGTTGGAGTATATGGATCTGCAATTAAGAGCATTCCATCTTGTTGAAGAACTCTTCTAATTTCTGCTAGAACCTTTTCTGGATGTGGATAGTGATGAAAGGAATCTGTGCAAATGACCATGTCAAATTTATCATTATCAAATGGCAGCTCTTCAGAATCACCTACTTTTAAATCCGCTTTATCACCAAGTTTAATTCTTGCTATATTCAACATTTTTGGTGTAAGATCAGCACCTGAAATTTGGACATCATATCTAGTAGAAATTAATTTTAACAGGTTTCCTGTTCCACATCCTACATCAAGTAGATTATTAAACGATAGTACATCTAACTTGTTTATCACACTTTCGTAGAGGGATCTGGCATGCTTTCCTTTATTTCCAGAATCGTATTTCTCAGCTTGTTTATGGAACTTTTCACGTGATTCTATTTTATAATCTTCAGCATCTTTTTTTAACATATTTGTAGCTCCGTTTATTAACTTGATAATTTTAACTTAAATTTAAAAATAATTGTTGTATGATACCGTTTTTATTTAGATATGCTTCTAAAATATTATGATATTATCAAAATATTTATGAACATTCTATTTAGTATTCCCTAAGGTTTTTATAATATTCTCTTATTGTAATAAATATAACTATAGTTCTCCAAAGGTGTATTAAAATACTCAATTGGTCTATTTTATATACTTGTTTTTATAATATAAAATATTGTAAGTCAATAAATTTATTCCAAAAAAAATCGTATCTGATGTCTAAAAATTAGACAAGGAGGAATAACAGATGGAAAGATCCAAATTTGCTGAAAATGCTAAGAGTTTCTACCTCGCAGGTTTTCTAATAATTTTATTTGGATTAATTCATATTGATACATTTTATAATATTTTATAATATTCAATAATTGGAGTTGGATTAATAATTGTGTGTTTGGGAATTCTTGAAACCTTAAAATCTATTTGAAATATGATTATGGACTCAGTTAAGGTGATGACATATGTATGAAGTACACGAAAAAACAAGAGAGCCTGTTATAGAGTTATTTATGAAAATTGATGGAAGAATTGAATGTGCAATTGAACAGATAATCAAAGATAAAACTGTACCCGAACAGGATATTGAAAGGTTAATAAAGGATAAAGAACATTTATTAAAAATCTTTGAGGGAAAAACAGGAAAATCCAGAGAAATACAGTATGAGAATGTTTGGAGTGCAAACAATTTAATAAATAAAATAGATTATATCCTAGATTTGAATAATAAAAAATAAAAAAAGGTATAAACGTATATGACTGTTAATTAAACAGATCACAGTCTAAATAATTTGCATTAAGTAGATACAAAAATATTGAATCGTAGAATAATTCTATTCCTTTTGATTGTTTTCATCGATCTTTTTCTCGAGGTTATCCACCTTATCAAGCAGTTCATCAATCTTTTCCTCGTAATCCATAACCTTTTTTTCAACCTTATCCACAGCTTTACTACTTTCTTTTCTAAATAAATCAATGAATGAGTAGGCTAATGTGGCTGTAACCAGACTCACATATCCCATACCACTTAATATCATAATTATTCCAATTATCCTACCTGCAAGTGTTATAGGTACAATATCACCGTAACCAACTGTTGTCATAGAAACTATTGCATACCACATAGCAGATTCATAGTTAGGAACTTCAGGATTTACACTTCTTTCGACTATGAAAAATAGAAATGATCCAATAACCAGAACTAAGAGTAAAAAAACTGTTGCATAGTCTAATTTTGTTTTAGACGGGTATTTCCGAACCTTACTTCCAGTTATTAAAAGGACTTTAATTAGTGCATAATATCTTAAAATTACCAACAACCAAATTATATTCAGAAAACCAAATAATTCGAACACATTAAAACTAATAAATGTAAAAGGTATGATTGCAATAATATAAACCCAATTCTCTTTAATAAACTGCCAATTACTGTTATTCTCTCTATCTTTTCTTATCCTAAATACTATGAAATCAACAAAGATTAAAACAGCCACTATCAAGTCAAATCTGCCTACATTGTTAATGGATGAATGCATTATCCCGACTGCAAATCCTGCAATCATTAAACTCATAATTAAGATATCTACAACTATAAAAACAGATAAGACCGATTCAAAAATTACCTGATAATGTCTTTGCATTGTTTCAACCTTCATCTAAGTCCGTTAAATTGTTTTATATTTTTATAAAACTAATTAAATCTTATAAAACCCTATTTAACTTCAAAAAATTTTCTTTAATCTATTGAATTATATTACAATGAAATATATTAAATTATGGGATATTATCGTAAAATTAAAACAAATAAATTATTCAATATTTATTAAAGTTTTTAGTGGGGCGGTATTTAACATAAAATCTGTTGTTGAGGTGGTTTAAAATAGGATTTGTGTGTTATTATGTAAGTAAATTAAATTTTTGGATGTTTAAAATAGATACCTTTAAAAATAACATTATAGTTGATGTTCTGGTTTCTAAAAATTTATATAATTCAATATGAAATTTGAAAAATAAATTAATGTGAATCACATCAACGAGGAATTAAACCGGAAGGTAATATTTTTTCCTAGTGTTCCAGGATAATAACCAGTTGATGTTGAAGAAAATTGATTATCTGTCCCTGATGTGTTCAATATATTCAAAACACTCACACATTATTTGTAACTGTTGATAAAGTTTGATTCATAGAAGATACTTCAGATACATTATAGTTGTAGGTTGCAATATTTTGCGAGTTTAACCCGTACACCGCTGCAGCTACAATTAATAAAGCTACAAAAAAAGTTATTATAATCTCGTTTTTAGTTTTTCTTCTCATTTTATCGAGTTTAATATTATGTTCCCACAATCATATGTAATTTTTGTTAGTTTAATATGCTTATAAAACTCATAATAAAGAACTTAACAAGCATAAAAATGAACAAAATCATATAAAATTAAGGGTTTTGAATGAATTTATAATAAAAGAAGTTCAATGTTTTTTTAATAAGACATACATACAATAATGGATAAAAAAATAAGATTAATAGAATTTGAGAATTATTAGAAATTTATTTAATATTTCCCAAATATCCCTAGGGTGCTTCATTAGTTTCTTTTAATATCTTAATAAAGAGTTCTCGAGGTTCTTTAAAAGTCTTATCCTTTTTAATAGCTTTTTCAAGCAATTCTTTAGCATCATCATATTGCTTAAGGTTGTAGTGGCCTTGAGCTTTTAAGAATAATCCATATCTATAAAAATCATCCTTAAATGGATAAGCTTCCAAGAATATCCTGAAGGTTTCAACTGCTTCCTCGTATCTCTCTAACATCAATAGAACATATCCTTTGTTGTACAGGGGCATGCTAATACCTGGATCTAAATATCCTACCCTCTGGAAACAATCCAAAGCTTTAGAATATTCTTTAAGTTCCATGAAGGCAACTCCTTTATCATTCCATGCTGGAAGGTACATTTCATCAATTTTAAGTGCTTTGTCAAAAAATTCTATTGCCTTCTTACTCTCTCCTTGTCCAAGATAGGACATGGCCTGTTCATAGAACATCTCAATTTCTTCATTGGTCATATAACTCACCACATACTATTGATCATAAACTCGTTTTAATGATTATCTAATAATTAATCGTAAAATTATTTAAATTAATATATCAAACTATAATTAGTTGATTAGTATTATAAATGTTTTATCAAAATTTATTACAGAAAAACAGGTGATTTATTTGAAAACATTGTTTGATGAGACCAGAATATCAAATATGAAACTAAAAAATAGATTTATTAGGTCTGCTATTTGGGAAGGATTAGCAGATGAAAAGGGACACGTGACCCAGGAATTAATCGATCATTATGAAGAGTTAGCTAGGGGCGGTGTAGGAACCATCATAACAGGTTTTGCTAACGTCATGAAATTTGATAAACCAACAAATAATATGAATGGAATATACGATGACAATTTTATTGAGGAGTATAGGGTATTGACTAATAAGGTGCATGAATACGATACAAACATAATCATGCAAATAGTACACGGCGGCCCTAAATGGGGACCATCCGAAGTCGAACATGTAGCAATGAAAACAACTTCAAAGGAGATGAGTTTAGAGGATATTAAAGAAATTGTTCAGGCTTTTGGTGATGCAGCCTTTCGTGTGAAGGAAGCTGGATTTGATGGTGTACAGTTACATGCTGCACATGGATTTTTACTGAGCATGTTTTTAAACCCTTATTACAACAGAAGATCCGATGATTATGGTGGTTCAATAGGCAACAGGGCCAGAATAATATTTGAATCATATCGGGCTGTAAGAGATGCTGTTGGTGATGATTTCCCGGTTTTAATAAAGGTTAACGCTGAAGATTTTATGGATGAAGGTTTAACCTCCCAGGACAGTCTTTTTGTATGCAAGGCCCTGTCTGAAATGGGTGTGGATCTAATTGAAGTTAGTGGTGGAAGTTTTTCCTCAATGGAGGGAATGGGACCTATAAGAAGCAATGTGGATAGTAAAGATAAAGAAGCATATTTCAAAGATTATGCAGAAAGAATTGCAGAAGAGGTTGATGTGCCGGTTGCACTTGTGGGTGGAAACAGAAGCATGGATTGTATGGATGAAATTTTAAATAATGGGAAAATAGAATATTTTTCGCTTGCAAGACCATTTATTCGTGAGCCAGATCTAATTAACAGATGGCAAAGGGGAGATACAGAACCAGCTCTATGTGTATCCTGTAATAGTGGATGTTATGGTGTGAAAAATGGTTGTAGGTTTAACTAACCTATGATAACACATTTTTTTTAAATTTCCATGATAAATTTGGACGATTTCTAATTTCAATTACTTATGAGTATTGATACTTAGATTGAGTTCCTATTTTGTCTGATTTTTTTCAAAATATTTTTTTACATTTGGTCTTGTCAGGTAAATTATGAATGCAGATACAATTAATACTCCTGATATTCCGTTAACTCCCCCTCCAAATATCACTGATATAACATCTCCAATTCCATTAACTAAAAACACTATTAAAACTACCCACCATGCCCATTTCATACCTTTTAGTAATCCCCATACTGCAGATATTAATATTAGACCAAGGATGAGAATGGAATATCCAAAAATCATCCCTGTTGATGAACTTCTAAATCCCGTCGGAAATGAATTTTTTAGGGTCCATATCATATCTAAAGGTGTTCCAAGAATAAATATTGTTATTCCTACAATTAATGCTAACAATGCTGCAATAAACACTATTATAGCTACTATTAGGACTCCTTTTGGTCTAGTTTCAATATATTATCTCCCTTTTAACTATAGTAATAATCTCATTATTTTTTATTATCAATCTTTATATGATCAAAAAAATACTATTAAAATAAAAGTATATTATCTCTCAAAAATTATCTTAAATTATTTGTAATGGAATAATTGCCTTTAATAATGTGGTTATAAGGTTGATATGGTTCAATCAAAAGACATATATCGTGTAGATATATATTTAGTATAATTAATGCAATTAGATATTTTTATATATCTTAACGCCATTATAATTATATTCCATAAACATTTTTTAAAGATAATTATGTTTTATAAATATTTTACTAGATCTAGGTGTATAAATGGTTTTAATAGCACAAAATAATCTTCAGTTTATTCTCGAATTTGCAATTCTTATGCAGATCGCGATAATAATTTTTTTCAATTTAATAAAAATTTCATTAAGTCGGGTCATGTTATTCTCATTAGTATTAACAATAGGACTTACATTACTTTTTAGTTTTGATGCTTTAGCATTATTCATACCGGTATTGGGATTGCATGAGTTTACACATACATATGGTCCAATAGCTTTGATGGGTATTGTATCAGCATGGGCTGCATTATCAACAATGAGTGAAGTGGGTATAGGAGTATTGAGTATTAAAAGATTTATTTTCCTATTAATAATTCTTATAACAATTGTTGGCGGACTTGTGCACAGGGATTTCCTTATATTGTGGATTATAGGTCTCATATTCGGATTTTTCTTAATTTCCAAATCTTTCAGACAAAAATCATTTTTAACGGCTAAAAGGGTAGTGGCGGTTGTAGGAGTAATAATTATAGGGTTCACGTCTTTAGAATTACTATCAAGACTGCTTGGAATGACTATACTCAGTCCTGTAACAAGGATCGAGAGGATCTTACAGAATGCAGTGCCAAGTCTTCAACTGGTTATAAAAAACACAACACTTTTCGGCCATGTACAAGGAAGTTCATATTGGGGATCAATCGACACTGGAAGTTCTAGTGGTTATATAGCTTTACCAGTGTTTATTATCCTTGCATTCGGACTTCCATATCAGATATTCTTTGGTACTCTTGTAACCAAGAAGGATATTATAGATTACTTTGTACCGGGTATCTACGGATTTGCATTTGACTTTGGATACATTATATTGGTTCTTTTACTCATCTGGTGTATATTTGTAATTTTCATTGGATTAAAAATACTTGCAGATTACAGAGAAAAAAGAGAAAAGGGAAATAAAAACTATTTGGGAAGAGAAGCTCTTCTAATAGGCACATTAACAGCATTCGCATCCCAAGCAATACTTGGTTTATTTATAATAAACCGTGCAATAAATGGAACAGCTTTGATAACATTTATATTCCTAAGTGGAATGGTCATAGCCCATATAATAATGGTTAAGAAATAATTTAACGAATTATTTAATGCAAATCACTTACTTTTTTTTAGAAAATATTTTGTTTATAGCTTACCAACGGGTGCTAAATATATCACAAATTCATCAACACCATCTAGACCAAGGAGTTCATCTACATATTCCTGGTTGTATGCAGCAATAGCACATGTACCGGAGTTTATTGCTTCACAAGCAAGATATAGGTTTTGTGCTGCATGACCTGCATCCATTGCTATTACTTTATGTGAAACAGGACCGTACCGCCATTCCATACGGTTTGGTATCGATGTCCATACGAAGGTTACCGCTGAAAGTCCTGCAAATTGCTGTCCAAAGGTTGCGTTTATAAGTTTTTGTTCCAGTTCATTTTCCTTAAACTCAAGAATTAACCGATGTGAAAGGGGTAAATATCTATAAACACCCTTTTGAAGCCCATCAATATTAAAAACTGCCAGGTAGGTTTCCATTGAATGACGACAGCCAGCCGATGGAACGTTACGATATGTGTTATTACCTTCAACTAAACGAACCCCTTGTGTTGCCCATAATAAAAATGATAATTCTTCAAGTGATAATGGTTCATCACTATAATTTCTGTGACTTGTTCGATGTTTAACAGCTCTTGCGAGTGGTATATTGAAAATATTTTCCCAGTCCTCTTCAACAACCAGATCAATTAGATCGGCATTCTTTGGATATGGTTTTTGTATTGGTGGGGCACTCACACCATTGTTCTGTTCGGTTTTTGAAAAATCCACAGACTTTCGTATGCTATCTTTTAAAAAATTACGATTCTTAATTATCAATTCTTGGAAACTATCGCTCATTTACAACACCTATAACCAGATTTATCTCGCTAATTTCTAATTAAAATAGAAAAATAAATCACATATACAATTATTATTATGTATAAAAAAATATTTTAAATTAACTAAAAAATCGATAATATCTATAAAAAAAAATTAAAAAAAAAATATGGATTATTTAATTCTAGCTTTCAACTTTCTCTGCTGCTGGTGAAAATACAAGGAATATTCCACTTAGTATAAGCCAGAGACCTATTAATAATGCGAGATATAATGGGTTGAATGCGTATAGTCCAACAATAATATAGAGTATACCCATTACAATACCTAAAATTCCACCCCATCTACCAGCATTGCCCTGACCAGATATTAGGGATATCATTCCAGATATTATAAGGAAAAGTCCACCTATATATATGACCAATCCAACAAGTATGCTGAATGCAAGTATTTTTCCAAATAAACCAATACCTACAAAAATACCTAAAACTCCCAGAATTAATGCAAGAATACTTACCCCTTTGTTTGCGCTCCAAACATGGAAGCTCTGGGCTAGTAACCAGACACCAACAAATATGAGTCCAATACCAACAATACTACTTAGAACAAATACAGAAATCAATGGAAAAGCTATTACTACTAAACCTAATAGTATTGCTAGAATACCTAATAGTACGTTTCTTTCTTCAGCCATTTATCTTACCTCCAATGTTAATATATTAATTACAATAATGTTATATTGAATTTGAAGTATTTATTTGTTTACATCTTAATTTTTCCATGTAAATTTCTAACTAGAATATAATAATTGTTGTAGATTTATCTATCAGAAATTCATCAATTAATTGTAAAAATAGAAATAAGAAAACAACAATTCCAAGAAAACTGTTAATAATTCTATTTGAGTATTACTGTATTAGATATCTCTCGTAATTTTAACACTAAAGAAAAAAAGTAATCGCAATAAAAATTAGATGAGGTGTGCTAATCTAATAATTGTAGATCTGTTTTGCACTGTATCCATTGTTTTTAAATTGTGAATTTAAAAATTCAATCTTATCTGGAACAATCCTAACTATATTCATCTTAATGGGCATGGATTTAATAAATTCCACATTAAGTCCTTTAAACTTCAATACATTATTAAATTCCTCATCATCTTCAATAAATGATGCTTGACCCGTTATTTGCATTCCCTTAAGGTTGTTCATCCCATTATAATCTTCATAAACTGATACAGAAACATTTTTATTCAATAGTAAATTAGAGAACTTCTCACCACCTTCCGTTAAAAGATATAAGAAACCATTATAGTAGTTATATTCAATTGGTGTTGATCTTACATTATCTAAATGACATGTTGCTAGGGTACAAGTGTTATGGGAACTTAAAAATTCGTCTATAGCTATTTTTAGCTTGTCATGATCTAATGGAACAATAATTTTTTCTGCTAAATATTTAAGCTTCATGGAGTACTGAATGATTTCTTCCTCATTATAAAAGTCCATATCCTCAAAGGGTAGGTTAACATGGTCTAAAAAGTTTTTTATTAGTTCAAGATCCGTTTCATCGAGCTGGTCAATGATTAACCTGCCTCCAATGGCTTTCATACTAACAGTTTTGATTTCCATGGATTTTTCAAGGGATCTCAGCTGATCTAAACCTCCATTTTTGTTAAGACATGTGCAGAAGAGTGATATAGGTTTCTCTTTTAACCAATCCCTGTTATTTCCAACAAATTCAATTATTGATGGTTCCAATTTTTCTTGGAGGAGTGGTGATCCTATTATAATATTTTCAAATTCTTTGTATTCTGGTTTGAATTCATCCACACTACAATACATTGCAGGTCCATTTATTAAGGCAATTATTTTGGCTGCATCCCTTGTTGATCCATATTTACTGCTGTACACCACTAGAGTTCTAATCATCTAAACCACCTCTAAGTTAATTACATAGTAAAGTATCAAATAATAAATCAAGACATCTAATTTTATGTTTAAAAATTTATTATCTGAATTTATTTTAAATTCCTTTTTTGATCAATCTCATCGATAGCAAACTCAGCAATTTGTCTTACCATCAAACTGTCATCTTTAGCTGCTAATTTAAGCTGTTTAATGGCAGAATCATCCCCCACAGATGATAGTGCTAATGCTGCTCCATATCTTACACTGTCCTTTCCATCATTTAACATATTTAATAAATGAACAACAGCACGATCATCATCTAAAATTCCAAGTGAGAGTGATGCTGCCTCTCTTACATGCCAATCATCGTCTTTTAAAGATTTTATTAATGGTTCAACGGCTAGTTTATCCCCAATTTCACCTAAAGCTTCAGCAGATTCTTCACGCACTCTCCACTGGCTGTTTTCTAAATTTTTGATGAAGAACTTCATTCTAGGATGTTCATTCGACAAAATAATTCCTCCTTTACAATTAATATCAATAAAAAAACATATAAATTTATTTAATTTCTTTTATTTTTAAATAAATTCTTGAATATATTCTATTCTCTAATGGTTAATGTTTGAATATCCATTGATACATTTTGAAAACATTTTTAATGGATATATATTTGGATATATGCTTTTTAAAATTATTACCAAGACTATTATCATATTTAATAAAATTATATTATATTTTTCACTAATTCTATTAATTATAGTGATATTTATTCTTGGCTAAACATTGTTATAAGATACATGGGACCTTATTACACTCAAAAATTATAAGCTGTTCAAATTCTATATAATAATGGGTGATAATAAATGTCTGAAATATACGAAAAGATGGTAAAGGAGGCCCTTGCGGCACAAAGAGCAGATGTAGATACCATTAGTAAAAACAGAGGCGGTAAATTTAAAATAACCGATACAAAACCTTATTTAGATGTTGTTAATGAAATGACAGTAGTCGATGGTCAAAGCAAATCTGTTATCGACTTGCATGTAAACTCGGTTAAAACACACTACAACGCACTTGTAGGTTTAACTGATACTATAAGACCAGAAGATGATCCGTTTGTAGAACATTATCAGACTCCTGCTGTGCTTGAGATACTCTATGAAAATGATGACTCTTTTAAAGCCAGTATTGACAAGTTTATAGAGGGTGTTGGAAAAGCTGAAGCATTAATAGGCCGAGAAGTAGTAAGAAGGTACGGTGGTTTTTACGGTCCTACCTGTGTGGTTGATTTTGCACTCATACCCGGAAGTACAAGTAATATTGTAAACAGGATCCTAAAACATGTAGACATACCTGAAGCCCATAAACAGGCCATATTATCTGCTAAATCATGGGGTATGAACACTTCCTATGGTATTGGAGAAGTTTTCACCACCCAGGTTGAAGAAGGCCACACATTAACTGACGCTGTTAAAAGCGAAGTTGAAATGATTCAATACATTTATGAAAGTCCAATCGAGGCACAGGCCAAACTTATGGATTCCATGGGACACGAATCATTTGATGTAAGAAAGTACATGGCAGAATATAAGAAAAAAATGGAAAAAACAGTAATGAACGCTGTAAAGGACAAAGTGCACTATGGAAATATAGTAACTGTACCAGCNNATAATGGCTGTAATAGAGGCTACAACAGGTGTGATGGAATCAACATTAAATAATGCCATTCCAGATTTTAAAAACGAATATGAACCTCTTTCACTTGCAACAGGTTCATCTGCTTGTGCAGTGGAATATATGTTGGAACTAGATGGTTTCAATGCTCCTATGATAGTAGATCTCCTGACTAAAAGGTTCCATAACTATGTTCAGCTCTATCCAACACGTGGTGCAGCTGCAGAGCTCCATAACTGTGATTTTATGGACATGATCTACCGGGGTTGGAAGTACCTGGACAAGGAACGTAGGATGAAAAATGGTTCAAGGGGAAAATTGAAACCAGAAGTTGCAGGATACAAGGTTGATCTTGATCCCGTACATAAAAACAGTGTGATAATGAATCCTCAACGTTACGCATACCCTGCATGTGCAATATCTGTACGTTTCTCAGCTCTTATGCGTCTAGCAGATTATCCATGTCTATTAACAAGCGAACCAGTTACAGCAACCATGATGACCAACATCATAGCTCTCCATAAAGAAAATCCAGCATCTCCAGCTAGAGTATGTAAAAACTGTGCATCAGCTTGTCTAGTAGATTTCAGACACTGTGCATGTCAATGGAAAGAAGCAGTTTAATCAATATGGTCGTAATAAACCATTAAAAAAAATGGACGGTGTTCAAAATGAAATGTTACATCGATGCAATGGAAGGTAAGGATAAGGAAGCCGTTGCAATTTGTATAGTGTGTGGAATGGCTTTGTGTGAGGACCATCTAATAAGGGAAGATGTGACCCTATGGGAGGGAGGATATCCATTCCCCTCTCAAAAGGTTCAAAAGAGCATGCCCAGAATTTTATGTCCAGAATGTTACGCGGCATTAAAGGGTGAATAAAATGGCAAATATTAAAAAGAGGTGTCTTGCTGAATTCATAGGCACCTTTTTTTTAGTTTTTATGGGTGCGGGTGCTGCTGCAATCACTCTCATGATATCCAAAGGAAGTGTTCCACCAAATGCATTTAACATTGGAATCGGAACACTTGGAGGTTTAGGTGATTGGCTGGCAATTGGTCTGGCCTTTGGTATTGCAATATCAACTTGCATATATGCACTGGGAAATGTCTCGGGTTGTCATATAAACCCTGCTGTTACAATAGCTCTCTGGACTGTTAAAAAGTTTCCGGGTCGTGATGTGGTGCCTTATATCATTTCACAGCTTGCAGGTGCATCTATTGCAAGTTTACTCTTTGCATTAATTGTCGGTATGGGAGCTGTTACTGTTGGTGGTCTGGGTGCTACAGCACCATTTCCAGGAATTGGTTATCTCCAGGCTATACTAGCCGAACTAGTGGGCACATTCCTTTTGATGATGGCCATAATGGGTGTTGCGGTAGATAGAAGAGCCCCATCAGGATTTGCAGGACTTATTATTGGTTTGACTGTAGCTGGTGTCATAACTACTGTTGGAAATATCTCTGGAGCATCTTTAAACCCTGCAAGGACTTTTGGCCCGTATCTGGGAAATACACTACTTGCAGGTACCAATTTATGGATGTTCTTCCCAATATATATTATAGGGCCCATTGTAGGAGCTATTCTTGCAGCTTTAGCCTATAATTACATGACCAGTGAGGAAGAGGCAAGCAGAGGTTAAAACTATTGTAATATAAAACATTTTTATCTATTTTTTATTTTTTTTTGTCTACGAGGAGCTATTCAAATAAAAGAAGATCAATCTTGATCGATACTAAAAAATATTATACAATGAAATTTTCTAAAATGACAAAAACTTAGGTGATTCTTTTGGAGTGCCTAGTACATGGGAAAGAAGTGATGTTTTGGACACTTTAAGAAAAAATGAAAATTTTTGCACAATAACAGAGGTAACAGCTAATAAATGGCATCATGGGGCTAAAGTAGAAATAATAAGACTCAATGGTGTAGACTACATAAAAACAGTAAAAGATTCTATTACAAAAGATAATTTAGGAGAACTACCGACATTCTGATAAATATTTATTTTTTTTCTTATCTTACTAATTAAACGGGTAACTAACTCGCTAAATCATTATGTGGCTTCATAAATATATTAATTAATGATTTTAAACATTCATACTAACCAAAAATAACTCATTTACCCTACCCTAACTGCAACAAATGCATTAACTTAGCATAGCTTTCTAAACTGAAATACACATACAGATGTTAACTATGTATAAAAAAAGTTTGGTTAAGTGCCCTGTTTATTCCAACAGTAATGAATAGTAAGATTTAAGCTTCTGTTATTCAATACTTTGATCAACTAGGGGGAAAAATGTTAGAAGCGCCAGCAGAAATAATTGAATTGGTGGATAAGTTTGAACGTAACTTAGAAGCTTACAAAAATCCTAATTACAAAGAAGAACAACTAAAACAAGAGTTCATCAATCCTTTTTTTAAAGCTCTCGGTTGGGATGTTGATAATACTACAGGGGCTGCACCACAATATCGGGATGTTATTTTTGAAGATTCAATCAAGATTGCTGGCGGTACTAGAGCACCTGACTACTGTTTTACTCTTGCAGGTAGAAAAATATTCTTTGTAGAAGCTAAAAAACCCTCTGTAAATATAGATAAAGATATAAAACCATCATATCAGCTCCGAAGATATGCATGGAGCGCAAAATTACCATTATCTATCCTCACTGATTTTGAAGAATTGGCCATTTATGAATCAAAGTCCAGACCAAAGAAAACAGACAGGGCCAGTACAGGACGAATCAAGTATCTAACCTATAAGGATTATGTTAAACAAT
This sequence comes from Methanobacterium sp., assembly GCA_003151535.1. Classification (GTDB taxonomy): domain Archaea; phylum Methanobacteriota; class Methanobacteria; order Methanobacteriales; family Methanobacteriaceae; genus Methanobacterium_B. Next base: position 81,014 of record PLXT01000042.1, read on the forward strand.
GGGATTACCTCTACAATACATTCTCAAAGGATGCTGTATTAAAAGGGTCATATGATAAATACGCTGAAACAACTAAGAAGAAGAAGGGCACGACACTTGTAGATGATGAATTTTTATCCGAAATAGAAACATGGCGAGAATTATTAGCCAAAGATATAGCACTGAGAAACTCAGATCTAACAGTTGATGAATTAAATTATTCGGTACAACAAATTATAGACAGAATCATATTTTTACGTATGGCAGAGGACCGAGGAGCGGAAAAATATGGACAACTACAAAAACTCCTCGACAAACAAGAGATATACCAAGAATTATCTGAAATATGGAAAACCGCAGATGAAAAATACAACTCAGGCCTATTCCACTTTAAAAACAACAAAACACAAAAAAGCACACCAGATACATTAACTCCTCATTTAGAAATCAAAGATGGAATATTCAAACAGATAATAAAGAACCTTTACTATCCCGACAGTCCATACGAATTCTCTGTACTATCCCCAGAGATCCTAGGTAATGTATATGAACAATTCTTGGGAAAGGTCATCAGACTAACAAAAGGACATCACGCCAAAGTTGAAGAGAAGCCAGAAGTAAAAAAGGCAGGTGGAGTATTCTACACACCCCAATATATTGTTGAATATATTGTAAAGAATACCATTGGCCAATTATGCAAAAATAAAACACCCCAAAAGGTTTCTGAACTTCGTATACTCGATCCCGCATGTGGATCAGGATCATTCTTACTTGGAGCTTACAACTATCTCCTAAATTGGCATTTAATTTACTACTCTAATCTCGAAGATAAAAATCGTTTAAAAGATCAGATATACAAGGGATCAAACAATGAATGGCATCTTACAATAAGAGAAAAGAAACGTATCCTGTTAAACAATATTTATGGAGTTGACATTGACCACCAGGCTGTTGAAGTCACCAAATTAAGTTTACTTCTAAAAGTACTCGAAGGTGAAAATAAAGATGTTCTGGAAGCACAACAAAAACTTTACAAAGAAAGAGCCTTACCAAACTTAGAAGATAATATAAAGTGCGGAAACTCATTGATAGGACCAGAGATATACGATATTTCAAAATTGGATTTAACAGATGAAGATATTAAACGAATAAACGCCTTTGATTGGGGTATTGAATTTAAAAGCATAATGGATAATGGTGGATTTGATTCAGTGATAGGAAATCCTCCTTATATTCGTATCCAAGCAATGAAAGAATGGGCTCCGATTGAAGTAGAACAATACAAAAGAAACTATAATTCCGCCAGTAAAGGAAACTATGATATTTATGTGGTATTTGTTGAACGAGTGCTTCAATTGTTGAATGGGAATGGCCATCTAGGATTTATTTTACCCCATAAATTCTTCAATTCCAAATATGGTCAACCATTAAGATATATTATTGCATCTGGCAGAACATTAGATAAAATAGTTCATTTTGGAGATAATCAAGTCTTTGATAAGGCAACTACCTATACTTGTTTACTATTTTTAAATAAAATAGCCCGGAAAAAGTTCAATTATGTCAAGGTGGATGATTTAAACAAATGGAGACTTTCAAATTATTCTATTGAAGGAGAAATTTCTTACAATAATGTTTCTGATGAAGAGTGGAATTTCATTGTTGGACCTGGGGCTAAATTGTTTAGAAAGTTAGAAAAGTTGCCCGTTAAGTTGGGAGATATCTCCCATTTATTTGTGGGTCTACAAACTAATGGTGATGACATATATATCCTTAAAGAAATTAGAAAAGAAGGTAATTTAGTCCTTTGCTATTCAAAAGCTACAGATAATGAACATTGGTTCGAAAATGACCATTTAAAATATTTTTTAAAAGGTTCTGTTAATATAAGACGTTATTTCCTTGAAAATGTTAATAAAAGATTGATTTTTCCATATGAACTCGCTAATGAAAAAATGGAACTTATAACTAAAGAAGTTTACAAAAAGGAGTATCCTTATACTTGGAAATACCTTGAAGACAACAAAAAAGAATTATCTGAACGAAATAAAGGAAAAATGGGAAGTAATTGGTACGGATATGTATATAAAAAGAATCACAATCGTTTTGACACTCCAAAACTGGTCGTACCATCATTAGCAAATAAAAGTTCTTTTGCCCTAGATATAGAAGGTAAATACTATTTTGCAGGAAGTGGTGGCGGAGGTGGCGGAGGATATGGAGTATCAATTAATAAAGATATTTCGTTCTCTTTCAATTACTTAATAGGTATTTTAAACTCAAAATTATCTACATTCTTCCTAAAAATCATTAGCACGCCATTTAGGGGAGGGTATATGGCTTTAAATCGCCAATACATCGAAAAACTTCCTATCCGGACTATAAACTTTGATGACCCCAAAGATATTTCAAAACATGATGAGATAGTCAAACATGTAAAAACTATGTTAAAACTCCATACAGACAGCGATACAGCCAGAACTCCACAAGATAAGGAATTAATTCAGCGACAGATAGATGCAACGGATAAGCAGATAGATAATTTAGTGTATGAATTGTATGGTCTTACAGAGGAAGAGATTGAGATTATTAATGGTGATAAATCGTAAAAATCTAATTCATTTTATAAGAAAGCAAAAGAGCTTTACATATCATTGTTTTTCTTAATTGACAACTATTATAATTTATCTAGTAAAACTCAGAAGATTTCGGGGTTTAGGATTATCTTATTTATATGTAAATAGAAGGAGTTGATTTGGTGCTATGGGTTGATACTACAGATTTAAAAAATTGGGCTGCTCGTCGAGATTGTCAAGAGCATCTTCCTTTATTGATACGTCGCCTTATTAGGGCTACAACGACTGATATTTCAGATATTCTTTTTCCTGCTGGTGATAATGTTTCAAGTCCTGGTTGGGATGGGATTCTTAAAGTTTCTGAAGGTACAGAATATATTCCTGAAGGAGTTTCTGTATGGGAAATTGGGTGTAATAAAAATGTAAAGGATAAAGCAGATAAAGATTATGAAAAACGAAAGGAAAATATTTCAGATATAAATCCTTCCGAAACCACATATGTGTTTGTTAGTCCCAGAGTTTGGACAAAAAATAAGGAATGGTGTAAAGAAAAGAAAGAAGAAGGATTTTGGAAAGACGTAAAGGCATATAATGCTGCAACACTAGAAGAATGGATTGAACAATCTCCTGCAGTTGGTATATGGTTAGGACAACATTTAGGAAAATACCCTAAAGGAGTAAAAGCACTTGAAGATTGGTGGAATGAATGGAATATGAGTACTAATCCCCCAATTACAACAGAGCTTGTTTTAGCAGGTAGAGATAATCAAGTAGAAACAATTCAGAAAATGTTGCATTCACCGTCTTCACAAATTACTGTTAAAGCATCTACTATCAATGAATCAATCGCATTTTTAGCTGCTTCAATAAAATCTCTATCTGAAGAAGAAAAAGAATTTTATTTATCAAGAAGCATAGTTATATCAGATTCTGAATCTTTTAGACATATTTCTATAACGGGTAATAATGGTTTGTTGCTCGTTCCAGAATTTGTTGAAATTAACGATTTAACATTAGCCATGCAGAAAGGTCACACAGTTTATATTCCATTGGGTCCGGATAATATAACTAAACCCGAAATTACATTACCTAGACTCGGAAAGAATGCTTTTATTTCTGCTATCCAAGAAATGGGATTAAATCCAGAAGATGCCCAGAAGTATTCAAGAGACACAGGAAGAAGCATAACTGTTTTAAGAAGGCAATTAACTAGTTATGTAAATAAGCCAGAATGGGCAAAACCTGATTTTGTAAGGGATATAATTCCTGCATTATTAGCAGGAAGTTGGAGTGAATCAAAAAATAATAAAGATACAGAAATTATAGGCCTAATAGCTGATGATAAATATGAATCTTACATTAGAAAATTGTATTTATGGATAAACCTGCCTGATTCTCCCGTATTGAAGATTGGGGAGTTATGGCGTTTAATCTCACCTATGGATGCTTTTTTTGCACTTGCACACTTAATAACTCCTACTGATCTTCAAGAATTTAAGGATATAGTTTTAAAAGTATTGGGAACCATAGATCCTGCTCTTGATCTTCAACCTGAAAAACAATGGATGGCCGCATTTTATGGCAAAGTTCGGCCATATTCCTACAAATTAAGAAAAGGAATTCTTCAAGCTTTGATTCTTATTTCAGTTTTTGGTGATGATGCTAAAATATCAGTAACAAATTCTGCTCAGACTTGGGTTGATGGTATTATAAGAGAATTATTAAATGAAGCTGACTGTAATCTTTGGAATTCACTTTCAGATGTTCTACAACTAATCGCTGAAGCATCACCTAAATCTTTTATGAATGCTGTAGAGTCGTCTCTTTCTCAAGAAAAACAACCAATCATGTGCCTATTTGGAGAAATAGAAGGTATGACTGGACCCACCTCTAACCACTCTAGTTTGCTCTGGGCATTAGAAGGTCTGGCTTGGAGTCCTGATCTTCTTTCTCGAGTTACTACTATTTTTGGGAAATTGGCAAGCAATGATCCAAATCCCGAAAGTAGGATGATTAATAGACCAAAAAATAGTTTACGTGAAATTTTTCTTTTATGGTATCCTCAAACCTATGCCTCATTAGAAGAACGCTTACTAGTTTTAGATACACTTATAGAAAGGAATACTGAAGTAGGATGGAATCTTTTAATCGATTTAATGCCAAAAGATCATGATTTTTCTCGTCCAACATCCAAAATGGCTTGGAGACAATTTTCAGATAAAACAGAAGTTCAGGTTACTACCTCAGAACATTATACAAATGTTAAAGAAATAATAAATAGATTATTAATTCATGTTGGATTTGATGGGCAAAGATGGGTTAAAATTTTGGATAAATTCCCAGCAATTCCCGTAGATGAGAGAAATAGAATTATTGAACAACTTTATTCGGATAAAGAAAAAATTTTAGACCACCGTAATGAATTGTGGAATCAACTTAGGAAAATTATATCTAAGCATCGTTCATATCCCGATTCGGATTGGTCTCTTCCAGAGGAAGAATTGAAAGGTCTGGAAAAAATTTATCTATCTTTAGAACCAGATGATACCATAGATAAACTTTGTTGGCTTTTTGATGAATATCATCCCAACTTGTTAGAAGGAAATAGAATTGATAAAGATGAAGAAAAAAGTCTCCAATATAGGTTAGATGCTTTGAATACAATTATAATGGAATGTGACTTTGAAGGTTTGATAAATGTAGTTAAACGTGTAAAATACCCGGAAATTTTGGGTGAAATTTTAACTAAACGTAATTTAACTCCAGAAGAGATTGAAAAACTTTTTGCGTTACTTGAAGAAGAAAACAAATCCATTATGATATTTGTTCAGACATATATTTCCCATAAAGCATTCAATGATGATGAGTGGATTAGAAATCTTGTTGAAAAAGCTCAAACTGAAAATTGGCCTGACATAAAAGTTGTAAATTGTTTTATCGCTTTCCCATCAAGAATGAATGTATGGGACTACTTAAATTCCTTTGATAATAAAATACAAGAATTATATTGGAAAAAATGTAGGTTTGGAGGAATAACAAAAGCAACTGAAGATAAAAATCATTTTTTAAAACAAATGGTTAATGTAAAAAGATATTTTACAGCTCTTGATATTGCTGCTCTATACTATGATGAAGTTCATCCAGAATTGATTGCAGAAATATTAGAAAAAGCTGCTACTAAAAAAAGTATCGATGAATTTAGAATTGAATATTGGGATATCGAGAGATTATTTAACAAACTATATGAATCTGAATACCCTGAAAATGAAATAGCAAAGTTAGAATGGTATTATTTGTTGTTCCTAACCAGTGTTGGTAGTGGAAGATCTCCTAAATTATTACATAATGAATTAGCTAGCAATCCTACATTTTTTGCTGAAGTAATTAGAAATGTTTACAAAAGAAAAGATGAAAAACAGGATAAAGATCAAGAAAAACTTCCCGATGAGTTATTAGAGCAAAGAGCAACTCTATCTTGGAATTTACTTCATAGTTGGAATACTGTGCCTGGTTTGAAAAGTGGTAAGATAAATTATGAGGTTTTAAAATCTTGGATTGTTAAGGCAAGAGAGTTATGTGAGAAATCTGATAGAATAGATGTCTGTGATAAACATATCGGTAAATTATTAGTATTTACAGAGCTGGAAAATGATATTTGGCCCCCTGAAGCAGTATGTAGGATAATTGAAGATATAGAAAGTGAAAAGTTGAATAATTCATTTGAAATTGGAATTTCTAATAACAGAGGAATAGTTACAAAGTCATTAGAAGAAGGAGGAAAACAAGAAATTGAGCTTTGTAAAAAGTATAAGGATTATGCAGATAAATTGAATACTCGTTTCCCCAAAACTGCTTCCATATTATATGATGTTGCGGAAGATTATAAAAATCAATCCAAAAAAGAAGATGAAGAAGTTGAAATAAGGGATTTAGAAAATTGATTAAACAATATTGTCAAAATGTAATATTTTTTACCTGATTGAACAAGATAAAATCTTACAACCGAACCATCTCAAACGATGCACAAATCGATAGTTACCTACATGCATTCATATGTTTATACATTTATAAATGATTAAATTAATCGATACTGTAAGTTAAATGATAGATGAATAACTAACTGAGTTTATGGGTTTTGTGCTATAGATTCAGCTATCAAATAAGGCTTAGAACTTTAATTTGATATTAAAAACTAAAAAAGTACCACAAATGAGTGTCTATACCTATACCAAACTGTATAAATACATCAACTTCTTATATCTTATTATATTCAATTTCTTACTCTCTCGATCAATTGATCGCACGATCGCTTGCTTAATAGTATGATTGCTAGATGTATTGCTTTCAAATTATGATAGATCTTAAAGTAACATTGGAATACTTTTCTTTATTCAAGAATGAATTACGCAATTGATCATTCCTGCAATCAATCGTTCTAACCCGATTTTATGTGAAAAACGTCACAAACCATTTGTTTTTATTTAAAAACTTTTCTATTTGGTTGTCATAGAAAGTATTAAGGTTTATTTTTGACTATGTAAAAAGTAATATGTATAGTTAAGAACGTAATTTATTAAACTTATTGAAACGATAAATCCGGTGATATTATCTCTATACTAACTTAAAACCACTTTTTATATGGTTTACAAATTGGNNAAACTTTTCGTACTTAACTATAATTTAAATTTGGAATTAATATTTATTTTTTAAGGCTGGGGGGGTGTGTTTAATATGTATTGTCAAAAATGTGGAACTGAAAATGAAGATAATGCAACATTTTGTCAAAATTGTGGTACTAGAATAAAACCTAAAGAAAATAAAAATGATATCTCTAAATTAATTAATTACAAAGCAATTTTAATAGGTGCTTTAGTGTTTTTTTTTGTTTTACTTGCTCTTTCAGTGGTGATCATATTAGTTTCTAGAACTACTAACCTGTCGAGATCTCTAGTACTCGCGGTTACAGTACTCGGATTTACAATGATTATTACAGGAATCATAACTAGTTTCATTTCTGGAAAAGAATATTCAAGTGGCCTTATCAACACCATCATAATATCAATTTCATATTCGATTCTCTTTGGATTAGTAGGGGGATTATATGGTCTAATCGCAGGGTTAATATTTTTAATTGGTTTTGGAGTTATTGGGAGCCTGATTGGAGTTTTGATATATAGAAAAAATAACAAGTACAATCTCACAGGCTAATCTGTGCAAAATAAATTAAAAGAAATAAAATGAGGCGGTTAAATGTTTTGTAAAGAATGTGGGGTTGAAACCAAAGAAGGTAATTTTTGTCAAGAGTGTGGAAATCCTATTAAAACACAAAGTGTTGAAGGAAAGAAAAATCCAGTTATAGCTGCTATATCGAATTTAATAGTTGCGGGTGTGGGGTTTCTTTACATTTACCAAGATATGAAATGTTTATACTCACTTATAGTAGTAATTATCATGGCACTCATAACTCCATTATTAGGTGCAGTGGGGTTAATCATAGTAATGATATTGACTTACAAAGCAACTGTAAAATATAATGAATCACTTCCCCCATTATCAATTAGGAGTACTCAAAATGGTTAAATGTCCTAAATGTGGTTCTAAAAATGATAAAAGTAATAATTTTTGTTTAGAATGTGGAAATCAATTAAAATCAATGGATAATCTTATAAATTCAAAGATAATAAAAACATCTCAAAATGATTTTAATATAGAATCCAATCGTTGGGAATACAAAACCCATGATAATGCAATTATAATTGGATGGATTCCATTTTATTACGCTAATTATTTATTGTTTAATCCAATTTTTGAAATTTTAGTAGGGTTATATTTGATAACAAGGCGTAATGAAAGGGCAAAAATAAATGGAAAGTGGATTATTTATTTAACTTTAATTTTGTCAGCCATAACTTTAATTATATTTTTATTACTTAGTATCTAATTTGATTCATAAATGTAAATTCGATTTATTTAAATAAAGAATGAATATGACTAAAATTTAAAGAAGATCAAACTGGTGCTTATGGTAATATCCTAACTTGTTTATGACAAGTTGATTTATTTAATACAAAATAAATAATAAGAATAATAGGGGAGTAAAATATGGGATTTTTTGATTTATATAAATGTCCAAACACTAAATGTTGGTGGAAGGGAAAGAAGGGGAGCATTGTTTGAATTTGGTACAGAATTAATAAAATTGGACTTAGATGAAACAATTAAGTTGATGATTACAAAAGATAAACTCCGAAACGACCCAGAAACGATTAGACGAAAAGAGTATTTAAATACTGACAAAGGCAGAAAGGGAATTTAAAAAGGAAAAAGGGAATTTAAAAAGGAACGATTAAATCGACTACTATTCAAGGCCGATGTAGGAGATGATGATATTATTAGTTCGAAAGAATCAGATATGCATAATCTCGCAACCCATGAAGCCGGGACAAAATGGATGCGTATAGGTACCCTACTTACTTTTAATGTAACTCAACAAATGATAGGGGCAGGTTTTAGGCGATTATAGACCAGAATAAAATACTAATTAAACAAAATGAATTAATTTATCGAGAACTTAAAAAATTAAATGAAAAATTAAATTCTTGATATGAAATTAACTCTAATTCATACTACAAAAAATTATAATATATTATGATTGGTTATACAAATTGTAATAATTAACTAACTTTAAATTTTACTTAAAAGATATATTAAAGCTACAATTAGGGACAAAAAAAATGCTTTCTAAACAACCAAATAAGAAGCCTCAAGTTTCACCAAAGGAACAAATGTCACCCAACACACATAATATATTATTAATTGTAATAATAGTAATTTTAGTAGGCGTGTTAGGTGTAACTGTGGGATATATTTATTTTGAAAGCTTGAATCATCCAAATACAATAATAATTAACAATACGCAGAATAGTACGAATCAAACAAATGCGAATGCATCTACATCAACAAATTCTGATAATTCCCAAACTACAACAAATCCTGTAAATAATAATAATGGATATATCAGTGTATCCGACGCTGAAAGCATTGCAATAAAATATGCACAGACTTATGAAGACCCACAAGGATTACCCGTAACATTAAACACTAATTCTAATGGTTTTATGGATCAACATTTGGTTGGGCCTGATCCTGATGACTTTGTATTTACTCTGGAGCTGTTAGTAGGTACTCAACTCGAATCTATAGATATAAATGCAACTAGCGGACAGGTTATAAATTATTATAATACTGGCTGAATTGTGCTTCCAATAAAAATTGTTTATATCTCGATTAATCGTTGGTTTGTAGGAGAAGTAATAGTTGATGTAAATACAGGTAGTATTATAATCTAGTGCAAACTGAATTGAAGAATAAAAGATGTTAAAATATCATTTTGTAACAATTAGATGGATATTACTATACAAAATTCTATTTTAGTAATTAATTTTAATTACCAAATCGTTTTAATGTAATTGTTTACTTTTTTTTTAGTTAGTCTAAAAATTATTCTTTAAAATATTAAAAAAGCAATTATTTGTTTAATAAATAGGAAAAATTAAATAATTGAAGTTACCTCATTAGTTTGGGGGGATTTAATGCGTTGCAATAAATGTGATTATGATAATAAAGCTGAGGCAGTATATTGTAAAAATTGTGGTACTAAATTAATATATAATGAAAGTTTTGTAGAAAAAATAAATGGCCATATAAATTTGGTAGCTGTTTTTCTTGGGTCGATAATTTCTATCTTAATTTTATTTATAGGGGCAATATTATTTAGTGGAGTCATTACATCTGGAAGTACTATTGTATCACTCTATGTAGGTTTAGTGGTTTTAGCTATGGCATTTTTTGGTTCTATTGTAACTGGTATATTGGGCTGTAAAAATATTAATGAAGGGTATATTAATGGATCTTTCTTGGGTTTAATAATAATAGTAATAACAGGCTTTGCTTTAGGAGTAGTTTTATTTGTTTTTATTGGAATATTTGCGTCAATACTTAATTCTTTAAGTTCATTTGCTTCTACTGCTTCTACAACATCATCTTCAGGATCTATTTTTAGTTGGATAAATTTGGTTGAAGCCATATTCTTAGTAATTTTCACCATAATTTCTGGGGCTATGGGTGGAGCGTTCGGTGTTTTCATAAAATATGGTTTAAAACAGATTTAAGTTAATAAGGGGTTTAATACATGGTTATATGTAAAAAATGTGGATATGAAAATGATTTAGATTCAACATTTTGTGAGAAATGTGGATCAAAATTTACAGCTTCATTTCGAAGTAGGCCACAAGGGATGCCAATACAAAAGGAAGGTATGGCCAATTCTACCAAAATATTGATAATTGTAGCTGTGATTTTGGTCGGAGGACTAAGTATAGCAGCTGGTGCAATAATACCCACATTTTTCCATCCACTACAAAATAATACATTTTCTGAATCAGGAATATCATTCCAATATCCGGGTAATTGGTCAAATAATACAACTATAACTTGGATTTCTGATAATAATTTACAAAATGAAACTATTGGAACATTAGGTAATGGAAATGTTACATTAGGAGTTTTATATGAACCTGTATCACCAGATGATATTCAAAGTTTAGGAACTATGACAATAGATTCATGGGGTAATAATGGAGCTAATGGAAGTGTAATAAGTAACACAGTAGGTCAAGTTGGTGCAAACTCAATTGATGAGATCATATATACCGAAAAAGACCCTGTATCAAATGTCATGTATGAAAATTACTATATATTACTTGGCGGATCAGGTAATCATGTATATGCTATGAGATTTAGAGCACCACAAACGGATTTTGCTAATTATTACAGTCAATTCCAAAGTATAGTAAGTAGTGTCATAATTTCAGACCAATCAACTACAACACAAACACAACCAGCTAATAGTTCAGCAACAACTACCCAAAGCGGGTATCGATGGTAATGCACCCGGAATAATAAATCCAGATGAAGCAAATCAAGTTTTAATAGATACGGGAGTACCAGCAGATTATGGATTCGGTACCACATTAAACGGTAATGTATACAACATAAATGTATATGATACCAACGGTAACTATCTGGGTGCTGCAACAATAAATGCACAAAATGGGCAGATAATATCGGACGATATAAATTTAGGCGGTTAAATAAACGAAACTTAAACTAGACATATCAAAGAAACAAAAATGTAAGATACTTTTTGTAATATAATTACGAGCTGTTGTTATGAATGATCACATTGGAAGAATAACTATAATATTAAATTTAAATTGGAGAGATCATCTGAAAGTTTTAGTTTATTTATAAAAAAGGTTAAAGTGTATTTTTGGGATTACGGGGGGGGAATTATTTGATTAAATGTGAAAATTGTGGGCATATCAACGATGAGAATGGTACATTCTGTGAGAAGTGCGGTGCAAACCTCAAATCAACAATTTCGAGTAGAGCATTTCCACAGGAACCACTAAAAAGAGAAGAGGGAATGGCAAAATCTACTAAAATATTAATTGTGGTTGTTATAATTTTAGTTGCGGGATTAGGGATAAGTGCAGGGGTTTTAATGGAAATGAGTAAAACGGGGACAACAGCTGTTAACAATAGTTCTGTTACACAATCTCCTACACAAGTAACAAATCAGGGATCTTGGCATGAAATAGCTAGTTTTACAGGTTCATCGAATGGTACTGGGATTTTTAACACACAAGGTAATATGTTCAAAATTGTAATGACTGCCACTCCTCAATTAAATTTTAATACGAACTCAATGGTAGTTGATGTTTCAGATTCTAATGATAATGTGGTAGCAAGTGGAGATATTGAATGGGCACCCACTGAAGCAATATCACAGAAAGAAAAAACTATTGAAATAACAGATACTCCCGGAAACTACTCTGTTGCAGAGACCATTAATGCCATACAAAATTGGACAGTAGACGTCTATGACTACTACTAGAAATTAAACATACCCATTAGAACAAATGTTATTATAAAAAAACTATGAGGTAAAATTTTATGGATAATACGTTAGCAAAGTTTGCCAAAAGTATCTTCTACATCACCTACCAATAATATCCATAATGTGTCCTTAACTTCCATTATAACCATTAACTTTAATGAAAACATCATTGCAGGAACCAATTACTCCAAAATTTACATTAAAAATTTAACCACAAGTAAAGTCGTTGCTATAACAAAAACAGTATTCGGAAACACTTTAACTATTAAACAAACAAAAGATTAAGTAATGATATATAAAATTGTTATACCTTGGTTTAAGAACTATATGGTTTAAATGAGGAAGAGATTGGAATTATAGAAGGGATTTCATGAGTGCAGAAACCGAATTAAAGTTATCAGAAGCAGAATATTTCTTTGAATGTATGAAAGAAAATAGACATAAAAACGAAGTATTTATTTACAATTTAAGTGCTTTTGTAACCGCTTATAGGAGTATAACTTTATTAATGCAAAAAGAATTTAAAAGAATGAAAGGATTTGATGAGTGGTATAAAAATAAGAAAGATTCAATGAAAAAAATTGAATTTATGAAGCTTCTTCGTGATAAAAGGAATATAACACTCAAACAGGAATCTTTAAAACCTAATGCCCATGTAAAAGCCGAGATCAAGGATACTATTATATTAAGTGAAAGTATAAAGTTCACGGTTTATAATGAAGAAGGCGAAATTATTGAAAGAAAAAAAGTTAATTCTAATGGTAAATGGGTGGATATAACAAAAGAGGACTCTCAAAAAAAACTAAATCAAGAAACCGCTTATCCAAAAAATGAACAGGTTTCTAATAATGAAATGAAATTAGAATGGGATTGGTCATTTGAAGAGTATTCTGACATTGATCTTTTTGAAATCTGCCAAGAATGTTTAGATATTATAAGTAAAATTGTTCAAGAATGTATAAGTCTGTTTAAAGTAGAAGACTTAAAATAATTTTTCCCTGATTGATAATTGTTTTTTTAGGTTTGTAAACTAGAAACCTTCAGTAGGAAACGTTTTCTCCGTTTAAAAAATCAATAATTATAAATGTGCACCATTTGGCGTTATACGATTAAGCTGTTCGCTTGCTTCCTTGGCGAAATTTAAAAACAATTAAGCTTTTAATCAATCTAGCAAGCAAGCAAGCAATCCACGAACCTTAGAATAAATAAAATAATTAAAAAGTTCTGATAATATGGATACTAACCAAATCATGAAGGTGTGTTGCCTGCATACCTACCATGTTTGTGTTGAAATATTTTTACTATTCCATTTTTTTTTTTGATTGGATAATTTATAAAACCAATTAAATTACTAACGCTTTAGAATACCCAAAAAATGTAAGACTATTTAAATTTTATTAGAATATTCATCTAATTTAAAGCCCATATATTGTGATCCCCATTCTAGGATGGATTTAAGGATTGGGATAAATGCTATTCCAGTTTCAGTTAAGGAGTATTCAACTCTTGGTGGAACTTCAGCATATACCACTCTTTTAATGATTTTATTCTCTTCAAGGTCTCTTAGATGTTTTGTGATAGTTTTTGGATTAACATTATACATCCTTTTTTGAAGTTCAGTAAATCTTAATGTTTGATCATTAAGATGCCAAATAATAAGGAGGTTCCACTTGTTACCAATAAGGCCAATCACAGATTTAGGTGCACATATATCGTTATTTTTACTGTTCATATGAATTTATCCATTACTTACTTTTTAGAAATAATATTACTTATTCTTTACTGGGAGATATAAATAATTAATGTTATAAATGTAACGAATACGAAATGACAAAGAGATATTAAATAAAAAAAAATTTGGGGGATTATTATAATGAAAGTAATTGCATTTAATGGAAGTCCTAGAAAAGAATGGAATACAGCAACTTTACTACAAAAAGCGCTTGAAGGAGCAGAATCTCAAGGAGCTGAAACTGAATTAATCCATTTATATGACTTAGATTATAATGGATGTATTAGTTGTTTGGAGTGTAAACGATTAAATGGTAAAAGTTATGGGAAATGTAGCTTAAATGATGATTTAACACCTTTTCTGGATAATATAAATAATTATGATGCTATTTTCCTAGGTTCACCAAATTATGTAGGAACAATTACTGGTAAGACGAAACTGTTCCTTGAAAGGCTTATCTTTCCATATGTCGCATATAAAACAGATTTTCCAGCGACATTATTTGATGGTAAATTGAAAGTAGGATTTATTTACACAATGAGTTCAAATGAATCGTGGATGAATATGTGGAATTATGATAAAGTAGCCACAGATCTCAAACTATTATTTGAAATGATGTTTGGGGAGGCTGAATCAATGATTGTAAATGATACAACCCTATTTGAAGACCACTCAAAATATTTAACCGAACATATTGATCCTGAAGAAAAAGCCAAAACAAGAAAAGAAGAATTCCCAAAAGATTGTGATAAAGCGTTCAAAATGGGACAAAAAGTTAGTTCAAAGAGTAAAATTTAGTTTTAAATAAAATTTTTCTTTTATTGGGATTGTAAAGTTATTGGGTGTTGATTTTTTTGTGTTTTTGTGTCCATTTTTGCTTCGATAAATTTATTATTATCTGAGTTATATATAATAATATAAAATTAATGCGAAGGTGATTTTCTTGAATGTTTTTATTGTTTTTGCTCATCCAGAACCTAATTCGTTGAATGGTGCTCTTAAAGATCTGGCAGTTTTAACCTTAAATGAGAACGGACATGAAGTTAAAGTATCAGATTTATATAGTATGGGATTTAAAGCCACTTTGGATAGAGATGATTTTTTAAAAATGGAAAATAAAGACAGACTAATGCCAATGTTAGAACAGTTTAATGCTTCAAAAACAGATGGATTCTCTAGTGACATTAAAGCTGAAATGGAAAAAATTGAATTGGCAGATCTTATAATTTTCCAATTTCCTGTCTGGTATGAAACAGTACCTGCATTATTAAAGGCATGGTTTGAGCGAGTGTTGGCCCATGGCTTTGCCCATA
Source organism: Methanobacterium sp. (assembly GCA_003151535.1). Classification (GTDB taxonomy): domain Archaea; phylum Methanobacteriota; class Methanobacteria; order Methanobacteriales; family Methanobacteriaceae; genus Methanobacterium_B. The sequence continues at coordinate 96,575 of PLXT01000042.1, forward strand.
ACATACTCGAAGGAAAAGTCTTCGATAGAGGTTTTCTTAAGGGTAAAAAGGCAATGTTATCTTTCACGGGAGGTAGTGATAAGGATAGCTATTACAATAATATCCCAAATAATGATAAAACTAAATTACTCCCTCCTGTATCTCTAGTTCTTCGTTTCACGGGTATGAAAGTAATGGATGCATTTGCAATATTTAATGCCGTGACATTGAGTGAAGATGATGCAGAGAAGGCTTTTGAGGAATACAGAAAACTACTGAATAATATTTAGTTTAATACAGTTTTAAAGGATGTTTCTTATTTTTTTTATCTTTTCCTTAATAAGTTAAATATATAGCATTTTAGAGTACAATTGATGTTTTATTATATAAAAAAAGATGTAAAACGAAGGCATAATAAAGAATTAATCAATTATGTTATGCATTAAGTGGATACTCAACTGTAAATAATAATTTTCAAGTAATTATACAAAATAGTTGGTTATCTAAAATTAAATTTACCCTATTTAATTAAAACTATTGACTTTGAAATAATATTTTGCCTGCATACTATACTGAATTTTAGTTTATACAATTCATTACAATAAAAATCAATTCATGAAATAATACCTCTATTCATGAATCGGGACACTATAATTTTGTATCTAGAATGTTAAACTCATAAAGTTTATTTATTTTGTAGACCTAAGATAAACTATTCATAAAAATGTTAATGAAAAAGTGAGAGAAAGGTATCTTTAAGAATATTACTCCTATGAAAAGAGTGGGCAATTTCATTATATCGTATCAATAGCGATCCGTATATTAATTAAACACTCCAAATGCATTACATAGTATCTACTAATTGCCTTCTACTGATCTGGTTTTTCTCGTTTTGTCATGATACGTGTTGCTTTTACAGATTCCCAATATGCTAAATTTTTTATTGAACACATCACTTTTTCAATTGCAGCATTATCTTTTTCAGTCCATTCCATTCCTGCATTTTCATAAATGAACTTGAAATATCCCTTTAAAAAATCAGCGGCGATTAAATATTCCTTCTTTGCTTTTTCTAATTCTAATTCATATTCATTCTCTTCATGTAAATCCATGATGAAATCCCCCTTAATAAATCATTATTACCACATTTAATATGGTATTTTTAATATAAAATGATCTGCTTATCATTTATGGATTGAACTCAGATTAATTTTTGATTGAGTATCTTTGATATCTACCTATTTATATTTATTAAAAAGAAGGAATACGAGCTTACATAATTTGAAAGGTATTGAACGAATATTAAAATTATGAAATATTATTAAGCTGCAAAGAAATTCATGAATTGAGGATATGTTTTTTCTAAAATCTGATATAAACATTCTGATTGATGCCATTTATATTCATTTTCAACATGGACGAAATATTGTCGTTCCAAATCATTTAAATCAATTTTTACTGCACTATATGATTCTAAAAGAGTTTTTAAAGTAATTTTAATTTCATTTTTTTCATTATATTCTTCTATCCTTTTAAATAATTCAGCAGTTTTAACTGGAATTTTATCCCTATCATGGAAATAGAAGTCTAAAAAAGCTTGTAGAGTTATAATATTTAATTCTTGATTAGTATCAAATTCAGTTTCTCTAATGAAACGTTCATTTTCTTTATAATATTGATCCAAATCATCGTTTAAATGAGCAAATTGGTCATCTAAGATTTCTAAAGAAGCGTTTACTTGAGCTAACCTATGATGAACCGATCGAGGGACGTAAATTCCTTTTTTATAAGTTAAATGATGTTCTATCGATGCATGAGCATCCATTAATATTGTCCTAACTTGAATTTCAGCTTTTAAATTCTTTTTTGATCTCAATAATTTTTTATCTTTAATTTTTACTATAAAATGTTTAGATTCTATAACCAAATTCATCAGTTTGTAATAAATCAGATTTATTCACTGATTTGATAATATCAAATTCATTTTTGTGTCCTTGATATTATTGGTAGATCAGATGAATAATAACAAATTATTCTTATTCCACAATATATCTTCCATTTGTTCGAAAGGATTGCTATAATATTTTCTTTTTATTTTTTCATAAAATGAATCAATGCCTTTAATTCTAGATTCTATTCTAAATTTTTTGACATGGTCTTTAAGAGAGTTAAATAATAATTTTTTCAAAATTTTAAGTAATCTTCATATTTATTTTTATATTGTTCAATTAAATCTTCATAATTAAGTTCTGTTAAAGAATAGTTCCCAAAATAATATTCAGTTTCTTCAATGTATTCATTTTTCCCACCACATTGACAATAACTGTCATCTATAGATTCTTCATCAAGTATAACAGATTTATTTCCACATCTACAACATTTAATAAATTTAATTTTTTCAGGTTCATACATAATAAACACTAGTAGATAGTTTATTGAAGTTCAACAATCATTTCATTAAACAATATTGTAAATTCTTAATTATTTTATTGTATTAACAAATAATATACTCTTTGAGAATATTACTTTTTTTAAATCTATATTTTTTTATATAGCCCTATAATGATAATTATAATCTCAGATTAAAATATGATATATAAGTGATATAAATTAATAATTAATAAACCGGAAAGCATTATTTGTAAATAAAATACATTTATTATGGTAATAAAAATGGTCAAAAAGACACATAAGAGTGAACCCCACACTTCAAAGAAATCTATTGAGTGGATACAACAAGATTATAAAGGTTTTTGCCTTCATATCTCCTTTTGAAATAATCTCAGGTCTAATATATTAAAAAAAATAAGTTACTCCTTAATATTCGACCAATGGTAAACAATAAAATAAATACTCCAGAACTATGGTACATATGTAATAACAGACACTGTTTACTTGGATTAGTTTGTTAAATAATCCTTTTCCTGCTACCTACTGTTAGATATAACAAAATTTAGTTCCAATGTTCTTACTTCTTGCCGATAGGTATGTATCCAAGTAACCCGAATGTTCTCTCATCAATAATCTGCCATTATCTATTCGATAATATCAAATGCTTTAATTTGGAGATAAAAATTTATCAAAAGATATCTTTAAATTTTAAATTGTGATGATTAAAATATCACAATTTGAGACATTATGAACATCTGTTAAATTGTTTGAATAAATATTACTCATTTTCATATTGTAACATAAAATTAAAATAGATATCGCTAACATTAACTGTCTTTTCAAAATAATAATGTTTAATCAGATATCAATCAATTAAAACAAACATTATACAGAAGCTATAATTATAGAATAAAACCTCTGAGTATCGTTACGAAATTTGCATATGATAAGAACATAAAAACTATAGGTAGTTAAGGGAATTAATCTGACAACATAATTAATTTGTTAAAATAATAGAAATATAGTCAATAATCGGACATTCTTGTGCTGAAACTTAACAAATTCTTTCCAGAATCCTGCTATATTCTACTATACCAAACTGTATATATGGTAATGGTCAAATTTTTATAACGGCGATGGGGTTCGCCTTCAACTGCTAATTTTAGCTAATGACTCCTAAAAATAATTTAATTGGAGATACCATGGTAGTAGATATAATAAGTCAAGCTAATATTTTAATACTAATAATTGTAATATTATTATCCAGCTTAATTTCACTGAGATTGGGAATGGCTGTGGCCATAATTGAATTAATTTTAGGAGCTATTTTTGGAAATCTGGGAATTTTACATCCTGAAGATTGGATGACCCTACTTGCAACTTTTGGAGGTATACTACTAACATTCATGGCCGGTACAGAGATTGATACCCAAGTAATGAGGGAAAAATATAAGGAAAGCTTTTTAATAGGTTTCTTCTCATTTTTAACACCATTTATAGGAGTTTTACTATTCACCTATTTTGTTGCCGGATGGAACATACAAGCAGCATTAATCGCCGGAATTGCACTTTCAACAACTTCGCTAGCTGTTGTATACTCAGTTCTACTTGAAACTAAACTTCCTGATGCAAATTTAGCAAAAACATTGTTAGCAGCTACATTTGTAACAGATATGACAACTGTTATTGTTTTAAGCATACTATTCTTAAAACCCGATCTGTACACCGTGTTATTTGTTGTAATTTCAATAGCTGTCATTATCATTGCTTCTAAATATTCCCATCATATTTTTAACCATGAAAAACTCAAGAATAAGGTTATTGAACCTGAAATTAAGTATGTTTTCTTGCTCCTGGTAATATTCATGTTTTTTGCAGCTATAGGAAACAGTGAAGCTGTACTTCCAGCATTTATATTGGGACTCTTAATGTCTAAACAATTAGCAAAAGTTAAAAATTTAATGGTCAGATTACGTACAGTATCGTACGCAGTAATAACTCCCATATTCTTTATAGTGGGGGGATTGAAGATTTCATTCTCATTAATACTTGCATCTCTGGGACTGTTTATAATTTTATTCGGCCTAAAAATTCTCACTAAATTTATAGGTGTTTATTTCTTGGCCAATAAATATATAAAAAATGGAAGCATGTATTTCACCCTTTTAATGAGTACAGGTTTAACATTTGGTACTATTGCTAGTTTATTTGGGCTTAATGCAGGATATATAGATCAGGTGCAGTACTCGGTTCTTATAGGGGTGGTTGTTTCTAGTGCCATAATCCCAACTTTTGTTGCAACTAAATGGTTCCTACCGCGTCACAGCGAAGATATGATAGAGTAGATTAAAATAAAAAAATATTATTTTTTTATGTAAGTTATATGCCTAAAAACATCAGTAAATGGAATTGTAACAAAAATAGAAAAAAATTAGGTAAATATGAAATTTTTTACGCCTTGAAACTATTGATTATTGTGTTGAACATTTGTTCCTGTGATTTAACGTCTGTTGCTATGGTTACGAATTGTATCTGGTAGTTGTAATTGTTTTTTTCAAAATTTATAGACTTTATTAAAACTGTTTCATTGCTAATTTTAGTTGTAAAGGTTGTAACATTGGCTGTAACACCATCTCAGTTTGTGTGGTTTTTGTACCATTGAGCTTTGCAATCTGGGATTTAAGATTAGAACTGTTTATAGTTGAATTACTGTTTTTTGGTGTTTTTATTATGATTACACCATTACCCTTCAGTGTATTATTCATGAAACTTGAATCACCAAATGCAACAACGGTATTATTTGTATGGGTTGTTTGGTTGATTAAAGACCAGCTACTTGGATAGTTAAAAGATATTCCATTAGCTGAATAGGTTTTTGTGGCAGTAGAATTATTGCCGGTTTCACTGATACAACCCGATGCCAACAATAGCAATTACAAATAAAAAATATTTTTTCATAATGCCTACCCTCCCAAATTAATATACCAATAAAAATATAATAGTAACTATACATCTTTAATCTATAAATATCTTCTCTAAAGGTCGGGATACCTATTATACTATTAATTACATCTTAATGGAGTTACATATCATGTCGTCTTATGAAAATACTGAAGCAGAAATTTTAAGGTCAAAACTTATAGAAACCCATAGAGAAACATCTATCGAAGATTATTTCAAGGGTGAAGAATGTGAAACAAAACAAGGGTCCTGCTACAGAATTGAAGAACGAAGAAAATTAAAATTAAATACCATTAGCCCGCCAAAGGCTAAAAAAAATATATTAAACGATTTAAAACTTATTAAAGGTATTGGAGAATCAAAATCTGATATTTTAAGGACCAATGGATATGAAACCATTGAAGATCTTAGGGAACATCCTCGTTACGGTGAAGATGCATGTCATTTAGTGGATATTGTTGATGAAGGTGATTTTTCAAAGATAACAGATTATGTTTCGAATAGATATCCCAAATCCCATCCCTCAGCACTCTATTCATCATGCTTTTCATCTAATGAAAACCTTCTTTTTATGGATATAGAAACATTAGGTCTTAAGGGTGTACCTCTCATACTGATAGGAGTTGCAAGTGTAGAATCTGATCATATACAAGTAGACCAGTATCTTCTAAGAAACCTTGACGAAGAAACAGCTGCATTAGATGCTTTCTTATCACATGTGGATGAGGATACTGTATTTGTGAGTTTTAATGGCCAGACATTTGATATACCCTATATTAAGGATAGGTTAAGACATCATGGAATGAAGAACAATATCCAAAGACATCACCTGGACCTTCTGCACTTCTCGAGACGTGCATGGAAAAATAAATTACCTAACTGCAAACTCCAAACATTAGAAAAACATCTCTTTAATTTTGAACGAGAGGACGATGTACCAAGCAGTCTAGTTCCATCTTTTTATAAAACATACGATGAAACCGGAAATATTGGGCCGTTAATTCCAATAATAGAACATAATAGAGAAGATGTAGTTACCCTTGCAAGAATTTTATCCCGGTTACACACTGAGATGGATATATAAAATATTTTTTTAGTTGAAGAATTTTAATAATTTTTTAAGCGGTAATGTGTTAACAATATCCCCTTTTTTTGCCCATCCCCGCCTTGCTGTTGAAACACCCAGATCCATGTTTTTTAGTTCTGGTATTGAATGAGCATCTGTATTTATTACAAGTTTACACCCATGTTCAACAGCAATTTTAATATCCATATCCTTAAGATCTAGCCTATTCATCTGACTGTTAACCTCGAGCAGTGTGCCTGTGTCATTGGAGGTCTCAAAGATCCTTTCAAGATCCAATTCATATGCATTTCGTTCCTGAATCTTCCTACCCATTGGGTGGGCGATTATATTGATGTTATCATTTTCCATTGCAGATATAATCCTGCGTGTTAATTCGTTTTTATTTTGTTTGAACCCTGAGTGAATTCCTGCTATAACAATATCCATATCTTTGAGGATTTTATCAGGAACATCAGGAAGTCCATATGAATCAATATTGGTTTCAATACCCTTGAGTATCTCAATGTCGTCAATTTCATTGTTGATATTGGTGATTTCATGCATCTGTTTTAGTATGGTTTTTTCGTTCATACCATTGGCAATTCTAAGGGTTCCTGAATGGTCAGTTATAGCTATATACTCATATCCCATTTTTTTTGCTTCATATGCCATATCATTTATATTAGCGGATCCATCACTCCATTCTGTATGCATCTGAAGATCACCACAGATATCACTATGATTTAAAAGTATTGGTAATCTATTATTAATTGCTGCCTCTATTTCACCGGTATTTTCTCTTAATTCGGGTTCTATATAATCCATTCCTAAAGTTTTGAAGATATCCTCTTCTGTACGGCCTGCAAGAAGATTATCCCCCCTAAAAATTCCATATTCACTGAGTTTAAGTCCTTTTGTAATGGCTATTCTACGAAGTTCCACATTTGTTTCCTTAGATCCTGTAAAGTACATTAATGCGGATCCGAATATTTCATCTTCAAACGCCCTCAGGTCCACATCAATACCATTTTCTTTTAATCTTACAGTTGATTTGGTTGGACCCTTCACAACAACATCGTCCACTAGATCGATACCACTGAAATATTCCTTAACTTCGTTTGGTTTGTTGGTTGTGACGAGTATATCTATATCCCCAACTGTTTCCTTCCTTCTTCTTATGGAACCTGCTATTTCAACCCTAAAAACATAATCAAGATCTGCAAGATCTTCTTTTATTTTCTTTGCAACGGGCAGTATATGCCCAAGAAGATTTCTTCCAGTACTCTTTCTTGCAAAATCTATATTTATGAGTATTTTTCGTTCGGTTTTATCGCCCATTCCCTTAAGTCTTCTGATCCTGTGTCTTTTGGCATTTTTTTCGAGATCATCTAGATTCTTGATGCCCAGTTCATTGTATAGTTGTTTAATGCTTCGCGGCCCTAAACCTTCAACAGCCATCAATGCATCATAATCAACGGGAAATTCCTTTTTTAGATTGTTAAGATATTCTAATGAGCCAGTTTCAACTATTTCTTCGATCTTATCCGCAATTTTTGCACCTATACCTGGCAGTTCTTGAAGCCTGCCCTCATTTTTTATGTCTTCTATATCTTCAGATAGAGTATCAACTGTATGTGCTGCCCTTCGATATGCCTTTGTTCTAAAATCAACAGCTTCAATTTCCATTAAATCTGCTACTTGATTCAATATGGCTGCAACTAACTGATTTTTCATAGTTATATATTGTTTGCCAGAAGTAATAATTTTTTCCAATTAGCTTAAATCCAAATAATTTAGTTTTAAATAAAAATAAGATATTAAAATAATTAAAATAGGATATTGGTTCTTAATAACTCCCCATCTAAATAAATATAATTAGATAATTTAATATATGAGTATTTTGAAACGTGTTATTAATTATAACTGGTTTAAAAATGTCCAATGAAAGGATTTTGATTTTAACTGATGATAACAAGGATAAGACTAACCTAGTTCAATGCGTGAGATTCACCATAGGGTAAAAAATAACTTGCAAATAATTTCCAGTCTACTAAATCTCCAGTCACAATATATTAAAGACAAATATGCCCTGGACATATTTAGTGATAGCTAGAATAGGGTCAGATCAATGGCTATAATACATGAAAAACTCTACAAATCAGAGAGTATGTCTAAAATAGATTTTGCTGACTACATATCAGATCTGGCTGATAGCCTATTTTACAACCACAATGTGAATAAATCAAGAATAAAATTAAACAAAAATATGGATAAGATATACTTCAATGTCGACACAGCTATACCGTGTGGACTAATTATCAATGAGTTAATAACCAACTGTCTTAAACATGCTTTTCCTAATGATATAAATGGAGAAGTTAGTATAGATCTACTTAAGATTGAGGACAAATATGTTTTGAGCGTGAATGATAATGGGGTAGGATTCCCAGAGAATATTGATTATAAAAATACAGAATCTCTTGGTTTACAACTAGTAACTAACCTTGTAAATCAAATTGATGGTACAATCGAATTAGATAACGTGGATGGTTCGAGTTTCAGAATTATATTTAAAGAATTAGAATATAAGAAGCGTTTATAAAAATCTAGGAATATCCTATAGTATTGGGTCATAAAATTTATTTGTTAAAAAAGATAGAAATTCAATAAGGGTGTGATTTTCTATGGCTGAAGATGAAAAATATGAAGCAGCAAGTTTTGCTGCGGGCTGTTTTTGGGGAGTTGAAGAAACTTTCAGAGAATTGGATGGTGTTATATCTATAATAGTAGGATATATGGGTGGACACACCGAAGATCCAACCTATAGTGATGTATGTTCTGGAGGGACGGGACATGCAGAAACTGTTCAGGTAACTTATGACCCTAACAAAATATCATATAATAAGTTACTAGACACATTTTGGAATAAACATGACCCAACTACTAAAAACAAGCAGGGACCCGATGTAGGTTCACAATATCGTTCTATTATATTCTACTACAATGAAGATCAGAGAAATCTTGCTATAGAATCGAAGAATAAACTTGAGGCATCTGACAAATATAAAAACCCTATAGTTACAGAGATCATTCCTGCACCTAAATTTTATCCAGCAGAAGATTATCATCAACAGTATCTTAAAAAGAGGGGTAAAAAATTCTGTGGAATCTAAATAACATTTTTTTTTTTTTAGATATGAAAGTACGAATAGTTTATTTGAATAAAAAATCTCTTATGGATTTAAACCTAAGTAGGATATGATTATCAATATTATTTTAATTCCTATTGCAAATATTAAAATGTAGTATATGACAGTTGCTATGACAGTAACGTATCCCGCTAGTACCAAGTATCCATCGTGTTCCAGATAACCTAAAGAAATAAAAAGAATTCCATATGAAGGTAAAAAATCTCCTAAAGGAGCTATTATGGGTGTTACTAGTAAAACGGCACCAAATGATACCATGGCCCCGTTAATATGTTTTATTCTGTTACCTTGAACTAAAATGCATAGTCTTGGTTTTATAACCTTTTCTAGTGGAGTTAAAATATTTAAAATTTCATTTAAAATCAAATTAAGGTCATGCTTGGATATATGTAGGTTCATGAAACGTTTTGGTATCAAAATAGGACTATTAAACCCTATTCTAATACTTAATAGAAATATGGCTGTTCCAAAGGGTATACTACTACCTGGAATTGAAACTGGAAGCAAAAAAGGGGCTGTTAAGATCATACAGGACATAAAAAGACCACGCTCTCCAATTATATCCAGAAAATCTTCTAACCTAATCCCGTCTTCTGGAATTTTTGAAGAAATCTCATTAATGACCAGAGAAAAATGTTCAACGCTTTCAAATCTCTCAGACATACTCATACACCAATATAAACTGTAATTAAAGAATATAATAATTATTAATCATCTTTATACTTTAATATATGATTTTGAGTTATTAAGTCCATAAATGGAAAATAACAGCTAATAATATATTCTGAATGCCATTATAATAAATTTATTGTATTAATAGATGATTCATAGGGTAAAATTTAAATTATTTTAATTATATAACTCTTGTAAGGTTATTATTTGAGATTTTTATATTTAGATTCTGTTATCATGTTTATAGAGATTTATAAAAATTAAAAACTTTTTAGATGGTGTTCGATCTTGTTAGAAACAGAAAAAATCAAAGAATTTTTTAAGGGAGATAAACTTGCTGAATATCTTGGAATAGAACTTATAGATGTGTCAAAGGGGAAAGCCATCGCAAAAATGGTGGTGAAGGATGAACATCTTAATGGGATCAGTACAGTTCACGGTGGGGCCATTTTTACATTAGCAGATTTTACATTTGCTGTAGCAGCCAACTCCCATGGTAGAGTCACAGTAGCAATTAACGCAAACATATCATTTATGAAGGCGGTAACCCATGGTACTTTAACAGCTGTTGCAAGGGAAGTATCTTTAAACCCTAAGATCGCTAGCTACACAGTTAATATATGCAACGATGAAGGTGAACTCATAGCAATATTTCAAGGATTAGCCTACAGAAAAAGGGATAAAATTACTTTCTAATCCTGTCTAAATGTCTATTAATATGATCAATCATTATCAATCCAATAAATGTTATTCATTAATTGGAAAAATATTAATTCCTGTGAAACAATAATACTATATATTGAAAATTATTGAATTTTTACAGATTTAAAATTAAATTTTTACATTTGGAAGGAGGAGGAAATGTTGGATACAAAGGATATAATAAAATTGTTAAACGAAGATTTTGTTAGAGAACTTGAAGCATCGATGATCTATGTTTACAACTCTTTTATTATGAAAGAATGTGACCCTAGCAGAGTTACAGAGTCTATATCTGTAGATGAGATGAGGCATATGTGGTGGTTAGCAGATCTCATAACTAAAAGGGGCAGTAAACCAACAATGGAACATAAGGAATTGGATTTTGACGATGATGACCTTAAAAGCATGCTAAAACGTCAAATAAAATTAGAAAGTGATGGAATAGATAGATACAACCATCAAATTGATATAATAGATGATGATGAAGTTGTAGGTGTTTTAAAGCACATACTCGACGAAGAGAAGAGACATAGAAAGGAATTTAAAATGAGATTGGAAGGGTTAGATTAAAAAAAAATTTATTCATATTGATATTTTTTTTTAATTTCAAATAAAGTATCAACCTACCATCTATTCTATAATTTATTTACTGTCTATGGAAATTAATTAAAATCTTATCTATCTGACAAATTTGTTTTTATCACATCTATGATATTAAGTCTAATTTTGTCTGGAAGTGTCCTAAATGGTCTAGGTTTCATGGTTCCAAAGTATGGGTCTTCGAATGTTAGACCATCAAATTCTACCTCATGGTTGTACCTGGGAATGAAATGCCAGTGAACATGGGGATTTGGTGGTTTTTCAAGGTAAGATGCATTCATTAAAGATCCCCAATTGTACATTGTCACACCAAAGCTTTGTTTTACTGAAAATTCAAGGCTACCAACAAGCTTACCAAATTCTGTCCATTCTTCACTTGTAAGACTGGATAAATCTTCTGCTGGCCTGTTCAGTGCAACCACACAAGTTCCAATATTGCTCTGTTGAGGTGCAAGGAAAACTATCCAGTGTTTGGTATTACATATGTAATCTCCAAAGTTATACTTCTCAAGTTTTTTGCAGTAGTCACATTCCAAACATATCCCTCCATTATGATTCATCAATAAATTTAAACAATAATAACCTTTAACATAGCATTATATATTAATAACCATCTCTATTAACTATTGGATTAAGTATTTGCTTTACATATTAAATATCAAAATTAAAGAGAGAATAGAATGGATTCAAAAAGAGAAAAATTAGAGGATCTAGAAGAACAACTTGTACTTTTATACAGGTTTGTAGCACAAAATAACTCGTTTAAAAAATTTTATTACGAAGGTGTTGATGTTAAACCATCATTTAAAGATGAAACTGGGATCTTAGCCGAACTCATCTCGAATGATGATTCTGAGGAAATTCTTAAAACATGTATTATGGAACTTGAAGAATCTAAGCAAGAAAATGACAACGATGATACCCAAGAAAAACCAAAGTTTCACGAAGTACTTGATTCATATGATACAGAAGTTCTCTACAAGAAGTATGGTATGAGTGGTGTTGAAGATGTTGATAAACTGGATCTCAAAAAGATAATCAGCTCACTATAGAGTAAATTCAGATTAATTATATTAATAATAACAATGCAATTGATTAAATTTTATACATTATATCCTTAAAATCCTTTCGGGGGGTTACTATCATATTTATTTTCTCATCATGGGATACCATTGGTACCCTCTCAATAATTTGAATCTCGTGTACTGTGGTTACAACTGGAGTTCCTATCCCTATTTTTTTATTATTCTTTAAATATGATATCTCCATGTCACCGTAGCCACCACCTTTACCCACTCTTCCGCCATACATGTCAACGGCTACGGAACCCTCAACCACCATATCAATATTTGGAATTGAAGTTACTTTACAACCGTGTTTAAAAGCCCCTTCAATGGTTGAAGCTTCCTCCTCATTACCAATTGTACATGATGATTCCAGGAAGATATATCCATTTAAAAGTTTTGGAGATGCCATGATGAGATCCTTACCATCGGAAAAGGCGTTTTTTCTAACGGTCTTTTGAGCTGTATCAGGACTTACAAATATAGTATTGCTTTTTTTCCACTCTAATGAGTTTCTTAATATGTTAGAAGCTTTAATTGAACCTTGGAAGTCTGGTATTCTACCATAACTATTTGATATTGATAAGTTTCTGTTTTCCATTTTCTCCCAGATCATTTTTCTTATAGATTCCTTTGTCTTGCTCAATTAGTATTCCCCATTTAAATTAAATATTTTTAGTATGAACATTAGTTTAAATCACTAAATTAATAACAATTTACAATTAATAATCATTAACAAAGATTAAATTCTCATCCTAAGGTTATTTAAGGTTTTAAAGGGTTATTTAGTTAGTAATACCATAACAAAGTTTATAAGCTTGTAGAACAATTACTTATAACCATATTTTTTTTAAATGTGACGAATCGATAATAGAATATAAGCATTTATATACTATATAATAAGTTAATATTAGTTTAATGAGAATTATAGGTACAACTATAAAAAAATTAGATTATCATAAAGATTACGACGGTTGTGATATATAATGGCAGGAATAGTAGGATATGGAGTTCATGTACCTTCATATAGGATAAAAGTAGAGGAAATAGCTAAAGTTTGGGGCGATGACGCCAAAGCAATATCAAGAGGACTGGTTATGCAGGAAAAATCTGTACCAGGCCCAGATGAAGACACAGCAACAATTTCAGTTGAAGCAGCAAGAAATGCCCTTAAACGAGCTATGATTGATCCTCAGAAAATAGGTGCAGTATACGTGGGTTCAGAATCACACCCATATGCAGTCAAACCTACAGCAACAATAGTTGCAGAGGCTGTGGAAGCAGCCCCAGAAATGACAGCAGCTGACCTTGAATTTGCTTGTAAAGCAGGAACAGCAGCCATGCAAGTATGTATGGGATTAGTTGACTCGGGAATAATTGAATATGGACTTGCTATAGGATCAGATACCGCACAGGGCGCTCCTGGAGATGCTTTAGAATATACTGCATCAGCTGGTGGAGCAGCATATGTTATTGGAAAACAAAATACTGTAGCAGACTTTGAGGGAACTTACAGTTTTACAAGTGATACACCGGACTTCTACAGAAGGGAAGGTCAGCCCTACCCTAAACATGGTGGAAGATTCACTGGTGAACCAGCATTCTTCAAACATGTGCTTTCAGGTGCAAAGGGACTCTTTGATAAGATTGGTACAGAAGCATCAGACTATGACCATGTAGTTTTCCATCAACCTAACGGTAAATTTTATATAAGGGTGGCTAAAAAACTTGGATTTACTGAAGAACAGTACAAAACCGGATTATTAACCCCTATGATAGGTAACACTTACTCAGGTGCAACTCCACTCGGACTTGCTGCAGTACTGGACATTGCAAAACCAGGTGATAGAATCATGGCAGTTTCATATGGTTCAGGTGCTGGAAGCGATGCATTTAGTATGACTGTAAACGACAGAATAGGAGACGTTCAAGGAAATGCTCCGAAGGTCACCGATATGATCAGTAAAAAGAGCTATGTTGATTATGCTGTTTATGCTAAATACAAGGGAAAACTTAGAATGGCTTGGATGCCCTAATAAACACCCTTAAATATATTATTTAAATAAATATAATACAAATTACTTAAAATTAATAAATTCGGGATTCAAAATGTTTATATTAACATTTTTGAATCATTACGAGATTATGGAGGAATTCATTTGAGAGATGTTGCAATTATAGGAGTCTCACAGACCAAATTCGGAGAGCTCTGGGACGTATCCTTNNGGAAATATGTCCGCGGGTCTTTTCGTTGAACAGGAACATATCGCATCATTAATAGCCGACCATGCAGGTTTAACACCTATACCTTGTGCAAGGATCGAAGCAGCCTGTGCATCAGGAGGATTAGCTTTAAGAAATGGTGTAATGGCAGTAGCATCAGGCTACCATGACATTGTTATCTCAGCGGGTGTTGAAAAAATGACAGATGTTGTTGACCCAACACCAGCAATAGCAACTGCTTCAGACCAGGAATGGGAAGCACAACAAGGGGTTACATTCCCTGCACTCTATGCTATGATGGCAAGGAGACATATGTATGAATATGGTACAACAAGGGAACAGCTTGCTATGATGTCTGTTGTAAACCACAAACACGGTGCAAAAAATCCATTAGCACAGTATCCAAGAGAGATCACAGTTGATCAGGTATTGAACTCGGGAATAGTAGCAGATCCACTAAGATTATTAGATTGTTCACCTGTTTCAGATGGAGCAGCAGCAGTAATTTTATGTCCAGCTGAAGATGCTAAGAAATACACAGACACACCGATATATGTTAAAGCATCTACACAAGCATCCGGTACCATAGCACTACATGACAGGCATGATATAACTACCATAGATTCTACAGTACATGCTGCTAAAAAAGCTTATCAAATGGCTGGCATGACACCTAAAGATATAGGTGGTGTAGAGGTACACGACTGTTTCAGTATAAATGGTATATTAGCAATTGAAGATCTTGGTTTTGTTGAGAAAGGACAGGGCGGTCCAGCTATTGAAGACGGTATAACCGAACTCGATGGCAGAATACCAGTTAACCCATCTGGAGGTCTTAAAGCAAGAGGTCACCCATTAGGTGCTACAGGAATTGCTCAGGCAGCCGAGATAGTATGGCAACTCCGTGGAGATGCAGGTAAAAGACAGATCGAAGGTATTGAAGTTGGTATGACCCACAACATTGGTGGTACCGGCGGAACAGCAGCAGTTCATATACTGTCACGTTGATCTGACTCTAAAACTTTAAATTAAGTCAATATTTAACTCATAGGTCTTTAAGACCTATAATTTCTACTTTTTTTTAAAATTTCCAAATATTAAACATCTTATTAAAATAAATGACCCCTAGTAATTATAATAATCATGAGTCAATATATTAATTAGGTCCAATTAAATAATTATCAAGTGAACTTATTTTCATGGGTGAGTGGGATGCCAAAGGTAGTACCAGAATATAAAGATTTAGCAAAAAAAAGAATAATCGATGCAGCCTACAAAATATTCTATAAGAATGGTTATCATAGCTCAACAATGAATGATGTGGCCAAAGAAGTCGGTGTAAGTAAAGGATCTCTATATTCATATTTTAGAAGTAAGGAAGAAATTCTCCAAACAACGAATCAACTATCAACTGAAAGATTTAACGATTATTTCTATTCTGAAAATTCTCTTGAACCCCTCGAAGAGATTTACAATGATATGTTAAAATTTATAGGTGCAATCCATCTTGATTTTGAAATTACATCATTATCCTATCAGAACAGTAAAATACAAAGGGTTAACAGAGATAGTTATAAAAAAAAACTGGATACACTAAAATTCTTTGTTGAAAATCAACAAAAAAAAGGAAATATCAGGGATGATGTTCCTGCAGGAAATATTGCTCAACTGTTAATGGGTGTATACACCGATATTTCAATGCAGTTGATTATTGGAATAGATGAAACCCATGTTCATGAGTCATGGAAAAATTCATTATCAACTATACTGGAAGAAAATCATAAGGATCAACAAAAAACATTGAATAAATATTTTTCAGACTGAATTAGACAAAGGGGAAACCTTCTCCCTTCCATTTTCTAATCCCACCTGAAAGATTGTGTATGTCAGTAAATCCCAATTGAACCATGATTTTAATGGCATTAGAACTTCTATGACCAGATCGACAGTATACCAGATATTTTTTGTTTCTATCCCTTTTATCAAGTTCTGATTTAAAAACATGGGAATTGTAATCTATATTCTCAGCCCGGTCTATATGTGCTTCAGAATATTCACCAGGAGATCTAACATCTAATATAACAAATTCTAAATTTGATAAATTATTATTTATTAATTCATGAGCATCTGCAGCTTTAATATCATTTTTTTTATTTTTTCCTAGACCAAACATAATAAATACCTTTTTAAAAAAATTTTGTAAATTAAATAGTTACTCCTACTAATTCATTGGATATTATAATCATTTTATATCCATTATATAAACAAATTATATGAACATTTAATAATAAATCTGTATCGTATAAAACAATAAAATACCGTTCTTTAATAAAATACTTGCCCAGGCATATACAATGTTTTTTGATTATTTCCAATAATCAATTATTAGTACTAGATTAAAATCCTAGAAAGTGAATTCAAATATGCTAAAATAATTTAGGTATTATTATTTAATATTATTCATGTTTAAGAAAAGAATATTAAAACTTTATTTCAATAATGATTCCTAAATAAGATTTGTTAATAAGATTCTGAATGATGAAAATTGACTATTTGATTATATCAACTATAGCCGAAATTAAGTTAGATTTTCTTATGTTATGAGGATATAATAATTTAAACATTTCTTAAAAAAAATAATGGAAGATTTTAGATTTTAATTTTAAAACATTAAAATCCGAATTAACAGATTTTTTAATTAATAATAAAAGAGTTTACTAATACCATAAATTGTGTGGATCTATTTTTACAGTCGCGATCTTTGAATTACTGAACCCATCGTTAGCATATATGTGAAGTTATCTTTAACAATGGTGTCGCCATATGGTGTGTACATAAATGCATCTATCAAATGAAAATCATGATCATAAATATTTGTCATGACACCTCCATGCTTTGGTTGTGAAACAACATAATATCTTAATACGTCTCCATCGGCATCTTTACCACCAAAATTATTATCGGCATTTAGCCATGTGTATAGAACCTTACAATTTATATCATGCACAATAGGTCGATTATTGACTACTATCCTTACTGTAGCGATTTTTGAATATCCATAATCGTCATATACTTTGTATGATCTAGTGTCTATGCCATGGAAACCTTTATTTGGTGTGTAAACGAATTTACCATCAAGCTTCAATAATACGCTTCCATGGTATGGTTCAGATGTAATGTTATATCTCAAATTATCCCCATTTTTGTCTCTTCCTTCCAGTTTATATCGAAGTGTTGTATTTGGTGTCATGTTAATATTCATATTATTGGCGATTGGAGCTGAATTGACTAATATTGTGACCGTTCCAATGTTTGAATCTTGATATCCATTATTAACCTTATACATGAATGTGTCTGTTCCATTGAAATTTTCATTGGGTTTGTAAGTGTAAGTACCATCGTAATTTAACTTTATACGACCATTTACAGTTCCAGAGATGATATTATATGATAACTGATCTCCATCTAAATCACTGATGTTTAATTTGTCTTTATATGTAGAATTTGATGGAGTTTGAATGGTTATATTATCTGCAACTGGCGGATGGTTAGTAACTGTGATTGTAACTGTAGCTGAATTTGAGTCTAGGATTCCATCATTTGATTTGTATGAAAAACTATCTATACTATGGAATCCTTTATTTGGATTATATGTAAACGTACCATCATTATTCAATGTTAAATTTCCATTATGTGGCTTGGATACTATATGGTAGTTTAATACATCTTTGTCTGAATCGGTTGCTGATATTTTACCATTGAATATTGTGTTACAATGGGTGTTTATTTTAATGTTATTTGAAAGGGGACGATTGTTTGTTACCGATATTGAAACTGTTTTAGTGTTAGAGTTTATTTTTCCATTATTAACTTTATATTTAAAGCTATCTTTACCAACAAAGTTTTTCTTTGGCGTGTAAGTGAACTTTCCATTTTGATCTATGCTTAATCTACCATTTTTTGGATTTGATGTTATAATATATTTTTTTGCATTTGCCACCTTTAGTTTACCAATGTAATTTTATTGGAATGTAAGTTGATATTCATATTGTTAGCTACGGGCTTTGAACCTATCTGATAATTTCTGTTAGCTGGATCATTGATTTTTAAAGCAGCTACAGATACCCAAAACTAAAATAACTGTGATTAAAATCAAAAACTTTTTCATATTTATTTCCATTCATTAACCCCCATAAATAATATCATAATATGCATATTGTAATAACCATGTTTATATATCTAAACTTTTCCTTTTTTATAAATATTAATCACTATTTTTANNTATATTATTTAAAATTGAGGATAGTATTAAATCTAAAATAATCAAGCAAATAATCCAGATTATAAATATTTTAATCTTTTATTAGACGTTGATTAATAAAAATAACAAAATAAACCAAAATAAAATTCATTAAAAAAATTTAAATCAAAATATAAGGATCAGATATATTTGGAACTAATATTAATTCCTTGATTTTTTTGTATAGTCTATCTAAAAAATAAAAAAGTATGTAATGAAAATTNNTCATTGGTGGCATACCGCCAGGCATTCCGCCCATACCTTCCATTCCGCCAGTATCAGGTGCGCTGGTTCTTGTTGATGCTATCACATCATCGATACGTAGTATCATTTCAGCAGCCTCTGCAGCGGATTGTATGGCTTGTTTTTTTACCCTTTTAGGTTCTATAACGCCTGCTTCTTTCATGTCTGTTACATCACCGGTGAACACATTTAATCCCATGTATGGGGATTTTTCATGTGCGGATCTGAGGTCAACTAATGCGTCGATGCTGTCGAGGCCTGCATTTTCTGCTAGTGTTTTAGGTACTATTTCTAATGCTGCTGCAAATGCACCTATTGCTAGTTGTTCCCTTCCACTGATGGTGTCTGCGTATTCTTTAAGCCCTTTAGCTATGGCTATTTCTGGTGCTCCACCGCCAGCCACAATTTGACCGTCTTCGACTGTTGCTGCAACTACTCCAATTGCATCGTCAACTGCTCTTTCAATTTCCTCAGCAACGTGTTTTGTACTTCCTCTGAGTATGATTGAAACAGCTTTAGGGTCTATACAGTCTTCTATGAATAGAAGGACTTCGTCAAAGATTTTTTTCTCGTAAACTTGTCCAGCAATTCCAAGGTCTTCGGTACTGAGATCGTCTAGGTTGGTTGCAACTCTTGCACCTGTTGCTTTTTCTAACCTTTCGATGTCAGATTTCCTGACTCTTTTAACTGCAAGTATTCCTGCTCTTGTTAGGTAATGCTGAGCAAGGTCATCGATACCTTTCTGACAGAATAAAACGTTTGCTCCGCTTGCTATAACTTTGTCAACCATTTCCCTGATCATTTTTTCTTCTTGTTCAATGAACGCGTTCATCTGGGATGGGTCTGTAAGGTTTATTTTAGCATCGGTTTCTAGACTTTTAACTTCTATTGGGAATTTTAGAAGTGCTATTTTTGCATCTTCAACTATTTTAGGCATTGATGGGTCGAGCCTACCTTTGTCTATTACAACACCATTGACTATTTGTGATTCTTCAACTGTTGCTCCCTGTATTCTGTTGATGTTTATGTGGTCTTTTTCAACGATACCGTCTTCTTCAACCATTTGGACAGCCTTTACAATAAGTTCTGCTAGTGGTTTTCGAGCTTTTTCAGTACCTTTTCCAGTCATTGCTGTCATTGCAATACTTTGGAGTGTTTTACGGTCTGATGCTTTAATTGATATTTTATCAAGAATTTCCTGTGCCTTGATTGCTGCTTTCCTGTATCCCATTGAAATTACGGTTGGGTGTATTTCCATTTCAAGGAGGTCTTCAGCTTTTTTGAGAAGTTCTCCAGCAATTATTACTGCTGTTGTTGTTCCGTCTCCAACTTCGTCTTCCTGTGTTTTTGCTACTTCAACTAGCATTTTAGCTGCAGGATGTTCGATGTCCATTTCTTTAAGTATGGTTACACCATCGTTGGTTACAACAATATCTCCAAGACCATCTACAAGCATTTTGTCCATTCCTTTAGGACCTAATGTTGTTCTGATGCTCTCTGCAAGTGCTTTACCTGCCATTATGTTCATTCTTTGAGCTTCTCTTCCCAAAAGTCTCTGTGTACCTTCTGGTAATATTAAAATTTGCTGGCCTTCGCCACCTATATTTACCACTATAATCAACTCCTTTATTTTTGTTTGTTATCTTGCTATGTATTTTATCAGTGGGTTAGAGGTTCTATAAATAGTTTGTGATCTTACATATTATTTAACAAGTTATTATACTTGTTAATCGTAAAAAAACTATTAATATCTCTTTTTACCATCAATAAACCACAATTAGCCTATTACTTCATTATTTATCTATCATAATTCTACTTAATAAAGAAATTATGAATTTGAACTTGTGATAATTATAAAAATTTATTGGATGAATTATTCTATTCACCCTTAAATAATTCAATTGCACTGTCCACAACGTTTATAATTGCGGTTTTAAGTTTTTCATTGTTTCCATCCGTTACTATTGGAATGTTGTCACAGTAAATAACTTCGAGACCAGCTTCAAGAGCATCTCTTGTAGCCACATCTACTGCAGCAGCCTTTAATTCTGTTAACATAACATCTGCTGTATCAATATACTTTTCAATATCTTTCTGTAACAATGGTCTGTTTGAAAGGTGTGGTGTGGTTCCAACAACATTACAACCGTAGAAATCTTGAAGGTGTTCAATTAAAACACTCTGAATAGAATTTGGAGCAGTAGTTACAAATAGTACATTTTTGCCCTTAACATCTCCTAGAGGTTTAGGTCTAAATACTGTTGATATTACAGTTGCATCGGAATTTATTTCTTTAATATAATTTTCTATTCTTTCAACCTTTTCATTGCTTGCCATTGGTTCTTCGCACATGGTTATTACAACCAGATCAGCTAGATTTATTCTGAAAGGTCCAAAGAATTTTTCAATGTTGATAATTGGTTGGTTTGCTCCTACCAATACAATGTGTTTGTTTGTTTTGATTGGAGGTATAGCAGCACCACTACCCTCCATTATAACAAAATCTGAATCAACTTCATTTGCTAATTCTGCTCCTTTCTTCATGTTAGTGATAAAAACATCACCAACCATACCACCACCACATCGTCTACAACCAATGGTCAAGATACGGCTCATCAATGCATCCTCCCAGTGGTCAGATGCTGCATGTACGCCTTTGTCTGATTGTTCCATCAGGTACTGGGGAGTTATTTCAATCTTGTCACCGTGCACAATCTCCGGTTCAGCAGGACCTCCACGTCCCATTGCTACAACGCATGGATTATAATTATTTTTATGTATCAGTCTTGCTGCATATGCAGATAATGCTGTTTTACCGATTCTTTTACCGGTTCCTAGAATTTTTATAGAAGGTTTTTTAAGTACATCATGTTCGGTTATAGGATAAAATTTAAAATCCGGTCCTTCATATGGGATCCCCAGTGAAAGCACAACTGTGGCTATTTTGAATCTTATGGAATAATCAACTATTGGCTCGTCAGAAAGATCCATAACCACATCAGCACTATACTTCTCTACAGTGTCTGCTATTTTTTGATATGGTATGTCATAATGATTTTCACCGAAGTATACAAGTCTTCCGAGTTTTTCAGCTATTCCCTCTTCTGATGAGTCTCTTAACTTTTCTGTACCTCCAATAAATACAACGGCAACCACTTCGTTGTGTTCAAGACTATCAAGCATGTCGAGTGCAGACTTAGTCACAGGAAAGTAGTGTTCTCCATCCACCAGACACAGCATTCTTCTCAGGGTTTTCATATGATACACTCCTAAAAATTCTATTTATAATCTATAAAATAATCCCGATACATCTCAATACTAATATTTTTGATTAGATTGATTAAATTAGCACATAAAATCTTCGAAAAAATACACTACATAAATTCTATATTAAGATTATCCACAAAAATAATTAAATTTAAATTATCTTTTCCATTAAAGCAATGGATCAGAACTATTATTTACATTTCAATTTTCTGGTTTTGGTATCTTAAAGCTCCATCATCTTGGAATTTAATAAGTTCTTTTTTAGATCTTTTAACCAATTCATTAAGACCATTGGAAATATTAGTTGTAGACGTTCCGCCGTTATTATTGGCTATTACTTCTGAAATAGCAGCTGAAAGTACAAAAATAGCATATTTATGTTCGGCTTTGGTCCTGTGTATATGATGGGGGCTAATATTTAGACAAATGTATTCTTTACATTCGTCTTTTACTGTGTATTCGTCTTCAAGATTCTTTAAAACGTATACCAGAAACTGATGTATTTGTATGAGCTCATCCTTGTACATTTTTACAGACACCTTCTCTTTAAGGACATTTGAATGAATCTACGGGCATGTTAAGTATACTCTGTAAAGTACCTCATTAAAAAAAGACATAAGGACTTGAGTTCTAATTTCAAGATAAGTACATGCCTATGTTGTGTAGATTAAAATTGATTATCATCACACATAAAGGTTTTGAATGAAAGTAATTATTATCATAAAAAATGGTGATAAATGTCACATAAGAACGTTTAGATACATATCCATTTCTAAAATAATGATACTTATCATAGATTTTTTTGTTAAAAATCATGAATTTCTGTAACTGTATTAGTAATACAATTAGAAAAAATCTTTGCCCAACGATTAAATAATTGTTAGTTAGATAAAACTATATATAATTAAATCATTTGTAATAAAGATATTTATACAATTTATAGGATGTTTAATCATGAAACAAAACAATAAAGGGCGTTTTCACTCTAAATCAATGGCAAGCAGCTACGACCAAAATGTGTCAGTTAATGGTACATGGATATAACTTCATGCAAGAGACTTTGATTAACACAATAAAATTTGAAAATCTTCAAAAAATTAAACTTTTAGATTTGGGAGCTGGAAGTGGAATTCTGATAGAAAAAATACTGAAAGAATTTCCAGAATCCACTTGCACGTATTTGGATTATTCAACAGAGTTCATGAACATTGCAAAGAATAGATTAGAAAAATATAAAGATAGAGTAACATATATCCAGTCAGATATTTGTGGTAACTGGGAATTAAATATCGAGTCAAAACCTAACATAATAACTTCTTCCTCTGCAATTCACCATCTCGTAAATGAGGATAAAAAAAAGTTATACAACAAATGTTTTCATGTACTGGAAGATAATGGCTGGTTTTTCAATATCGATGAAATGAGAACATTAAATAACGATGCTTACCTAAAAAGTCTACAATATTGGATTTATCATGCCGAAAAACTGAAAGATATGATTCCAAACGATTTGAATGATGATTGACATGGTGATGGAAAAATTTAACGGTTGGAAAAAACGGAACGTTGATAATATTGACCAACCCAAGGTGGAAGGAGATGATATCCATGAATCATTTTTAGTACAGTTAGAATGATTAAAAGATGCTGGATTTCAGGAAGTAGATGTTTTTTGTAAACTATACCTCTGGAGTATGATAGGTGGGAAAAAAATATTAAACTAACAACCAATATAACTGTATATAAGTTAGATTAACGTAATTTGTTAATCATCAGTAATATGAATATACTCATTTAAGAATTATCATATATTAAACTTCTTTAATATTTTATTTAATGGATAATATTAGATTATAGGGAACATATTTTTCTAATATTCCATTAATAAATAAATATTTAACTCTAAGGAATCTAATAATTGTGATAGGATGAAAATAATAAAATTAGAATATCAGGAAAACACAGACGTTTTCAATCGCTCCAAGCTTGATGCAGAAGGTGTTATGGATACGGTTAGGAGTATATTATCAACTGTCAAGGAAGATGGGGATATAGCACTCAGACAGTATACTAAAAAGTTTGATCGTGTTGATCTTAATTTAATACGGGTTGATGATGAGGTAATCGATAACAGTCTTAAGAATTTAGATGGTAAATTGATCAAAGCTCTTGAAAAAGCAGCTAATAATATTGCAAAGTTTCATAAGGCTCAGATACCTGATGAATGGATGATTGAGGTAGATAAGGGAGTAATGGCAGGGCAGATTATCCGTCCACTGGATAGTGTTGGTTGTTATATTCCTGGTGGAAGAGCTGTTTATCCTTCGACCATACTCATGACAGTCATACCTGCAAAAATTGCAGGAGTATCCAGGATAATATGCTGCACACCTCCCCAGATTGATGGGAGTATTAAGGATGTTGTACTTGCAGCTGCTAAGGTTGCGGGTGCTACTGAAATCTACAAGGTTGGAGGAGCTCAGGCAGTTGCTGCAATGGCATATGGGACAAAGACCATTCCTAAAGTTGACAAGATAGTAGGACCTGGAAATATCTTTGTAACGGCTGCTAAAAAGTTAGTCTATGGTGATGTGGACATAGATTTTCCAGCGGGACCATCAGAAGTTTTAATAATTGCAGATGAAAATAGTAATCCGGATTATATAGCTATTGATTTGATGGCACAGGCAGAACACGACCCTAATGCAGCATGTGTACTGGTTACTACATCTGAAATACTTGCACTAAAGGTTGATCAAATAATCAATGAACAGTGTGGAAAGATGAAACGGAGTGAAATCATTTCGGAATCACTTCTAAAATTTGGTCTAATCATTATAGCACCATCTATTGATGAAGCAGTTGAATTTTCAAACAAATATGCACCCGAACATCTGATCATAATGACAGAAGAGCCTGAAGAAGTTGTTAAGAATATAACTAATGCTGGCTCCATATTTTTGGGTGAGCTAACACCTGTATCTGCTGGTGACTATGGATCAGGCACCAACCATGTACTGCCAACATCGGGATGTGCAAGAATGTACTCAGGACTTTCAGCAGAATCATTTATTAAAAAGCCAACAGTACAAAAATTAAGTGATAAAGGGGTTATTAACCTTAATGAGATGGTTACAACTTTAGCTGAATATGAAGGACTTTATGCCCATGCAGAGTCCTTCAAAAAACGTGTTATTGATGTTGAGAAGTAACTAAATAATAGATTTTTCATATTCAATAGGTATTATAATACACAGACAATATATCTAATTATTATATAATCTATTGAAATGGTTGTGTTTCCCAAAGTATATTATATCCATATATCAAAAAATACTACCATACCGAAGTTGTATAACTGATTTTATTAAATTTAATTAAATATAAAATCATATTATAAAGTAATATTTTAGAAGCTAATTTTAGGCTTTTTATAATTTTAGAGGTGAATAACATTGACAGATTTATTAGAAAATTGCAGAAGAACCCATTACTCAAAACAGATAAAACCAGATATGAAAGAAGATGAAGTTGTGCTTATGGGATGGATCCATGAGATGAGGGACCTTGGAGGAATTATATTTGTGCTTTTAAGAGATAGGGATGGTGTATCTCAAATCACAGCACCTTCAAAGAAGATATCACCAGAACTCTTTGAAGAATTAAGGAAACTTAAAAAAGAATCAATAATAGCAGTGAAGGGTAAGGTACAGGAGTCAGGTAAAGCACCTGGCGGCGTAGAAATCATACCTATAGAAATTAAATTGTTAAGTGAATCTAAATTACCTTTACCACTGGACACAACAGAGAAGACTCATGCCGAAATTGATACAAGACTTGATTCTCGATTTATTGATCTTAGAAAACACAGCATAAGTGCAATTTTTAAGATAAAAAGTAGAATGCTTCATTCGGTGCGTAATTTCCTTGAAAGTCAGGATTATACCGAGATAAATACTCCTAAAATAGGTGCATCAGCTACTGAAGGTGGAACAGAACTCTTTCCAATCACATACTTCGAAAGGGAAGCTTTCCTTGGACAGAGCCCTCAACTGTACAAACAGATGATGATGGCATCAGGATTTGATAGTGTATATGAAATTGCTCCAATCTTCAGGGCAGAGGAACATGATACACTTCGTCATCTAAATGAAGTAACATCTATAGATGTTGAAACAGCATTTACAGACGATATTGATGCAATGGATCTCCTTGAAAGGATGGTTGTAGATGCTGTTACAGAAGTTAAAAAATATTGTCAGGACGATCTTGACACATTAAAGTTTGACCTCCAAATACCTGAAACACCATTCCCAAGGATAGAATACGATGAGATGGTTGATATGGTCAATTCTAAGGGNNGAAATAATGGATGGATATTATTTCATAACAGGATGGCCTACAGCTATAAAACCATTTTATGTAATGCCAAATTCAGAAAATCCATTAAAAAGCTGTGCATTTGATCTCATGTACAAGGATCTCGAGATATCATCCGGAGCAATGAGGGTGCATGACCATGACCTACTCGTTGAAAAGATAAAAAAACAGGGCCTTAACCCAGACTCATTCAACAGATATTTAGCAGCATTTGAATATGGAATGCCACCACACGCAGGTTGGGGTGTGGGTGCAGAAAGGTTCACAATGACCATGACAGGTTTAAAAAATATAAGGGAAACAGTCCTCTTCCCAAGAGATAGAAGAAGGCTTACACCTTAAATTACTTTAAACTAATTGGTGAAAATAGTTATTTAATAAAAATACAGGAATATATTCCACTAAAATATCATAAATAATATAATGAAATTGTAATGGGTGGAATATATTTAAATTTTTATTATATCATGAATTATATCAACTGTTGATGAATTAATGGAAATAAACAGTTAATACATAAAATAAGTCTAAATTATTAAAATAGGGAACTCTAAATTATGAACAAAAATAGTGATATGTATGACGTTGCAGTGGTTGGTGCAGGACCAGCTGGAATGATGGCTGCAATAACAGCAGCATCAAATGGAAATAAAGTAATCCTCATCGAGCGAAACTCTTCTGCTGGTCAAAAACTTCTTCTAACGGGTAATGGAAGATGTAACTTAACTAATACTGCATCTATGAAAGATTTACTAGATAAATTCGGACATCGTGGTTCATTCTTTAGATCCGCTTTTTCAAGTCTATCAAACCAGGATCTCATGGAATTCTTCGAAAGCAGAGGTTTAGAATTTAAATTAGAAGAAGGTGGAAGAGTATTTCCAGTTACAGACGATTCTAAATCTGTTTTAAAAATTTTAGAATCCTCAATGAAGAAGAATGGTGTTAAGATAGTTTACAACGCCCGTCTTCAAAGTATTAAAATACCCTCAAAGGGAAAGGATATTTTTAAGTTGAAATTTGCCTACAACACAGTTATTGTAGCTAAAAAGGTTATACTTGCAACAGGCGGGGCTTCATATACTGAGACTGGCTCAACAGGAGACGGTTTCAGAATTGCCATCGATACAGAACATGGAGTAACTCCAATAGAACCGGGTATTGTGCCTTTAAAAGTTAAAGAATCATGGGTTAAGAGTTTACAGGGAATTACACTCGAAGATGTTCGTGTCACTATAAGACAACCAAAAATGGTATTTCAAGATACAAATATTCTCTTTACCCATTATGGTATTTCTGGGCCTCTGATCCTTGATAACAGTTCAAAAATTATCCCATTACTCGAAGATAATACTCATATAAAATTATATCTCGATCTAAAACCATCCCTTACAATGGAAGAACTTCAAAGTACTTTGTTAGGTGCTTTTGAATCACATGGAAAGGTTGATGTTAAAAATTATCTGAAACTCTTAATGCCTAACAGAATGATACCTGTACTTTTAAAACTGGCCGAAACAGATCCTAAGAAGAAGATGAATCAGATAAATAAGAAGGAAAGAAATTCAATTATAAATCTGTTAAAATCATTTCCACTTACAGTCAATGGACATCTACCAATAGATAAAGCTATAATTACATGTGGCGGAGTTTCAAGGGATTATATAAAAGCAAATAGCATGGAATCCAAGGTTGTATCAGGTATGTATTTTGCTGGTGAAATAATACAAGGGTGTGCACCTAGTGGAGGATATAATCTTCAACAGGCATTTTCAACAGGATACCTAGCAGGTTTACTGTCCTAAACCTTTTTAAAATCATATCCCATTTATAATTTTTTTTAATATTAAACCACCAACTTGACAATAATAATTTACATATTAATTTTCTAAATTTTTTTAAATACTCTTAACATACTACCTAATCATAATAAACTAATAAATAGTTATAACAATGTTTATATCCTAAAATCATTAATTCTTACACTGTAGAGCTTCAAAATATAATTTGGTTATTTATTTTAAAAGAATAGGAATTAGTGTTAATAATATGATAAACATAATATCAGATATTATAGATAACATTTATAATTATAGAAGGGTGGTTTAATGCCTCATACAAATGATGTGATGACTAAAAAGTCTGACAGGCTAAGGTTTTATGCTATATGCGGAATTGTTGCTCCAATTTTCTTTTGGTTTATGGTAGTTATTGAGAGTCTATTAAGACCGGGTTATAGTCAGTACTATAATTTTGTTAGTGATCTCGGTGTTGGCCATTTATCAATACTTCAAAACATCAATTTTGTAGTATTTGGTATTCTAACAATTGGACTAGCCATTGGTCTTAAAAATGGCTTACCAAGCCCAAAAACAAGAACCTTGAAAGCAGGAATATGGTTTGTTATATTATTTGCTATTGGAGTATTGTTAGCAGGAGTATTTCCTGAAACTTACCTTTGGGCCATTCCCCATAATATTGTTAGTGCAACTGCATTTGTAGCTATTATAGCTGCTCAGCTATTCATCTGGCAAGGGTTAAAAGATAAGGATAGAACTATGTGGGGGAGATATGCAACCTATTCATTAATAAGTGGATTGCTGTCCCTAATTTTGGTAATTTTACTCAAGGTTGCAATGCTTTATGGTTTCTATCCTGGGCTCTCCCAAAGGGCGTTTCTTATTGTATCATGGATATGGATTGGAGTAACAGGAATAAAACTTTATACATCAACCCAAAAATGATAATAGGATCAATTCAGGACCCATTAACATAAACTATTTGTTATGGTCTCCTACAATCTCATTTGATTTATTGTTAGCAATTTTATATTAAATGGCAGTAATATATCTTAAGATGTGACAAATGACATTTTGGTTTAAATCATGATAAAAGTAGTATACGATATCAAAGTTTATAGGCAAGTTTTAAGAGATATTATTAAGAAAGATGATGTTGTGGTAGAGCTTGGATGCCATGTAGGTAATTCAACTCGGATCATACGGGATCTTTCACCGGAAGGTAGCATAATATCACTTGATAACAGTCCAGAAGCTGTTAGTGCTATGAAATCAATTACAGATGAATATTCTAATGTTGAATTTATAAAAGCAGATGTTAGGCTACATGAAATATTAGAAGAAGTAGCTTTTAAAATTAAAGAGATTGGAAGATGCGATGTTTTATCGGTTGACTTGGGTGGTGGGTACCATCCTGACACAACATTCAAGGTATTTTTCATATGGTCATCAACTTTAAAACCTCGTGACACTATAATAAGAAATAGAGGACTTTTAGATTTTATACATTCAGCTTCAACAGACGAGCTGGTAAAATCCGAAATGGGATGGCTCGAATCGTCTGGAAACGATGGAATACCACCAGGGTTGAAGGAATTCAAACTTTGGTCTTCTAAAATAAACTAGGAGGGTGTTTTATGATAGGCAAAAGGATCAGGATCGAAAGGATATTAAACAGGAAAACAGGAAGATGTGTCATAGTTCCAATGGATCACGGTGTATCAGTTGGACCAGTTGCAGGGATTACCGATATGGCAGCAGCAATTGACGAAGTAGCAAGCGGTGGAGCTAACGCAGTTATAGAACATAAAGGAATGGTAGGTAAGGGACATAGAGGATACGGTAGTGATATAGGACTTATAATACATCTCTCAGCAAGTACCGATCTTGGACCAGATCCGGATCATAAGGTTCTTGTTACATCTGTTGAAAAGGCACTCAAATTAGGTGCTGATGCTGTATCGGTGCATGTCAATGTTGGTTCAGAAAAGGAACCGGAAATGCTTTCACAGCTTGGAAGAATATCAGAAACATGCGATGAATGGGGAATGCCATTAATTGCAATGATGTACCCACGTGGTAAAAAGATCACCAGTGAACATTCTGTTG
The DNA here is from genome assembly GCA_003151535.1 of Methanobacterium sp. Taxonomy (GTDB): domain Archaea; phylum Methanobacteriota; class Methanobacteria; order Methanobacteriales; family Methanobacteriaceae; genus Methanobacterium_B. Next base: position 127,540 of record PLXT01000042.1, read on the forward strand.
ATGTTGTAAAACTTGCTGCACGGGCTGGTGCAGAATTAGGTGCAGATATTATCAAGACCAACTACACAGGAGATCCCAACACTTTCAAAGAAGTTGTTGACGGATGCCCAGTACCAGTTGTAATAGCTGGTGGTCCAATGGTTGAAACTGATAAGGAACTGCTTGAAATGGTTAAAAATTCTGTTGATGTTGGAGGGGCTGGTGTTGCAATTGGAAGAAATATATTCCAGGCACCGTCACCAAGAAAAACAACCCGGGCAATAGCAGGGATAGTGCATGAAAACATGGATGTGGAAGAGGCACTCAAGATCCTTAATGGTACAGGTTAGAGATTATATTCTAACTAAATTATTTTAAAAATTGATAATTTATTACACGATATTAATGTAAAGTAACATTGCCCATCCAACCAATTAGTTTGGGATTAAAATAAATTAAAAAAATTATATAGTAACTGGAAGGTATATAAATGAAGTTTGCATGGATTATGGCAGAAGGGAAAGTGTGGGATATTAAGAAGCAGTTTATTACAACAGCCCTTGAATCTGGAATAGAATATGTTGTTGACTTCTCAGATGTTGATAAGATAAAAAAGCTTGGAAATCTTCACCTTGTGTCTGACATAGACGATGTTGATATAGTCATGGTTGGAAGAGATTCTGAAGGTGATGGAACCATTTCTATTCCCGAAGACTTGTCAAAATCAAAGGATTTAGAAAAAGTATCCAATTTAAAAAGGAATGGTAAAACTGTTGCTGCATATGTAGAGATTAGTAGTAAAAAACACGAAGAACTTGCATCTAAACTTGGAAAAGTAGCAGATTACCTGATATTACTTGGTAAGGATTGGACTGTGATACCTCTTGAAAATATTATTGCAGAGCTTCAGGGTGAAGATGTTAAAATTGTAGCTGCTGTAAACAATTTTGATGAAGCTAAACTCGCTCTTGAAACACTCGAATATGGTACAGATGGAGTTCTTATAGTTCCTGATGATATTTCGCAGATAAAGAAGGTTTCTGAACTAGTTGAAACCATAGATTCAGAAAGCTACGAACTGGTACCTGCAACCATCACACGTGTAGAACCAGTTGGTTCTGGAGACAGGGTCTGTGTAGACACATGTTCCATAATGAATGTTGGAGAGGGTATGTTAGTAGGTTCCTACTCTAAAGGACTCTTCCTGGTTCACAGTGAATCTTTAGAAAGTGAATATGTGGCATCTAGACCGTTTAGAGTTAATGCAGGACCAGTACATGCTTATGTAATGACACCGGGTAATAAGACCAGATATCTTTCTGAAATTGAAACAGGAGATGAAGTATTAACTGTAGATAAGAATGGAAATACCAAAAATACAGTTGTTGGCCGTGTTAAAATTGAGAAGAGACCATTGATGCTGGTTGAAGCAGAATATGATGGTTTTACCATAAGGACCCTCCTTCAAAATGCTGAAACCATTAGACTTGTACAAGATAACGGCAATCCATTATCCGTTGCCATACTCAAAATAGGCGATAAGGTAATGGTATACTTGGATAAAAGTGCCAGACATTTTGGGATGGCTATTGAAGAGACCATAATCGAAAAATAACTTATAAATCAGTTATTAACTTTTAATATTTTCTAAAATTTATTTATCCATTATTGTAGGGTGAGTAATAAAATGTCCGGATATCAAGTTGAAATAATTAGTCCCGAGGATAAAGACTCCCTTTTTGATGATCTGCTTGCCAAGGTAAGGTACGAAAGAAAGGCTAACATCCATGGTGCATGTGTTAAACTTCTTACAGATAATACAGATTTTAAAGAAGAATGGGAAGACAACTTCAAATTCATGAACGAAGACATAAGGCCACATGCAAAAATATTTTCGGTTGAAGACGGTGGAAAACTTCGGGTCATGTATGAACCACTATCAAAGACATGTATAATCAAAAACTGTGATTATTATGGTTGGATAAAAAGTATTGCACTAGCAGCAATATCTGATTTCTTTGAAGAATATCACAGTGTTCACAGGAGATACTCCGTGCACGGCTCAACAGTTGACTATAATGGCCATGCAATAGCCATAATAGGCCCTCCTGGAACTGGTAAGTCCACACTCACATATGGACTACTTGAAAATGAGGATTTTAATTATATATCCGATGACTGGTTTTTTACTAGACTCTTTAAAAATGCATCGGTAGTTTATTCATCAGAAAAAAATTCATACATACGGGACGATATAATAAATGTATGGAAATCTTTTTCAGAAGAACTTAAAAAAGTTAAACTTGACACACGTGGTAGAGGATTAGCCGATGTAAATACATTGTTTGAAGGGCGTATAAGGGAAAGTTCAACACTTCAAACTGTTGTTCTACTTGAGAGGGATAAAGAACATCCTCCATTTGTTAAACTTGATGTTGATGATGCAATGGATTTCATGATAGAAAAGGATTTTTGTAATCCCCATCAATTAGTTAGAAACATTAGAAAGTTCGATCTAAGAAAAGAATTTTTCAGGGAACTTTTCAGTAATTTAGAAGTATACCTTGTAAACACAATTGAAACTCCTACTGAAAGTCTTAGCAGAATAAAAGAACTTGCAACTAGGTGATAAGATGAGAGCATTCATGGCAATCGAAGTAAATTCTAAACTTATCGATAAAATAATTGAAATACAAAAAACACTAGCTGAGGTCAATGCACTCGTAAAATTTGTTGAACCTGAAAATTTACACTTTACATTTAAATTTTTAGGCGATATAACTCCTGAAAAGGCAGAAGCCATAACAAATATGGCAGAAAATAAAATAGAATCTTACAAACCATTTGACATTAAAATCAAAGGAGCAGGTGCTTTTCCAAACCTTGGATATATAAAGGTTATCTGGCTGGGTATTGAAGAACCAGATAAATTTTCAAATATGCAAGAAGATTTTGACCAGGAATTTGTTAAGATGGGATTTAAAAAGGAGAGAAGTTATATACCACACCTAACAATTGGACGTGTTAAGGGTGTGCAAAATAAAGAACTTCTATTATCAATGGTAAAGGAACTTGAAGAAGTTGAGATAGGAACCATGAATGTGGACAGATTAATTCTAAAAGAAAGTGATCTAACACCAGTCGGACCCATATATACTGATCTAAAGGAGATATATCTATAAAATTTATAATAAAAAAAAAAATAAACAATAATAGATAATAGATCCAATATCAAAGAAATAACAGATATAGATACGATAGAATAATCTAGATCTGCAATTTATACCTATTAAAACATAATATGTTTTCTATTACATTTTTTTTAAATTCAAAGGTGACCTATTTGACAGATATAAATTATGATAATCTTTTAATGAAAATAAAACCTTCAAAAGAAGAGAATGAGAAGGTACAAAAACTTTCTAATCAGCTGATTAAAGTTATCAACGAAAGTGCAAAGGAGCTAGATGTACCAGCAACTGCTGTTCTTGTTGGTTCAGTTGCCAAAGGAACCTGGCTTGCAGGTAACGCAGATATTGATATTTTAATAAAGTTTCCATTAGAAACAAGCAGTGAATATCTCAAAGAATATGGGTTGAAAATTGGACATAAATGTATCCAAAAGATGGTAGGTAGTTCAGAAGAACGTTACGCATCACATCCATATGTAACAGGTTACATTGATGGTTATTATGTGGATTTTGTACCATGTTACAATATAACAAGTTCAATCGAACTTAAATCAGCTGTTGACCGAACATTACTCCATACACAATATATTAAAGTTAAATTAATGGATAAACAGGCTGATGAAGTTGTTTTACTTAAAAAATTCATGGGCTCTGTTGGAACATATGGATCTGAATTTAAAGTTGGGGGCTTTTCAGGATATTTATGCGAGATGCTGATTCTTAAGTATGGTAACTTTATTCAAACACTTAAAACTGCTGCTAAAAACTGGAACTACGGATATATCGTTGATATAGAGAATTATGGAACCGCTAATCTGTTTAAAGATCCATTGATAGCTGTTGACCCGGTTGATAAGAATAGAAATGTTGCTGCAGCACTCACAGTACAGAAGATGTCAGAATTTATTGTTGCAGCTGGAAACTTCTTACATAATCCATCTGAAGAATATTTCGTGTTAAAAAATTACAAAACCAAACCAAATATTATGTTGGACCAATTTAAAAATAGGGCCACTAAAACCGTTATTATATGTTTTAAACCACCAAAAATACCTGCTGATGCAGTTTATCCCCAGATCAAAAAAACTGAAAACTCCATTGTTAGGGTAGCTGAATCAGAAGGGTTCTCTGTTTTTGGAAGTGAATCATGGACGGATGAAAATGATTTAGCAGTTATACTAATTGAATTTGAAACATGGAAACTACCATGTATCAAAAAACATGAAGGACCTCAGATTTGGATCAGAGAACATCAGGAAAGATTTTTAGAAAAATATGGGAATAATGCATGGATTGAAGATGATAGATGGGTTGTAGGGGTAAAAAGAGATTATATGGATGCTGAATTACTTTTATCAGATCTGATGACAGGAAAGAAATCAGGATATTTGAAATTTGGTAAACACCTTAAAAAGAAGATCATGAAGGAACATCAAATAATCGATGTAATTGAATTTTTAAATTCAGATAAGTCAGAAGGTAAAATTTTATACTTTTTACATCATTATTTAGATAAGGGAGAACTTCTTTATCGTTAAAAATTAATTATTATTAAAATTAATCAAAGAATTGTTTTGCATATAACAAGTTAATTTTAATAAATAAATTTTTATTAATTAAAGAGGGAAATTTTATTTAATTTTTAGTGTATTCAGTATGATATCGAAGTTTTGTTTTTCATTATTATAATCAGTGGTTGGAGCCATAAAATCAAGGATATATGTTTTTCCATTTTTTACGAATGCTACTTGCTGATCTGTCATAGTTACGGTTGATATGGAAGGATCATTAAAGGTATAAATGTTTTCATATGCTGTGTTACCATCTACTTTAATTATTGTATTTAAGATTTCTTGGGAACCGCTTTGAGGTTGAATATTCTGGAGTGAGTCAAGTGTATCTTGATCAGATAATCCAATGGGGTTAGGCATGATTGACAGTTGAAATGATGGAGTTTCTGAACTATCATTATTAAAAAGTAAGATATCTGTCTCAGAACCATAATTGGTCTGAACATTCCAACTAGTAGGGAAATTAAAACTAACTCCACTTCCAGAATAAGTATTTGTAGTTGAATTATATGATGTGATATTATTTGAATTTCCTATATTTGAAATATTATCTGCTGAAAAACTCAGAACTAAAAATGCTAATATGAGTATTATTATTGCAGTAATATACTTTCCAGATATCTGTAAATTGAAGCCATTATAAAATGATGCAACAGATCTACTGATAAATATGGAAATATATGGAATTAAAATTAATGATATGAATATTGTGCCTATATAAGGGTTTATTACATTAGTGATATTATTTACAATAGTTCCTATCTCATATATTATTAAAACAAATAAAGCGGTTAGCATATACCATGCAATGAGATTTGTCCATCCGTTAGTCGCAATTTTATTTATTATTTCCTTGAAATTAAAAGCAGAACCTAGTTTACTACTATTATTTGCCATATGTGCAACTGCCATTAAAAGAACAGGAACGACTAAGATCATATACAAAACAGCTATAATAACTCCAGGCCCGCCTTCTAATAGATTTAAGAAAATACCTCCATCAATAGTTCCAGATAATAAAGCTGAAAGTGTTTCAATAATATTTGACGGTGATGATAAGTAGTTAACAACTAATACAATCAAGATAGCAGGAAGGGAGTAAACAAAAGCAACTATGAATACTTTAATACCATTTTTGAACATAACACCCTCATCATCAAAATCTGGAAGGCTTACATTACTGCTCAAAGACGAGATTATAATTTTAAATGAATATCCAAGTATAAAAAACCCAATTAAATACCCAACAAGAAATAAATAAGGAATAATAGACCCTGCTATTGTAAATATAACAGCAATAAGTGAGATAATTCCAAATATCAGAAATTTTTTCCAATCAGAAAATGGATATCTCAAAGAATCTTTTACTATTTCACCCATATTCATAGACCTCTTTTTCTATTAGGCGTACTTTAAATAATGAATATGGCATTATAATATATAAAATAGATGTTTAAATCTGTTAGTATATGCCATATATTCTATGAACTTTATTAAGTGCTCAAATAAAGACTTTAGGGTCTTAGATTTTTCATG
>PLXT01000097.1 GCA_003151535.1 Methanobacterium sp.
TTTCTGGGAGAAATACTTCAAGGAGAATACAGAGATAAAGTAAAAATCTGTACCAAAATGCCATCATGGTTTATTAAAAAAACTGAAGATATGGAAAACTATCTGGAAACACAGCTTGATAAACTCCAAACAGACCATATTGATTATTATCTACTCCATAGTTTAGGTGAGAACAACTTTTTTAAACTTAAAGAACTAGGTGTTCTCGAATTTTTAGAATCTGCTAAGAAAAAGGGAAAAATAAAGAATATAGGTTTCTCATTTCATGACAATAAGGAAGCTTTTAAGAAAATTGTGGATGTTTACAATTGGGATGTTTGTCTCATCCAATATAATTTCCTAGATGAGACTAATCAGGCAGGAACAGAGGGATTAAATTATGCAGCTTCTAAAGGATTAACTGTATTTGTAATGGAACCTTTAAAAGGAGGAATCCTTATTGGTAATGTGCCTGAAAAAGCCATGGAAATTTGGAATAAATCAAGAATTAAAAGAACTTCTGCTGAATGGGCTTTAAGATGGGTTTTGAACCATCCCGAAGTTGCTTGTGTTATTTCAGGAATGGGGAAGATGGAAGAGGTTAAGGAGAATATTAAAGTTACAAATGAGACTTTACCAGATTCAATTCCCAAAGAAGAAATTAAACTTTACAGTGAAGTTAAAGAAGTTTACAACGAACTAATGAAGGTGGACTGCACAGGATGTGGTTACTGCATCCCTTGTCCCAAAGGAGTTAATATCCCGCTTTGTTTTGAACTATATAATCAGAAATATATATTCAACGACAATCAAGTTTCTTTTGTCTATGCAATGTATTTGGGGGGTAGCACATCTAAAGAAGGATATGCTGGGCTTTGTAATGGTTGTGGAAAATGTGCTAAGGCTTGTCCACAAAAATTGGATGTTCCTTCACTTTTGAATGATGTCAGCAGTGATATGGAAGGCCGAGGATTCAAGTATAAAGTTAAAATAATGGGAGTTTTAGGCAAATTTGTCATGCTAACAATACCGTCTTGGAATAACAGGATATCAAAAAGGTTCAGAAAACGTAACAATATTTAAAAAACCTAGTATAATAATAAATTAAAATGGAATAACATTAAAAAAAAATTGTGGTCAAAAATGGTTGTAGAAGATAAAAAAAAGAAAATTCTTGAATCAGCATTGAAGCTGTTTATCGAAAAAGGTATAGATAATACATCAACTTCTCTAATTTCTAAAGAAGCTGGCGTTGGAACAGGGACTCTCTATTTATATTTTGAAACAAAGGTAGATTTGATTAGTAAATTAGGCACCTCTATACAAGAAGAAAGTTTAGCAAGCTTTCTGGATCTTATAGAATCTTCAGTGGGTTATGAATCTTTAGAAAAGTTCTGGCTCGAAAGAGTAGAATGGGGAGTGAATAATCCCGATAAATATAAATTTATGATACAATTTAAGTCATCACCGTATAATATTAAAAATACCGAAGCTAAAATCCCTGATCATGAAAAAAAATTGTTAAACCTAATAGAAGATGGTATAAAAAATAAAATATTGAAAGATTTACCTCTCAAATACATTTCTAAGTTTTTTTCAGCTCACGTTATATTTACAGTTGAATACATTATCCAGACAAAGACCAAAGAAAGAAAAATATTTTTTGAGACATTTTTTGATGGAATAAAATATACAAATTAAAAAGAATATCGATAAGAAAATGAATTAAATTTTAATTAACAAATCTATTATGAATTATATTCCAAAAATGAATTAAAAATATAAATGTGATGAGAATGGGGAATATCTACTGTTAAATGTTACATACTTTAAATTTCTGATCATTAAAATGGTACTAAAAAATTATTTAATTTTTCAGATTAATATCTAAAGTTATAAGGATCAAAATTATTTAATGAATTAAAAATGATTATCCTAAGAACGTTTAAAATTAAATCTTTAAAGATGGTAATTTTAGGATTATAAATAACCATTAAGCGATATCTATAAGGTTTGATATGTTTTTTATAATTGATTATGGGATCGTTAGCTTGCTGGTTTGCTCAATAGATTCCTTCAAGGAGAAAACGTTTTCTCCATTGGAAAATGAATATTTTAAATATCCCCTGTTTGGCTTTAATGAACTAATATAGCATTTTGCTTCCTTGCAAAGAACAATTAAGCTTCAATCAAGCGAGTAAGTAATTTTAAAAATCAGAATAATATGGAAGTAATTAAAAAAGATCGAATAAGTGGATAATTAGCAAATCATGAATGTATGTTGCCTGCACTTAGTTGTTAAAAGATGGATGATCGAATATTAGCAAATTTTTAGAATGGAATCTAAATAATTAAATTAGAAATTACTAAATTACATTAATAACAAATTCTATAAAAAGTATGTTAAAAACATTCTAAATGTTACAAATTACTCACTTTTTATGGTGTACAGTAAGAATTTTTAACTAAAAAAACAGGAGTGTTATAATATGATTAAGAGACTTTCGATTGTACCTGTTGTTGTAAAAGATTTAGATGAAGCTTTCAAGTTTTATACAGAAAAATTAGGTTTCGAGAAAGTTACTGATGTAAAAGGCCCAATACATTTTTTAACTGTAGCACCGAAAGAAGGAAAGGATACTGAGATGTTATTACAGGTTCCTGATCCCAAGGTTATGGGAGAAGAAATGGCAGCCGATTTGATGAGTCAAGTTGGAAAAAACTCGTACATATTTATAGTGGACAATTGTGAAAGTACAGTTGAAGAATTAAGAAAAAAAGGTGTAAAAATACTTATGGAATCACAAACTCAGCCATATGGAACGCAAGCAATAATTGCAGATCTATATGGAAATTCATTCATCCTTAGGGAACCACCAAAATAAAAGCTATCAAATAGGTAATTAGTCAACATTCAGCAATCAGTGTTTAGATGATTATCATTTACTAAATAATCTAACTAACGACATATGTTAACTAATACGTTCAAAAACAGAGCATAATAAGTTCTATGCTTAATTAAAATTACCCTAAGCTGAACATAGAATTTATAAATACATGATTATCTAATTAATAACAACAGGGATCATTTGAATATACCTATCAGTAAGCTGATTCAACGAAAGTCAGGGATATCTATATGTTAATTTCATTATGAGATTGTATAGCCAACAAATTTTTTTTAGTCGAAATAGTGAAAAAGAAATAAAGGAACTATAGAAATGTAATACATACAATTGAAATCACGTTTATTTTATTCCATAATTGATTAAAGGCTAAAAAATGGTTAACTGGAAAGCAATAGGTTTGGGAGTTATTATTACACTTATACTGGCATATCTAGGAAAATATATACCTCACTTAGACAATCCCATTGCCCCGATTATAGGTGGAATTTTTGCAGGTTATGTTGTGGGAGGAAGTTACAAAAATGGTGTTATCTATGGTGGACTTTCAGCAGGTATTGCAGGTTTTGTTTATACACTATTGGTAATCATATTATCTGCAGGAATTGCATTAGCTACAACTGTCTCCATGAATATTGTTCCCAACACGGTAAGTGGTGAGTCAGGAATTGTTACAGTAAGTATTATAATTTTAGGGGCATTTTTAGCCTTTGGAATATACTTAATACTGGGTTTAATTGGTGGAATCATTGGAATAGCTATTAGAGAAAGAAATGCTGAAAAACAAATTTTAAGATCATAAAAATCGAATTATGAGCTTAAAAATGTTAAGATTAATAAATACTCAATTTTCTTTTGATTTATCTGCAGTCCAATTTAATAATTAATCTAAAAAGAATAAAATCTTATCAAATTTGTTAAAAACCAAAAAAAATGGTACTAATAATTATTTAGGAATTTTAATAATGGAATGAATGTTTTGTTTATTCTTTAGATAAATATTTAAAATATATCAAAGAATATATCAGAAAAATTCCAATATTGATGATTAATCTTTGCCAGAATAGATGTCTCAAAAATAGATAATCTATACTAAATATGATTATAAGTAAAACCAGTGTAGAGCCAATAATTTTAACCGTTGATTTAACCATTTTATAACCCTCATTAATTACCCATATAATAACAAATAAAATATATTTTTATTTTGACATCAATAATTAATATTGTTTGTACCCATAAAACTATTTTTGATTTCAACATCGATAACTATAAATTATAACTAGTGTTTATTAGAGTTATTTGTGGTTTTATGAACATATTTAACACTTATTTCTAAATTGGATCTATCTAACATCGAATTGATTTCTTAGATCGAATAATATTGCTTTCCTTTTATTAGCCACATATATAGATATTGGTGATTTTTGATCAGATTTTATCTGGCCTGCAATATCACCCGGAAAGTTATATCTAAATTTAATAATTCATTCACTTTCTTCTATTACTACTGAAGACTCTGCATTTAAAGCTTTAGCCTCTTCTTTCACAATTGATTGCAAAATAGTATCGTAATCTAATGAAGAATTAATTTTTGCATAAATTTTATTCAAAGAACTACTCAGTAATTCCTTTTCTTTACGCTCAGTGATATCATGACCTATACTGAGTATGAGTTTTTGACCATCGATGGTGATGAATCTGCATGAGTATAAAATATATATGTAGACATCATCCTCACGCTTTACATTAATTTCATAATTGGTTAAAGTTTTTCTTCTACTAATCTCATCAACAAAAGCCTTAAGTTTTTCGGAACTGAATAATTTAAGTTCTAATAATGTTTTTCCTATAACTTCGTTTCGTGAATAACCAATTTGATCTAAATATTCTTGGTTACAATCAATAATTTCCCCATCAGATACTCTTGTAAGTGAAATGGCATCGGGAGTTAATTCAAATATATTAGATAACATTTCAGAATATTTGATTCTAGTTTATCGATAACTTCATTAGATTTAACCATTGTTATACCTATTAATGTGACTAAAATTAATTAATATAATATATTTAGTAATTGTGTTATATTAATTTTTATAAATTGATTTAAAACACTAATATGGCAAAAATTAGCTTTGTATCAAGCTTTTTTAAGATATAAAAAGACAAGGGATTAATTAAATATTTATTATTAATGAATATTATGGAATGATTTTCTGAAATTAAACACTTTGGTTGTCATGCTGATCTATAAAATACCATACCATAAAACTATTATAGCCTGTCCCCAATATGTCGATAACAGTCATGAATAGGGTTGAGAAAAACTAAATATTTTTATACACATAGCTGTGGATATAATTTTCATATTCCTATTTTAATGTAAATTGAATTGAAGTAATTACAAAGAATAAGATAACTTTAAATTGGGAATGGGTTCATTATAATTATATTTAAACATCAAAAAATTTCTCATGTTTCGATTGATGATTTATCATAATTGGATAATGTTAATATTAACATTTTATGTAATTGGAGGTTCAATATGGATGATATTTACAAACGTTCCCTAGCTGGAGATATAACAAAGAAAGATGCTTTAAAATTAATTGATTCAAATCCATTCGAATTATTTGATGTTGCAGACAGGCTACGAAAGGAAATTGTAGGAGATGAAATCACATTTGTAGCCAATAAAGCCATTGATATCACCGACCACTGTATGATTGAATGTGAATTCTGTTCATTTAGGGATCATAAAGGCTATGAAATGACTGTAGATGAAATACTTGAAAGTGTGGGTGATGCCCAAACAATAGGTGCTACTGAGATATGCCTGTTTGGTGGAATTATGCCACATATGACAGTCGATTACTACAGTAATATTATAAAATCCATTAAATCTAACTATGATATATGTTTACATGCGCTGTCACCTGTGGAAATTTATCAAACAGCAAAATCTTCGGATATGAGTACATTAGAAGCTTTGAAGATCCTTAAAGAGGCTGGTATGGATACAATGACAGGTGCATCTGCAGAGATATTGGTTGATTCTGTAAGAGAAAAAATATGTCCTAAAAAGATTACAACATCTCAATGGGTTGACATAATTAAGGAAGCACATAGTTTAGGTATTCCTACAACATCAACCATCATGTATGGTAGTGTGGAAACATGGGAAGATCGTATAGACCATCTGATGATACTTCGGGATATTCAACGAGAAACTAAATGTTTCACTGAACTTGTTCCCTTAACCTTCCTGGGTTTGAACAATAAATTAGGTCAGGAATTCAAGGGTGCAAGTGGAATGGACGATTTGAAAATGCATGCTATTTCAAGGGTCATACTCGGAAGGGATATACCTAACATCCAAGTTTCATGGGTAAAACTTGGAATAAGAACCTCTCAGATAGTGCTCTGTTGTGGTGCAAATGATCTGGGCGGAACCATGATGGAAGATAAGATTTCAATAGCTGCAGGTGCCTCTTATGGTGAATATTTGCCCCGTGAGGAAATGATCGAAATTATAGAATCCATTGGACGCGTGCCTGTTGAGCGAAATACTGTTTATGGGCGAGTTTAGATTAATGGAAAATATAATATAAAGTACAAAAGGGTGATTAAATGAATCTTGATAAAGCTGTATTTTATAGTGGTAAGGATCTGTATGATCATCTAGATAAAAGAATTAATATGAAACCAGAAGATGAAGCTTCGATTTTAGGTGTGGATGTCGATCTACTGGATGCACCTCCTGAACTCCAAATACTTGTTATTCCCGATAAATATTCTATGATTTTAATGGAGTATTTGGAGGAACGTAATAATCTAGAAGAGACCCCTTCTGTTGATTGAGGATTATTAATATTAAGAAATCTTTTTGGATTGGAAGTAATATTCAGTAGTTTAACCAATTCCATCCATATATATTTAAATTTATATTTTTTTTATATTTTTCTTGCTATGTCATGGAATCAGACTACATAGATGATTTTTAAATATAATAATATTATTGTTAAAATTTGTTTATAACTAAAAATAAGAACTTTTAGCTGTTTATATGTATCTGATCAATGAGCACAACCGTATCATATTCTAAATCTAAATTGAAGTGTTTTTTAACTTATTTGATAGTCTTTTGAAGCGTTTTATTTTTCTAATTTTAGTTATTGTGAATTAAGTCACACTTTCTTGTGGTGTGTTTTATAAGGGATGGAGTGTCTTTTATGTACGATCAAACATAAAGGAGGTGAAATAAGACATGAAAAACAATAAAAACAGTAAAAATTTAATTAAGATGAGTTTACTCTTATTAGGGATTTGTGTTGTGTTTTCCTTTGGAGTTAACACCACATCAGCCGCTAATACTTCAAATATATACGTAAACAGTCATGGAAACGATACTTGGAACCGTTTAAATTCAACATGGATCAAAAGTACATTAAACAGGCCTAAAACAACCATAATGCAACAGCTACTGTTAAAACTGGAGGAACTGTTTATATAGCTAATGGTACCTACAACGAAAATAACATCCAAATCAAAACTTACATGACAATCATTGGAGCAAACCAGGAAAATACCATAATAAACGATGGAAAACTTGCAAGTTCACCAGCAAATATATTCATAATCCTATCGGGTGTTAAAATCACCATCAACGATCTAACAATAGAAAATGGATATAATGATAATAATGGTCTTGGTGGAGCTATCAATAATAAAGGTACCTTGACAGTAAATTCTGTTACTTTTACAGATAACAGTGCAGCTGAATAGGTGGTGCCATCTACAACACAGGAAATTTAAATGTGAACTCATGTACATTCAGCAATAATATTGCAAACGATAACGTGAATGATGAATGTAATGGTGGAGCTATCTATAACTCGGGTAAACTAACCGTAAATAGAAGTGCTTTCAACAATAACACCTCAATAAATGATGATGGTGCAATATTCAACAACCAACAGGGTAGATTAATTGTTAACAATAGCAGTTTTACCGGAGACTCAAGTTCCAAAGATGGTTATGGTGGAGCAATAGGAAATGATGGAAGTTCCACGATAAATGATAGTACATTCACACTGAATTCAGCAGCTCCCGGTGGTGCAATATGGGCAATATGGGCAATATGACTATTACCAGTTGCATATTTAACAACAACTCTGCAACTATGTTTGGTGGAGCCATCATCAATGATGGAACTTTAAATATTACGAGCAGCAACTTCAACAACAATAACGCTAACCGGGTGATGGTGGGGCAGTAAGTAACTTAGTTAACTTAACATTGGGCAACAACAACACATTCACTAAAAACTTAGCTGCGAATGGAGGAGCAATATTCAATGCAGGTAAACTAACAATAACCAAAAATAACACATTTATCAATAATAAAGCCAGCTCAAATGGTGGAGCCATCTATAATTCATTATTCGTAATGAATGGACAAAACTACGAAGGAAACGCAATTATCGAGACTAGCACATTTAAAGCCAATACAGCATCATATGAAGGAGCTATTGAAAATGATGGTACTTTAACTGTTAAAACAAGTACTTTCACAGATAACGCAGTAACTAATGATGATGGTGCAATTACGAACCTGGAGTATCAATAGAACCTTCAGCACCAGCTGAACCCGCAGAACCCGCAGAACCCGCAGCACCAGCTAAAGCAACTGCAGCACCAATGGTAGTGGTAGTCAATGCTGCGACAGCAAAAAAAGTGAACAATAATATAATAATTGCTTCTATAACTAGCTGTACATTTATTGATAATGTGGCCGAAAATGGCGGTGCTATTTTAAGCGATGGCAATATGACTGTAACAAACTGTATTTTCATTAACAACACAGCAGAATATGGTGGTGCTATTTTTAATGGATTGCATATAAAAGCAGCTGCTCCAGTAAAAGCTAAGGCAGTAGCCTTATTGGATACTTTAAGTAGCTCTTCAACAGACAATGGTCCTTGTTTAACAATTAGAAAAAGTTCGTTTGTTGATAACAATGCAATTAATGGTGATGGTGGAGTTATAGCAACCACTGGTGATGCAAATATTAATTTCAGCAGAATTATTGGAAACAGTGCAATTAACGGTAGTTCAATATATAATCCTGGTGATTTAATGGATGCATCTCTAAACTGGTGGGGTTCAAATATGGATCCTTCAAGTAATGTGACTGTAAAACCATGGCTAATATTAAAAATGATAGCAAACCCAAATATCATTAAAATGGTACTTCACAAATTACAGCAGAGTTATTGTACGATTCAAATGGTGTGTATCATGACCCCGACTATAGGAAAATTACCAGAGGGGATACCTGTAACTTTTACAGGGTCTGATGGAACTTTTAACCCAACATCAGGTATATTGATGGATGGTCAGGCTAAATCACTATTTACTGCAAATGCAAATGGAAAAACAAGTATCTCAACAACAATTGACAATCAAACTGTAACTATATCCATTACTTTAGATCTACAAACAATCACATCAAACTCTAATAATCCAACAACCTCTACAAAATCACATATCAAAACAATACTAATGCAACATACAGGTACCCATCCCAGGATTAATTTTAGCAATACTAACAGTTATTGGTGGTACAATATTCCCTAGAAAAAAATAGAACAATTTTCCCCATTTTTTTTTAAAAGAAAGTAAATCTTAATTTGGAATTATTGTATATCAAAATTATTGTATATATCACCAATTATCATCAAGTATAATGTTTGATGATTAATATTTAAAATACAATGTAATGTGAGGGTTATTATGATAAATACTCATCTAACTTATATGATACATTCTTTGGTATTATAAAATAAAATGTTGAACCCATACCGGGTTTGGGGTCCACCCATAGTTTTTTACCATGTCGTTCTATAATCTTTTGACAGATTGAAAGCCCTAGACCTGTACCAGGATATTCTTTTCGTGTATGTAATCTTCTAAATACTCCAAATATCTGTTTTTGATATTTTTTGTCTATTCCAATACCATTATCTTTAACAGCGAATGTCCATCCAGCTTTATCTTCTTGGACGGAGATATGAATTTTTAGGATTATCTCTGCCATGGAATTTAATTGCATTTCATATCAAATTTTGAAATACCTGTCCCATCTGTGATTCATCAGCAATAATTGTTGGAAGTGCATCAATTATGATAAAACAATCATAAATATTATAAATAATATTTTTACAGCAAATAAACAATACAAATCACATTAAAATAAAAACCATACGTCAATAAAGTGACCATTATTCATTAATATTTCTAAAATTGCCAAAAAAAATTTAATTGGTTGATTTACAAACTTTATAATAGAGGCTGTCTCATAATTATTTCCTGCATCGCTACATTCTGTTTATTTTAAATTTAAAGGTCTATTTATTCTTATTTTTTTCCATATTTTGATTTATGAGACAGCCCATAATATAAAAAAAAATATGGAATGATCCAATATATTAGATAAACTATTCATTTGTCTTAAATTAATTATCTATTTTGTTAAGTATGGGCCTTAAAATACAGTCATAACACATAAATATACTGTGAGAATAGTTTTTGAACGATAATAACCCCCAATCATTGGAACATAAACAAATAATGGTTGATGGTATCAATACATGTTATTGAATCTGGAGTTGATAAATCTAGTATATTCTTTTTATGTATTATACAAGTTTCATAAAACAATACCATATTCAAGCACATCGATTCGAATAGAGTATGTGTGTATGTATTAATTCACACATAACATTACTTTTGGTATTTAAAAGCAAATTGATTTTATGTATTATTAAATTCATTAGTTGACATACAACTCCAATATATGAACTTGTGAAGCCATAATATGTCCTCCCCAAATTTATTAATAATCAAATATTCCCCTAATAACTAAAAAGATTATGAAATAATTTTTTTATCAATCACCATCTTCTCCCCAATTTCCAGAATTATATTTATGATAAGTTTGTTTGACAGCAGCCCATGCAACCTTAAAAGATGTCTCTTCACGTGAAGTATCATCTTTTCGATCTTTAGGTTGTTTATATTCATCCCATGCATTGTTAAACGCTTCTTTAAATATTTCCTGTGCATGTTTCGGCAAATTATTCCTCACACTTTTAGGCAAATCATCTATGTTATCATATGGCATATTCTCACCTCAGAATATTTCAAACAAAAAAAAAACATCTACCCAAATTCAAAAACAAAATATAATCTCTATAAAATTCCTATTATAATCCTGACCAGAATAATAATTATAATAATAACTAATAACCAGTAGATTATTCCACGCATAGAATATCCTCCTATTTTCTATAGTTTATACAATTCAAATAAAAAAGAAAAAAATACATGACATACGCCAGATAACAATTTTAAAATATAGAAAATTTCTATAAACCTTATGTTTTTTCAAAATTTATATTTTGGGTTTATTTTTTTTTGGTCGTTATAGTTGTT
>PLXT01000081.1 GCA_003151535.1 Methanobacterium sp.
CTAGTCGCAACCCTAGCCAACTTCTTAACACCTTTTATGAGTTCGGCTGTTAATATAGCACTTCCAGCAATAGGCACAGAATTTGCAACCAGTGCAATCCTCTTAAGTTGGGTTCCCACATCCTTCCTATTAGCCGCAGCCATGTTTGCTGTTCCATTCGGACGGATATCCGATATTTATGGTATGAAAAGAATATTCAACTATGGAATAATAATATTTACAATAGCATCTTTTTTTATCAGCAGTTTCACCATCTGCAGAGTCTCTGATTGCATTCAGGATCCTTCAGGGAATAGGAGGTGCAATGGTATTTGTAACGGGTCTTGCAATTATAACATCGGTCTATCCACCTCAAGAAAGAGGTAAAGCCATAGGAATAAATATAGCCACAGTTTATATTGCACTGTCACTTGGACCAGTACTGGGAGGGGTTATGACCCAATATCTGGGATGGAGAAGTTTGTTCTACGCCATGATCCCGCTGGGTATTGTGATTATTGCTCTGACCTATTGGAAATTGAATGAAGAATGGGCTGAATGTAAAGGGGAAAAATTCGATATTAAAGGTTCAATATTCTACAGTATCGTTCTTGTAATGGTGATGTATGGATTTTCAACATTGCCCAGCCCCACCGGAATAATTCTATTAATTGCAGGTATTATCGGATTTATCGGCTTCTTGATGTTTGAATTAAGGATTGAATATCCTGTACTCAATGTAAAACTGTTCAAAAATAGAAGTTTTGCATTTTCAAATCTTGCAGCCCTTATCAACTACAGTGCAACCTTTGCAGTCACATTTCTGTTAAGCCTTTATCTACAGTACATTAAGGCTTTGGATCCATTGTCCGCAGGTCTGATACTGGTTGCACAGCCTGTTATGATGGCTATTTTTGCACCAATAGCCGGGAGACTATCTGACAAGTTTGTTCCACAAAAATTAGCAGCTTTAGGAATGGCATTATCAACTATTGGCCTTTTTTTATTTGTTTTTTTAGACGAAACAACCAGTATAGCCTTTATAACAGTGGGACTGTTAATTATTGGAACAGGATTCGGATTCTTTTCATCCCCGAACACCAATGCAATTATGGGATCTGTTGAGCGGAGATTTTACGGTGTTGCATCAGCAATGGTAAGTACTATGCGTCTTTTAGGCCAGACTTTTAGTATGGGACTTGCACTAATGGTATTTGCAATATTCATTGGAAATGTCCAGATAACCACTGCACAGTATCCTGCATTATTAAGTAGTATACGTACAGTCTTTTTAATCTGCACAATTCTATGCTTTATCGGAATTTTCGCAGCATTAACACGTCAAAAAACCAAAAAACCAGATATTTAATACAGATATATTTAAGTTGATGCAAATGAAATGAGATCAAAATCAATATTTTATGGTGTACTACTCCTAATAGTATCATTATTTATGTATTCTTTTTTGAGTTCGGGTATAACGTTATTCTATTCTATTTTTATATCCATAGGTGGTGGAGGACTATGGTTCATTTTAACGGGCTTATTTGAGAACAGGAAAAATTATAATGAGAATCTTTATCTGACAATTACAGTGGTTATTATTTTTATTGTGTTGATATTAATTTATAACCAGACATCTACATTTTCCTATGCAGATAAGATATTTTCCTATATTATCGGAGTAATGTTCATTCTAACAACAATTCTCAGGTTTTGTAGCTTTAATAAATGGATGAAATCCCAAGAATCTGTGCATTCGTATGATAAAATACTGGAATTGAACTCCAAAGATACTGTTGTCTTGGATAATAAGGGTGCTAGACTCGTTGAAATTGGACAGTATAAAGAAGCAATAAAATTTGATAAAAGGATAGAAATCGATTCAAAGGATGCTGCTGCATGGCATAATAAAGGAATTGTCCTGGAAAAGCTTAGAAAACATCAAGAAGCATTAGATCTCTATGATAGAGCAGTATATTAGATCCGAAATTTGCACTGGCAAAAAAGTCGGGAAAGATTATTCTAGAAAGTTAAGTAATCCACATATCAACTAAGACTACCATAATTCAGCATCCCTATAACAATTATTAATTTAATGATGCACCTATTGGTAATGTTTCAAGATCATAACATAAATTAGCATCTGTTATTAGTGGATGTGTATGTTCACTGCTTGTTGTAGCTGACATGAGCACATCATCTGTAAACTTATAAAAAAATATCAAAATAAAAGGATAACCCCGTAAAAAAAAATTTATTTTTATCAAGTAACTAATATCAGTTTATCAAATTGAAGGTAAAAATTTTAATCCTGTTGAACTATTATACAATATAATAAGGAGTGATTGAATTATATGATTATGAAATATTGTGAAAACATGCAGATAAAAGATGGAACTTTTATTTGTATAATAAATGGCACAGAATTAAAATGCAAATGTGATGATCAAATTGTCCAACATAAAACTAAATGGAAAAAAGTAGAAGGAAGCTAATGAAATTTTAAGGATATTGAAAAATCGTGAACTTAACAATTTGATCTAGATATCGATATTTTGTTCTAAAAGAAATAAAGAAGTGTTAGATGGATAAAAAATTATTTAGATCGGTATTATATCCTTTAAGATATGAAAACATGGATATTTAATCCTTATTAACGGCTTTATACCTGCCATTTTCATCAACAACAAATAATATGACTTCACCGTTTTATTGGGGATAGTTTCACTGGTTTATTGTTTTCGTTAAATATTATTCCCTATGTTATTCTACACCCATCGAGTGTGAAAATTTTTTCCACACCTGCTGCTATAAACTTTTTCACAGGCTGTGGTTCTTTAATAGTTCTTATATTTCATATTTGTAAAAATCTACCATCATTCTTAGTTGCTGCCAGACCTATACCTGCAACTGCTCCAATAACACCATTCTCAGTCTTTCCAAAACCTTCCAATCTTATATTGGAGTTTATTGCAAGTTCCACTGCTCTTTTCTGTGTTAGACTACTTTTTTTAGCATCTTGACCATAATTAATAACCGCCGGAGATATCTGGTTTTCATGTGCCACAGCAAGACCCGGATTACTACCTATATTATATTCAATGTCCATTATCCCCTTGATTGTCCAGAAAATATCATCCACAACTTCTTCATCACAATCCAAATAGATAACAGCACCAAAGTTGTATGTTGAATATTCTATTTCTGGATGTACATAGAACTGGTGTCTTGAAACACCATAAATCGGATATTTATCTGAAATCTTCTTAGCAACTCTACGAGCAAATTTTGCCGTACCAACAGATTCACTGTTGCTTGTGTTATCAAGACCCACATAAATCGTCATCTAAATCTCCCCATTTCCATAATATTTCATAAACATCTAATTTTTTTATTTTTTTATTAGTGTTAAAAATTCAATCTAATGTTACCATTGTTAGGATTGATCCTGTGACATCAAATATTAAACTATTTTTAGTTAAATATGAAAAATTATATAAAAAATAAATAATATGATTTATCCATGATTTATATCATAAATATGAAAAGTTTCTGTAAACATTTTTAAATATGATCTATCATCTAATGAAATGATGAAGTAAAATAAAAAAATTGGAGTTTATTGATATGGATAAATTGTATGAAGGTAACACATTTTACGGTAATGTTAAAGTAGGAGAACGCGGACAGATTGTTATTCCTAAAAAAGCCAGAGAACATTATGATATTAAAGCAGGTGACAGTTTAATGATATACAGTGATAATGATAAAATATTTAAAATAGTTAAAGAGGATTTAGTTAGATCTATAGCCATTAAAATGTTAGAAACAGTGGATAATAAAGATTAGAGGCCAAAAATATGTATAATAAAATATTATTGCCCATTGATGGTTCAAACCATTCAAAACTAGCAGCAAAACACGCTATTGATATTACCGATACAAATAATGGGGAGATAACGGTTTTATTTGTAATTGAACCTAACTATCCAAGGCTTCCTGTTTTACCAATTGCAACTTTACCAACTCCTGATGAAACTTATTATGATGAACTGAGAGAGGAAGCAAACAAAATAATCGAAGAATTCGAAGTTGAAATAGAAAAAAATCAGTTGGCTGGTAAATGTCAAAATATTAATTTCAACACCATAATTAGAGAAGGTAAAGCTCACATTGAGATTCTAGAAACAATGAATAAAACAGATTTTGACTTGATAGTGATGGGTGCATCGGGCAGACACAACACCATAGATAGATTTGCACTGGGAAGTGTTACCGAGATGGTGATTAGAGAATCTAAAATCCCGGTTATGGTGATACCGTGAAAATTATTTTAATCCAAAATTTTATGATATTTATTAATAAAGATAATAGGAGTTATTCTTTTGGAATATAAATGGGTAGCCATGATAGGCGTCATTATAGCCTCTTTAATGGGAAGTATAAACATGAGCATCGTTATGATAGCCCTTCCCGCAATTTTTAATGGTATCCATATTAATCCATTAAATTCATTTCAATATCTCTTATGGATATTAATGGGTTATGGATTGGTCACAGCTACGTTATTATTAAGTTTCGGCCGATTATCAGATATGTATGGACGAGTAAAGATGTTCCAGTTGGGTTTTTTAATATTTTCAATTGGATCTATTCTACTGTACATAACACCTTCCACTGGTGATATGGGTGCATTGGAAATTATATTCTTCAGATTAATTCAAGCTGTGGGTGCTGCATTTTTCATGGCAAACAGTGCTGCCATACTCACCGATGCATTTCCATCAAATGAACGTGGAAAAGCATTGGGCATAAACACCGTTGCAGTTATGGCAGGAATGTTTCTGGGACTAATTGTAGGAGGAGTACTCGCTGTATTTGATTGGAGATATGTATTCCTGGTCAGTGTACCATTCGGTCTTCTTGGAACTGTATGGTCCTATTATAAACTTAAGGAAATATCTGTTAAAGCTGAAAAAACGAAAATTGATCTTCTTGGTAACGTTACATTTCTTTTGGGTATCACACTCATATTGGTTGGAGTAACATATGGATTAATACCGTACGGCAGTAGTTCAATGGGCTGGAGCAACCCATGGGTAATAGCATCCATGTTATTAGGGTTGATTTCCATGATTCTGTTTGGATTTGTTGAAAACAGGGTTGAATCACCTATGTTCAGGTTAGATCTGTTTAAAAATAAGAGTTTTGCCTATGCAAATCTAGCAGGATTACTGGGGGCATTGGGTCGTGGTGGGGTCATGTTCATGATCATATTGCTACTCCAGGGCATATACCTACCATTACATGGTTACAGTTACAGTTCCACCCCATTCTGGGGAGGTATCTATATGTTACCATTAACAGCAGGAATAATCATATTTGGACCACTATCAGGTGTGTTATCTGATAAATATGGTCCAAGATGGATTGCTACTGGAGGAATGATTGTAACTGCATTTGCTTTCCTGTTCCTAGCAGCACTTCCATATAATTTCACTTATCTGGTGTTCGGTTTAGCAATGTTTATTATGGGAATGGGATTTGGAATGTTCGGTGCCCCAAACAGTGCATCTATAATGAATTCTGTACCCTCAGAGGATAGAGGTATAGCATCTGGAATGATGTACACCATAAATAATACAGCACAAACAGCCAGTATGGCTATATTTTTCACCATAATTATAATTGGAATTACACAAAGGTTCCCTGAAGCTATGACTGCATCATTATCAAGTATAGGTGCTGTTTATTTAGCTCCAGCGTTAAGTAATATCCCGCCGACAGCTGCTTTATTCTCAGCATTTTTAGGTTACAATCCTGTAGATGCAATATTAACCGCCCTACCTGCACCTATTGTGGCCCATATACCTCAAGCAACATTAAACACCTTGACCGGCACTACATGGTTCCCCCAAACCCTACAAAATGCATTTGTACCATCACTTAGAACATCCTTCTATATTGGAGCATTATTATCGGTAATAGCTGCCATATTATCGGTTTTAAGGGGAGAAAAATATATTCACGAACATGAAATAATCAGAACAAGTACAAAAATACATTTAAAATCCGAATCTGAAAAATCTGATTGAAAAATATTAAAATAGAAGTTAGTTTGGGTATTAGGGATTGAAATGGAATTTATGAGCTTAGGAGGTGAGATTGTTAAATAAAGAAATTTAATATTAATTATTTCTTTTTTTTTTAAGATTGTTTGTCTTTAGATGACTGTTTTCCTCTTATAAGATTGATAAAACTAGCCTTTATCGATATTTTTGAAATCCTATTTACTATTGTTTCATCCCATCCTATGTATATTACCAGTATTGCAGATAATATTCCAACAATTGCCCCAAATACAACATCTAAAGGATAATGTACACCAATATACACCCTTGAAAAGGCAATTAACGCTGCAAATGCAAGTAGGGGATAGAGTAATCTGTAGGCTTTGCCCTTGATATGTAAACGATATTTCAATCCAATCACCATCATAACTGCAAATGAAGATGCTGAATGTCCTGATGGAAAGGAGTATATTTCACTTTCAGATACCAATAAATCAACATGAGGCAAAACATTAAATGGCCTTGGCTCTGCAACTATAAATTTTAAAAAATACACAGCCACATTAGCCACTAAAAGAGCAGCCAACCCTAGTAATGCAACCTTCCTAGTATTTTCACCACCAAAAATATACAAGACTACACAAATAATACCCATAGCAATAAAACTTCCAAAATTAGTTATTGCAGGCATTAAAAAATCAAAAAACGAATTATCTAAACCATTATTAATAAAATAAAATAGTAACGTGTTTTGATATAATATCCAAGAAATTAACGAACTCATAACGCAATACCTTCTAATAATTTTTAAACTTATTCATAATATTTCAATAATTCATAATAAGAATTTGTAAACAAGAATTATAATTTAATTTAAACATATATAAAACTATCAGGGTCATGGTTTTTGAATATGGTTATTTTTTATAATTAAATTAATATTCTGCTAAAACTTAAAAAAAAATTATTAAGAGAAATTGGATTGAATCCGTGTTTGTTTAGATTTTAACCGAGTGTATGCCCTAGTTATTCCTAGTGGTGTTGTGATTTCAGGGGTTTTAGTTATCTTTTTACTCAGATATTATTGATTCTCCTTCTTCCTTTTTAACCCTTATGATATGATCTGCTGCCTCTTCAATATCGGGATCATGTGTTACAATTATCATCTGTGGAATTATTGACATCTTCTTTAGAAGTTCAATTAATTCCTGACGTCTGTAAGCATCAAGATGTATTGTTGGTTCATCAAGCATTATTAACTCTAAATTCCCACCAGACAATGTCTGTGTAATTCCCAGTCTCAATGCTAATGCCACAGCTATTTTTTCACCACCACTTATCATGTCTAGATTACTTTCCCCTGAAGGCCCGTACACTGTCACATCATAATCCTCGTCCAGTTTAATGTCAGAGTACTCGAAGTTGAACTTTTCAAAGAAATCTCTTGTATTTTGCTCTATCAATGGTCTTGAAATGTTTCTAAGATCCTTCTGAACCCCATCTTTACCATAAATTTCCCTTATATGATCTAAAAGTTTAAGAAAATCTTTAAGATTCCTAACTTCTGTCTCAAAGTTTTTATACGATTTAAGTTTAATTTCAAGCCCATCCAGATAATTATCTAACCCACTTTCCTTTCCAATCAATCCCTGTTTTTTACCGTTTAAATCAGAAAATTCTCCGTTCTTTAGCGTTAAATCGTTCTTGATGCTTCTATGGTTTTCTTCATTGTAGTCCACCTCATTTACTTCATGAACATACTTATCGAGTTGTACCTTCTCCTTTTCCAAGTTTTGGTTGACCTGTTCAATCCTATTTATCAGATTATCCTTTTGATCAACTGCTCCTGATAGCTGTTGGTAAGTTTGATTTAGATCCTCAAGATACTGTATCTCACCATCCAAATTTTCCACACTACCCTCTGTTGCCTCGATCAAAGATGTTATCTGTTCTTTAAGAACATTTTCATCGTCCTCTACTGTTAAAAGTTCACTGTGTAATTCAATGGGATTTCCAAGTGAATTCAAAGATCCTTCTGCAACCAGATATCTTTCATATTTAGGTTTAATCTCCAGTAAGCTCTTCTTTTTCAGATTCAACCGGTTATCAATCTCATCTAAAGTTGAAACTTGCTCTTCTGACTCTTTAATTTTATTTTTAAGGGCCATCAGTTCTTTACGGCCTTCTTCCAGATTTTTAAGTTGTTCCATGAGTAGTTCTATATTCACCGACTGGATATTGTTCTGTTTCACATCAAGGATCTGTTTTCCAGATTTTGAATCCTTCAATTCACCTTTCAGCTGGTCCATCCTATTTCTGTTCGTTTCAATCTGGGAAGTATAGTCAGTTATGAGTTCAATCCTTTTATTAGAATCAATAGGAGATTTACAAACAGGACATTGGTCTTTAACATTCTCTAATTCACCTATAGGTTTTTTTATGTTATTATTCTGAATTTCCAGGTTAGATATTTCCTTTTCAATATTATTTATTTTGAATGTAATGATCTCTATCTTACCAGCTAGTTCAGGTTTGGTTGTTTTTATATACGCTTCCAGTTCCTCGACTACACCGTAATTGGTTCCTATTTTGTTGTTATATTCCTGTATTACCTTTACAATTTTATTATGGGACAGATTCATCTTTCTAAGGGTTTGTTCCCTGTTGTTCTTGTTCTGGTCCATCAGGTTCCTGGATCCTTCGAAAGGTTTCCTTTTATTATCTAAATCTCGTATTTCATCTGATAAATCTGAATATTCGGTATAAAATTTTTTATTATCAGCCAGTATAGTTTTAAATTCCCCAATTTTTTCTAAAACATCAATTAGGTGTTTTTTATTTTTTTGTAGCTGTTTCAAATTTTCCAATGATTGTTTTAATGTCTTTAAAACTTTTAATTTAGATAATTTAGGTTTGATAATTTTTATTTCATCTTCTTTAACAGTTATATCAACTATTTGTTTATTTAAATGGATTTGATCGAGTTTTAAATTGTCTATTATCTGTTTTTTAGTTTCTATACCATTTACAGCCCGATCATATACTGATTTATCATGGTCAAGCGAATTATTTTGTTTATTTATCAGTACAAGTTCTTCATCTATTTTTTCGAGTTTCTGTGATATTTCCTGTATATTTTGATGAATTATACTCTTTTCATCCTTCTTTACACTTATTTCATCATTTAGACCGTCTAAATCTTCTAGTTTACCATCTAATTTTATTTTCTGCATTTCATACTGGTTCATTAGTGGCAGCATATTTTTCCATGCTTTTTCAAGGGATTCTATACCTAAAAGTTTTCCAATAACCTGTTTTTTCTCTGATGGTGTTTTATTTACCAGGTTAGCTATTTCACCCTGTCTTACATAGACCGCATTTAGGAATAGATCACCGTCCATCTCAAGCAGTCCTTGAACATCTTCTGTAACCTGTTTATCTCCACTTGAGAGTGGCTGGAATCTTTCGTCTTCTTTTATCTCTATTTTTGCCCTTGAAGAATTTTTACTGCGCTCTCTTAGAACACGGTATGTTCTTCCATTTGAGGTGAATTCCAGTTCTACTGACATTTTATTCTGTCCCGCTGGATTTTGGCGGTCAATTAGTATGAGCTGTTCTATTTTTTTACCCGAATGCTGTTTGAAAAGTGCAAAACTAACAGCTTCAAGGATACTGGACTTCCCTGCACCATTATCTCCTATTATTATGGATATTCCCGTATTAAAATCTATTTTAGTATCCCTGTGGGACTTGAAATTTTTCATTGCGATGCTCTCAATTATCATACAGTCCCTCGTAGAAATTTTTAGCTAAATCGGTTGCGCGAGTATAATCTCCCTCTGACATCTCTTTATACAGATCGGTAGCAAGTTCTGATACTTTTTCATCTTTAAAATCTTTTAAACTTCTTCTAATCATCTTTTTAATATCTAAAGCATCTCTGGGCATATCATTCAAGTTTTGTGTATTTTCCAGTGTATCTGGAAGATATTTAGGCCTTATAGAGAGGCAGTTGGCCGAAAATGCTTTGTTAAGTTTCTCATATACCTCTGATCTGCTGAAGTTTCCCCCATGAACTGTTAGGTTTAGTATGGGTTTTTTATTTAGGGTTTCTATGTGTTTATTTATCCTGTTTATCTCTTCTTGAAGTTCGGTGTAGTTTATGTTCTCTTTGATAAATTCTCGGGGCAGTTTAATGTTGATTTTTTCTATTTCTGGTTGATCTCCACTTAAATCTACAAGGTAAAATCCTTTACCATTTTTCTTGTATCCTTCTAATTCATCAGAACGCCATACCTCTGTTGATCCCGGATAGGCTAGTTTGCCCTCTCCAAAATCGTCCATTATCCTTTCGTGTATATGGCCAAATGCACAGTAATTAAAGCTTTTAGGTATATCACCAATTTTTATCTCATATCCATAGGGCATATAAAGGTCTATTCCCTGATGAACTACTAAAACACTTTTTTTATAGTCCTGTGAGGCTTTCTCAATATTTTCCAACCTGTCTACAAGATCTTTTGAGTTATATTTGGAGGCGTAAGGTGCTCCCCCTATAAATATATCTCCCTCAATATAAGATGGATTTTTTGGACTTATAAGTTTCAATCCGAAGTCTTTATATAATATTTGGGGTGGTAGAGCATTTTTTCTCATTACTATATCATGGTTCCCTGCTGTTGCATAAATTGGGATTTTTTCATTTTTAAGTCTTAAAATACCTTTTTGTACCGTTAATAAAGCTCTTGTTGGTGGTCTTGAATATTCAAATAAATCACCCGAATGAACTACAAAATCTGGCCGTTCCATTATAGTTTCTTCTATTATATTATCAAACACTTCGAAAAAGTCATTTTCACGTTTTGAAAGTCCGTACTGTCGGTAGCCCAAATGTGTGTCGGCCATGTGTATGAACTGCATCTAATAGTCTCCCCCTAATTCCTCATATTCTCTTTTCTGTTCTTTAAGGATTTCTTTCTCTTTTTTATGAGATTTTGACCATTCTTCTACGATGTTGAGGTCACCGCCAATTATTTTACCCTTGAATTCATCGATTTTAACGAGTGTTGGTATTTTAGTCATGAGTCCGAGCACTATAGCTTCACCAATGTTTAAGGAGGGTAGTTGGGCTATGAGATCGTCACTTAGGTTTTCACTTGCACGTTGAACATGGCTCTGGTCTGTTGGTTCTACCAATCTGAGTATGATCATATTATTTGCCTGTGATAGTGCGTCTGAATCTAATGATTTTGGACTTTGACTTACCATGCACAGTCCAACTGAAAATTTACGTCCTTCTCTTGCTATTCTGCTTATCCATAGTTTGGATTCTGTTTTTCTGTTTTGTGGTGCTAGGATGTGTGCCTCTTCTATTATGAGGAATATTGGAAATGTTAATCCTTTTCCTGTTCTTAAAAAGTCTTTTCTACTCTTTAATACTGTTCTTAGTATGTGGCTTACAACCACGTCAGATGCAAATTCATCTACAGATCCAAGGTCCAGAATGTTGGCATGCCCCACCTTTATATTGTCAATTACATCCTTTGCTTCCAGACTCAGTATGTTACCGTACTTATCCTGCATGTGCTCTACTTTATTTAAGACATCGGTGATTGATTTTCTGTCCGATGCTGTGGATGATTTACCTTCGGATTCATCTGGTTCTTCGAGTAGCCATGATTCGAGTTTGGCCAGTATGAGGCCTATGAAATCCTTTCCACCTGTTCCTTTCATCAGATCCTTTTGTGCTAATCTGTAGGCTTTTCTAAAGTATCTTTCTTGTACGTAGGCATTTGGTGGTATGTTTGATAGTTTTTTTATTTCACCGAATGTCATGTATATCGGGTTTATTAGTGGTTCTATCAGGTTAACCTTGCCGTTTCCAAATTTGGTGTTGGTGTATTCGGAGTGCATATCAAAGATCAGCACGCTTCCATTGACATTTAGAAGACCGTCTACAATAACAGATACGGTGTTTGATTTACCTGCTCCTGTCATTGCAAGGACTGCAAGATGTCTTGATACCATTTTATTAATGTCCACTTCTACTGAGACTTCTTCTTGTGTTATTAGATTTCCGAGTTTAAGACCATAGCCTCCTACCTGGAATATTTCCTTTAAAATCTCTGAATCTGCTACTTTTATCTCTGTTCCTGGTGGTGCTGGTGTTCTTGGAATTCTTAGATCGTTATCAACATCGCCCAATATTCTGACCGTGCCCTTTACATAATGGTCGTCGCCCTCTATCATCCTAATTTTCTCAATGGTTTTTGGGTCGTATATTTCATTGTTTATTGATACACTTCCCCTTACAAGGGCTTCTATCATTCCAAGCACTTTTTTTCCATCGTAGTCTAGTGATACATATTCCCCTACCTTGGGCATTTCCTTGGAGATGAAACTCACATCCACCAGTGTTGTTTCTCCTATGCATCTTCCAATCACTCCATCGGCATTATTCATAACATTTCCCTCCCACTCTTCTCCATGAATCCAATTATCTTTGAAAGCCTATCCAGATCTATCCTTCTTATTACCACATCATGATGGGCTTTTTTAAGTAGTAAAGGATATCCTTCGGCACTTTTACTCTTTATAATGGTTAATAATTCTTTTATTTCCTCTTCATCTGCCTTGTACGGCAGTTCAAATTTGAGAATGTTTTTATGGTTCTCGAGTCTTGCATAGAATATTGTGAAGGTAAAATCTCGGAAGAAATCATTTTTCACGGGAAAATCTTCTCTTTTAAGGTTTTTAGGACTTAAATATCTTGGTGTTGAATATCCTTCTTTTCTGCTGTGTCTGTCAAATATGGCCATATCAGGTATTTCAGATTCGAAATATTCGTTACTGGTCGAGGTTTTTGAAATTGCAACGACTTCATTCGTATTTTCTAATAATTCGCCTATGACTAACAGGTTTTCCAGATGTTCAAGGTATATCATTGCATCTGTCTTGTTTTCAAATTCGTTTTCTATGGATTTGGAAAATTTGGACGATGTTATCGAAACCATTGAATCTTCTAATTCTATTTTTAATTCGTTTTTAAGTTTTGAATGATAGTTGTATTTTATTTTTTCTTTTAATTCGTTTTTAAGTTTGTTTTTAAGTGGAAATGGTCTTATTAGGTTTCCGAGTATTGAACCATCGAATAGTAGGATTTGGATATCGTATTTTTTAAATGCTTTCAGGGCATTTTTTATCTCAAATATACCCATATAACCCCTTAACCGATCATCAACATGCCTGTGATGTGGTATTATGTCTATTTCAGAGCTTTCGATTGCACTGAGTTTGGTGTTATACACCAGGCATTCTGCATCTATGGCATAGAATATAAAGCTCATAAAATTTTTTTTGTTGATGCTGCCGTCACCTGCACATATGGTCACTTCAATATCCTCTTCTGATATAGAATATTCTATCCAGTCTTTTGAGGGATCTACCTCGAAATTATCGAAATCTGTAGATATTTGTTTGTTTATGTTATCCTTTTTCTTTAGTGCCTTTTCATACAGAGAATCCAGCATATTATGAACCATCCCATCTTTATATAATGATAATTATTTTATTGATGATATTGATTTTTTTTTATATCTAAAATATTTGACTTGGTTTATCGTTAATCTGATTATCTATTTTTATACATTTAAGAATCTGTTAAACAATATATTAACAGTTTAAAGATTGGTATTATGTAAAATAAAATAATTTTAATGGGTGATCTATTTTTTGTGATAGTTGATCATAATTGGAATTCAATTTTATATTCTCTGGATTTTTGGGAAGAGTTTGAAAAATTTTATCCTTATGGGAAATCTTTAATATCTATGTTAAACTACTTTTTTTATTATGCTTCACATAACCCGAAAGGAGAATATGGTCTTAAANNGATATTCTTATATTGTTAGATGAGAAGGAGATAGTATCCTATAGGGATGGTAATGTTTCGATACTTAAGGCAGATGAGATTAATGTTTGTGAGAATGTTGCTGTTGTTAAGAAGGAAATTCTTAACCAGACAGAGGAAAAGGCATTTGAAATTATNNTCCAGTATCAGAACTTACAAGATGATACTAGCCCTGGAAGATAAAAAACTTATTAAGAAGGTTCAACGCCCCGATGGAGAGTATTTCACCCTGAATTTCTAAATACGAATATTATTTTTTAATTTTTCTATTGTACAGAATCAATATTTATGTTTTAAAATCCATGTCTTCTTGTTATTTTTTTTATGTAGGATAAGATTTGGATTAAATAAATATATATAAAAAATAATTTTAGACCATACTTTGCTGTTATATACTTTTTAAAGGCAATATACCGGAAATAATTATTTTGTAATGTTATTACATTTGAATAATTGCCCATTAAGATCATTCCGATATAGGGTCTTGTAACATTAAACTCAAATTATATGATCTCGTAAGATGAAAGTTGATAATCACCTATTTATAGGGGATTTATTCTGTGAAGTATTGGAATAATGGTAGGTATATTGGTTTAAAGTTAGTTTAATTTGAAAGTAAATTTTTGTTTTTTTTGTTCTTTTGTTTTACATCAGATTTAAATTATTTAGAATTATTGGATATTATTGAGATATTTTTACAAAATTTTTTTATATTGAATATTCAATGAGTTATATGGTCTGAAGTTTAAAAAAAGGGTTTAATTAAAAAGAATATTGGGTTAAAATGTATTATCTTAATGTCTCTATTTTATCTCGTTTAATTAGTTTAGGGTCTTAGATTTTTTTCT
>PLXT01000019.1:0-4420 GCA_003151535.1 Methanobacterium sp.
GAGAATTTCTATTAACCTCATTTGATAATGGGTATGATTATTTTTTAATCTTTTCATATTTTACTAAACAGTTTCAATTCCTTTAAATGGAAAAATACTTGTCTAAAGGCGTATTTGAAAATATTAATTATTTAATTATTTGTATCATATCTCAAGTTTAGAGGTTTATAGAAATTCTCTAATATATAAAAAATTTACTAATCATGTGCTCTCATCGATCTTATTAACTGTGTAAATAATAGTTTAAACTAGACAAATATGATAAACGGCAAAACAGCTTACCTCAAGAAATTAACTTCCCGTATGAAAATGCCATCTGTAGATGTTGGCAAAGAACTTGATGGAAGCACCCCCCCATCTGTTTTTATTGGTAGCTGGAATTATCCTAAGGTCTATGCTGGACCAATGATAGCACCGCTCTCAGGAGATACCACTATCATGGACATGCCAGAATCTTGGATACCTCAAGATAAAAGCCAGGAAGATATAATAGGATATAGATTGAATCTAGTCCGTGGAAAACAAATAGTAGGTATAAAGGATCTTGAAAACTCTTTTGTTGAAAAACTTCAAGATATATCTTTATCGGAAAATTCAATTGAAAGCGAAGCAGAATTTAGTAAAAAACCTAGGGGCTCTTCTTTCAGCGATGAACATACTCCTCACGGCCCAAGTGCACTCATACAAAAATTTGATATCGAAAGTGTTAAATGGGATCGTGAACTTGAAAAAGTGTTTTATGACAGCGATCTAAAGGCAGCTGATGCAGTTTTAGACTTAAACAATAAAGGTATACCATTTTCAAATATTCAGAAAGCATTTTCAGTAGGTGCTATGGGAGTTGGTAAAAGAAGGAAGCTTGTACCAACAAGATGGTCTATTACAGCATGCGACAGTACAATAGGCGATCGTCTCCTTAAGGTAGTACGTTATCATGATGTCATAGATACCCATCGAGTATATGAATTTGCAAGTCTAAATAACTATTATGCAGTCTTATTACTCCCAAGTGAATGGCAATATGAATGGATTGAAGCATTTTTACATGTTTTAGGTAGAGAAGAACTTATATTTTCAGATTATGAAAATAACACCGGTAAAAAGGGTTATTCTAGAGTTGGTGGATGTTATTACACGTGTAAAATGGCCGTGCTTGAGGCTCTTGCACGTGAAGGTAAACAAGCAGGTGCAATAGTATTAAGGGAAGCTTACAATGGATATGTGCCACTTGGAGTATTCAATGTTCGAGAAAATGTTAGAAATGCAATGAATCAAAATTATTCGGAATTTGAGGACATGAAAACAGCTTTATCATACATTTCAACTAAAATTAAACTCCCAATGAAGAGTTTTATAGAACAAAGTGACCTCTTAAATGAACTAATACAATCTCGACAGACCACTTTAGATAGTTTTATACATAAGTAAAGAGGATATAATGGATCTATTTTACAGACGACCATCAATTGAAACAAGAGAAGTTATGAGCAAGATATCTCTTAATCTTAGGCATGTGCCTCGTAGCAAATTTGAGGAGATGATAAATGCTGAAGAGAGTATTAAAAAGTTTACTCGACATGAACATGTTAAGATTGTTAACAGTGGAAGTTCTGCCATTCTTTCTGTTATGAGCACATTCAAAGACAGTGTTATGATCCCCGACCAAGGAGGATGGGCAGGGTTCAGAAAGATGGCTGACTTCTGCGGTTTAAACATTAATTATCTTCCTACAGAACTTGGTTTGATTCAAATTGATATTTTAGAGGAGTTTATTGAAAAATTTAATCCCGAAGCTATTTTTATTACTAGTTTTGCGGGTTATATGGCAGAACAACCTTTAAAGGATATTTATAAAGTTTGCGAAGATATGGGAGTTATCTTGGTTGAAGATGCCTCTGGCGGAATAGGAGATATAACTGGATCTCTTGGAAACGGTGAACATGCGCATGTGATTGTAGCATCTACAGGATCACCTAAAACCGTGAATGTTGGAAATGGTGGTTTCATCTCAACAAACAATACCAATATCCTTGAATCTGCAAAAAATATTTTGAATGGTTTAAAAGCAGATCCCATTACATGTGCTGGAATAGCAACAGAAATCGAAAATGCACCAGATATACTTTCAAAAACTATAGAAACATGTAGATTTTTAAAAACTCAGATTAGTGAATTTAGAGAAGTTTTACATGAAAAAAAACAAGGATTAAACATTGGAGTTCTTGATGAAAGCCCGAAAAAATTGGGTTATCGGCTCAGGGAAGGTTTAACTGTTCATGGTGGGAGCATAATAACAGTATGTCCTAACTATAATCGAGTTAAGTTAAACTCGGTTTGTATCGAGATTAAAAATTTAGATATAAAATGTATAACTCCAGAAAATCTTCAAGGAATCATTCAGATACTTAAAATGGATTTTTAAAATATTTTATTTATTTAAATTTTCCTTTTTTTATTCGATTTAAAGATACTTGCAAATATGCAATTAACTCTCTTGGAGAAATTGGAGACAATATATCTATTAAATCTCTCATTAATCTACTTGAAAATGATAGTTGGAGGGTCCGAAGGTGTTCATTGACTGCATTAGGCAATAGATGAAACACAAGAGGAACATCAAAGACTTAAAGAAACAATTGAAAGAGTTGGATCTGACAAAGCTATTAAAATACTTATTGAAGCCCTTGAAGATGAAAATGCTGATACAAGGCATAGAGCAGCCGAAGTACTTGGAGAAATTGGAGACGAACAAACTGTAGAACCTTTGATAGTTGCTTTAAATGATTCAAACTCAAGTGTCCAATGGATGGCTTCAGAAGCTCTCGAAAAGTTAAAGGAACCTGCAGTGCTTCCACTTATAACTGCTCTTGACAATGGTGATGATAATGTACGTTCAAAGTCTGTCTGGGCTCTTGGTGAAATAGAGGATGAAAGGGCTATTTTACCACTAATAGAACATCTTGGTGATAAAAACCAAACTGTAAGATGGAAATCCAGTCTTGCACTTGGTAAATTTGGTAAAAAGGCTTTGAATCCACTTAAAGATGCAACAATAAGAGAAAAAGCCGCAGAAACACTTGGAGAAATTGGAGATCCGCTTGTATTGGATTATCTAAAAATTGCAGTAAATGATGAGAATATCTATGTAAGAAAAAGTGCAGAAGAATAAATAAAAAATATAATAAGTAAAATCAATTGAAATACAGTCGACCTTCTAATTTGTTAATTAATCAAACATATAAAAAAATTTATGTTTCAGTTATTAAAAGAGTAGTTCTTTCCATTAATAATTTTGAAACAGTTCCTACTGTATTAGCTTCAATTTCTGTTATATTGTATAATTTTTTTAATTTATCTTCTTCTGCCTCGAGAACTGCATCATCCCTTTCACCTAGTAAATTAGCCAATGTTTCCATTATGTTATCATCACAATCAACTGCTACTACACAAACTTCAATATTTCCACTTGTAATTCCCAACATTTTCAGGGCCTGTGATATTTGTCTCTGTCCTGATGTTCTTACACATATTTCAAGACCTAAACTATTTGCAATATTTTCATGTCGGGAAAATGATTTGATTGCGTGTATAGTTGCATGCGTAACATGTTTTCTGCCAGCTATTCCCTCTGCATTCATTAGCTGTATTGTGCATCCATTATCTGATTTAGGTAATTCATTTATTAGATGTTTATAATCAGTTACTTTAGATTTAAATCCTGCGATTTGTATATTAAACTCTTCAGCATCGTTATTGATTATAATTATTTCATTCATCCTTTCCCCTCCATGATATAAGATAAAATATCGATTCTCTTAAGTTTTTAGTTCGGAATGATATATAAACCCCCATAACTCCCCTGAAAAATTTTGATACTGCAAATATCAGTTCTAACAGCACAAAAATTTGTATCAAAAATATTATAACTGATGTAATTCCTCCAATGCCCCAATATAAGTGGATATTTGAGATGTTAAGAAAACTATGAGTCAGATAATCCATTAAAAATAATAAAAACAGTCCCACTATGAACTGTACTGTTGACATGGAAAAAAGTTCTCCAGATCTAATCATGGATTCCTTGACTTTTTCGTGCATATCCGTAAGTGCCATTATATAGGTAAAGGTTAAAAGTGACAAAGTTGCGGATACTAGGACAAATACTTCTATAAAGCTGGTTATCTGGTCATAATTGTGTATTTTAATTGCACCAAGTATAAAAGGTACTAAAAAGCCTATTGTAAGTATAATATCAAGGTAGGTTGATACAAGATTCCCAAAAACATTAACCCCTCTTTTTATATATGAGAGCTTCCCATTTGATGATGTTTTCATATATAAAATTATTGAAATTATTGTTATTATATCTATTTAGCTTTTTGGAAATTGAATCTGAAGAGAATTTCTATTAACCTCATTT
>PLXT01000019.1:4426-4724 GCA_003151535.1 Methanobacterium sp.
GTTTAGAGGTTTATAGAAATTCTCTGAAGTTATAAAACTAAAAAGAAATAAAAAAGGAGTTATAAAAGAAAATTATAAAATTTTAAGTTAATTATAATTTATCATATTCTTCAGCTTCTCGTATCTTTTTATCGCTAACTATTTTGTTAACTCCACCTAAAACAGCTTCTACACTTGCCATTATTATATCTGGTTGGGTACTTCGTGCACTTACAATATTTTCACCATTTTTAAGTTTGACGACTACATCGATCAGAGCATCTGTACCCCCTGTTATTGCATCAACATGATATTCTTC
>PLXT01000120.1 GCA_003151535.1 Methanobacterium sp.
CCATTATTCTCCATCAATTTCATAGACAACCTCCTATACATTCATATAATACAGTATGGCCATCATACTATATATAGTTTTTATAAATAAGTTATATATGTCCCGTAAAATCCTTTAATCTTCATATTATTTCTGATTTCAATTACCCAAGATTGATTATGATGCGTAATCCCAGTTTCAACAAATAATATGAAGATATTCCCAGTCAAGATTACAATTTTAAAGATTTAAACAAATTAGAAGAATTAAGATATGACGTATTGAAATATAATCCAAATGAAGATTTTATCGATATTTACAATACATTATTCTCCAATGATGAATACAAAGACATATTAAGAAAGATTCTTGGATCAAACCATTAAATAAATGAGAGAGGGATGCGTGGAGCGTTTCAAAATAAATATGGTGGTTCATATTACATTGGAATTATTAAAGGTGAAAAAGTTACAGAAGATCAATTATGTGTTAATGAAAAAACAATAGACAAAATTAAACCGCCAATACTACTTGATTAAGATATTCAGAATTATAAAAAAAAGTTTGAAATGATGGTTTTGGCCACATTCGTGAAGGTCCATAGATCAAAGATATTATAAGTGTAGTAATATATAAATGAATTCATTTACTCATGGATACATGCATTTATTCATACATTTGGATAGTTATGAGATCATTTACTCATAGGTGCTGTTAATTTGAGAAGTTAATAAAGAATCAAAATTTAAAAAAATTAAAAGAAATGGATAATGCTTTTATTTTGCTTTTCCTTCTCATAGAAGTATCTCAAGGGTTGTCCGTTTGCAATGTTTTATTCTTTTATCCATTTCCATGCAACTTCTATATCAATTGGGTCGAAAAACTTGGCTTCTATTGAATAAAAAGGTTCTACAAGATTTGTTATCCACTTTTCCCAAGTTTTATCCCCAACGACGGCCATTTTATTTATCTTCTTGCGGTATGTACGGCCAAAGTTAAAATCAGCCCCCCATGCATCTATATCTTCCCATTTGAATTGTGTTATATCCATAAGTAGGGAAATTGATCCTTCTTTGTCTATAAGTGCTTGCACTTCGGGTACCAATATTTTATAATCTTCTTTAGAAATATCTCCTATCATTTTGAATCCCAATATATTTCCTTTACTTTCACTCATTTTTGTAATCATTTTTTTTCTCCTTTTATTCTTTTAATTAAAATTACCAACAAACAAACACCTCCAAAATTCCTATTTGACGATTTTGTTCTATTAGACTATTTTTGCCCATTATAATAAATATCTGTACTCACCTGATTCATCCGGGTCACTATAAACTTAGAATATAATCATTTATCTCTTTTTTTTATTTAACCAATTTTTTATTTTAATTTGAGGCTGTCTCATAATTATTTTCTGCATCGCTACTTTCTGTTTATTTTAAATTTAAAGGTCTATTTATTCTTATTTTTTTCCATATTTTGATTTATGAGACAGCCTCAATTTTAAAACTTTGTGATTTTTGGTTTGTTTTTTTCATATTTGCGTTACAATAAGGGCAGTTTGTTGAAGCTTCAATATTTTATCTTCCACATATGGGGCAAATAGTACTTAATGAGACTTCTTCCCAATCAACACCTACCATATCTTTATTTTCAGCAAATTTTATATGTCCTCCACAATTACAAGTGGGATTTAAATCATCTGGAGATTCACCTGGTTGAAGTTTATAATGTTTTCCACATTTCTCACAAATCATTACCACCATTATAATTACCCTCCATAAAAAAGTTACCTAAGAGGTTATAAAATTATTTTTATCCATTTGAACTGTACATTTTAAAATATTAATGAAATAAAAATATTTTTGAATTAAATTAGTTCTGTTACATCGAAGTTTACACCAATCATACGTGTTGGTTGATCTTCTTTATTGTAGGTTATCATTGCTTGTGCTTTAATCCAGTGTATTGATTTATCTGGCCAAATTATCCTAAAAAAGTCAGCCCAATCTTTATGGTTTTTTATAGATCTTTTTTGTTCGTCTTTCACACGTTCTCTATCTTCAGGATATATTAGTTCTATCCAATTTTCGTATTTATCTTTAAAACTTCCTGATGTTAAGCCATAAATTTTATCCAGTTCATCTGTCCATATAATCTCATCAGTTTTTATGTTCCAGTCGAAAGTTCCTATTCCTCCGGCTTTTTGAGCTAAATGGAATCTATCATCTGATTCATTTAATTCCTTTTCGATACGTTTACGTTCAATTGCATAAGTAATAGAACTGATCAGTTGTTTGTTATTAAATTCTCCTTTCACTAAATAATCTTGAGCACCACGACCTACTGCACTTACAGCAAAAATATCATCTTTAAGGCCAGTAAGTACTATTATTGGAATATTTGTTGCATTATACTTCATAATATTGAAAGTGTCTATTCCATTACTATCAGGTAAACAAAGATCCAGAAGTATCACATCAAAACTATCTTTAACCAAGAATTTAAGACCGTCATCCAATCGAGCAGCATTCGTTACTTCAAAATGAATTAATTCACTATCATCAAGCATTTCCCGTATCAATACTGTGTCTCCAGGATTATCTTCTATCAGAAGAACTTTAATTTTGTTATAGTTTTCCATTTTTTTTACAAATCTCTATCTATTCCCATAAAATTGTTGTTAGCGCAAACATATCATTGGAGGGTTGGGAAATATTCTGATTATTCCTGCTTTATTTGGGTATGAATACAAAAACTAAGCCTTAAAATCTGTTTAGAATAATCATTTTAATTTTCATTATTTATCTGCTAATTATTTTATCCTCACAATGAATATTGAAGTTTTCCATTTACATCGTTGTAAATGAAAAGTTTTTAATAATTATTTTCAATTTCCTAATTTAACACTTTAAAATCAAAGGTAAATTTAAATAGGTGGGGATTGATATTTTTTTCATTCTAGGCTTTGATACCATCCTTTGCCTGTACTGCCCCGAATTTTGGGAAGTATAAAGCTTCTTAATATAATGTTCATTATGACCTTGAACATATGACGGTGTTCAAGAAGATATTTCGGTCTGGCGTAAAATTTTAAGTATGCTGTGGCTAGCTTGTATTCTACCATACTTTTACTGAGCCCTAATTTTTCATATTTAATAACTGATTTTAAGACAGTGTATTGATCCCAATTTTCAGTATCAATCAGGTTTTTTTCCTTTAGTTCGTGATATATAGGTGTACCCGGGAATGGCGTTAATATGGAGAATTGACTGTAATCGGCATTGAGTTTAATTGAAAAATCAATGGTTTTATCTATTTCTTCACGGCTTTCGCCAGGGAATCCAAGGATAAAAGAGGTTAAAATATCAACACCTACCTCTTTTGCAACTCTTACAGCATCTTCTGCCTGTTTAATTGTGATTCCTTTTTTCATTAAGTCTAAAACACGTTGTGAACCAGATTCAACTCCATAGTATAATGTATTTAAACCCGCACTTTTAAGTTTCTCTATAACAGTTTTATCAACCATATCTACTCTTGAAGAAGCAACAAACCCTATATCTAGTCCCCTATTCCTTATTTCATCTGCTATTAGATTTGCTCGGTTCTTGTTTAGCATGAATGTGTCATCCATAAATGCTATGTCTTTAATTTTGTAATTTTCAATGAGTTGTTCAATTTCATTAACCACATTTTCTGGACTTCTGCTTCTGAATTTCTTACCCATTATTAGGGATGATGAACAGTAACCGCATGAATAAACGCATCCTCTGCTTGTTATCATATCACTAGACAGATTTTGAGTAGTATTATAGGATTCAAATGGGACTAAATGCCTTGCTGGGAAAGGTATTGAATCTAAATCTTTTATCAATGGTCTGGGGAGATTTAACTTTATGTGACCAGTTTCTAAATTATGATATGCAATTCCCTTAATATCCTCAATCTTTTTATTGTTTACATCGCTGCATTTTTCTACAAGTTCTACTATAGTTCCTTCCCCTTCACCAATAACTACTGCATCAAGGGATTCAGAATTTTTTAAGGTTTCAACAGGCATGAAAGTAGGGTGAGGGCCACCTATAACAATCAAAGAGTCCGGCAAAGCATTTTTTACTAAATTTGAATATTCCAATGCATTTTTTATTGTTGATGTAGTTGCTGTGATGCCCACCACTTTAGGATTAAGTTTTGATATTATTCTAGATACTTTTTCGTGGCTTAATTTTTCTAAATCATCGTCTATAATTTTAACAGAAAATGAAGCATTTTCAAGGGCCCCACCAAGGTACATGAGATTTAATGGAGGTGTGATAAAACCTAAACTATTCTTTACCGCATTTTCATCGTAGGGATTTATTAGTAGCACATCCATTTTTTTAATCACCGTTTTTAGCTGTTAAATTTATTAGTAGGTTGCCGTTTTGGATTTCTTGATAATTTGGTATTTTATTTTTTAGTTCGTTCCATTTGGTTATGTTTCGTATGCATCCTGGATCTGGTGCTTGTATATCATTGAAGTAAGTGTATGCTCGGGCTCTGCATCCTCCGCAGACATTTTTAGATTCACAGGTTCCACAATTGTTTTCGAGTAAATCTTTATTTCTTAGATTTTTTAATAGTGGATTGTTTTTCCAGACTTCTTCGAAGTCGTCATGAAGTAGATTTCCTAGTTTTAGCTCTTCTTCATGTGGGAAAAATACACATGGATAAAGATCTCCATTGGGTTCTATACTCATATAAAATCTTCCTGCACCACAACCACCTATAAATTCAGCCAACTGCATAACTTTAGAATTTTCATATTCTGGATTGTAAAAATGTGTAGGGATTATAGAAGATTCAGTTGATTGTAATGACTCTGCGACCATTGCAAATTGTGGTGCTGTTGACAATACATGCATATCGCTTTTCAAATTTTCTTTGTAGGCTGTTTTTAACATGTTAAATCTATCTTGTGGTGATATGTCCATTTCACTTATATTTGTGCCATTTCCTGTGGGTATAAAATTGTATATCATAAACCAATGTGCACCTATGTTACGGGCTAAATCTATTATTTCTGGTATTTCATTAATATTGTGATTTGTAACGGTTGTTGCAACTTCTACAAACAGATCTGCTTTTACACTATTTTTTATGGCTTGAATTGCTTTGTCCCATGAGCCTTCTACACCTCTGAATGAATCATGTGTTTTGGGGTTAAGACCGTCAATACTGATTTGTACAAATTCAAGACCTGCGTCAACAAATTTATTAATAATCTTTTCATCTGCAAGTTTATAACCGTTTGTTGCTAATGCCGGATACATTCCCAGTTCTTTTGTATGTTTTATATATTCGATTATATGGAGATTGGTGGTTGGTTCTCCGCCTGAAAATGCTACTGAAGTAACACCAGCACGTGAAATGGTGTCAAGACCATTGAGTATCTCTTTTTTTGACAGTTCATTTAAACTCTTTTTCCCTGCATCTTCGTAGCAATGAGCGCATTTCAAGTTACAAGCTCTTGTTATATTCCAAACAATTTGGAATGGGGCGCCTGGAACGAATGGTTTTTGAACGCCAAATTGGCCTAAGCCTTTAACAACACTGCTCAATCCCTTTATCCAATATGGTTCGTTCATAATTTCTTGAAGCTCTTTTTCTGTAGTTCCAAAACTTTTAATACCTTTTTTAATGATAAAAGACAATATCTTTGAAGTTGTTCTACACCTCATGCAGGCTTTTTCTCTCTTACCAAATAATAATTCTAATCCAACATCTAACCTATTTGCATTGTCTTTTTCACAGTAATCAAAAGTCCTAGTCAGTACAAACTTTGCTAATGGATTGTTCACAACACCTTGAAATGATTTAATCATATCTCCAATATCACTATTTTGAGTTATAATGATAACCCCCCAATTATTTACCCAAAAACACAGTAATTTAACTAAATAAATAATTTTTTGAGAATTCTTATTTTTGAAAATATTTATTCCTTAATTCACACTATTTCATCTTAATACATTATATTCATGGTATACTAAATAAATTTTACTAAAAAATAGTTTTAACAAATCACTATTGAATGAGTATTCGTAAGATTAACTTTATTAATTACAATATTTTTCCAATTCAAAAATAAATTTAGTGAATATAAAATTTTTAAAAAAGTAACATTAATTAGCAAATTTTATTAATTCTTAAATTTATAACAAGTTTCGTAATGTCATATATCTTGGGGGTATAAAACTGGTCAATGGTAGTGAGTTGGAACTATTAACTGATTCGAATAGTGTTCTGATATTAGTAGATTATCAGCCAATAATGTTTGAAGGTATTGGATCGGGTGATAGGAACATAATAAAAAATAATGTTATATTCGCTGCTAAAGCTACAACCATTTTAGATGTACCAGTAGTTTTGTCTTCAATCAATCCAAGGAGTAATGGAAATGTTTTTCCGGAACTGACAAAAATAATTCCTGAAGTGTTTGATCGAAAAGTACCTATATTTGATGCTTTCGAAGATCACAGGACATTCAACGCAGTAAAAAAAAACTAATAGAAATAAAATAGTAATTTCAGGCCTGTGGACAAGTATGAGTTTCACTTATACTGCACTTCATGCCATAAGAGGAGGATATGACGTTTATGGATTAATAGAGGCAGCTG
Organism: Methanobacterium sp.; assembly: GCA_003151535.1. Lineage (GTDB taxonomy): Archaea > Methanobacteriota > Methanobacteria > Methanobacteriales > Methanobacteriaceae > Methanobacterium_B. The sequence continues at coordinate 6,642 of PLXT01000120.1, forward strand.
GTGATTCTACTGAAGATGCTCATGATATTGGTGTTAAAAGGATGATTCAAGCGGGAGTTATACCAGTTACACTAGAATCTTTAGTTTCCGAATGGATGCATGACTGGGACAATACAAAATCGAGTAAATTAGTAAACGAAGTGTATTCCACGTATGTATCAATGATAGGTCTTCGATAAAAATTTATAATAATTTTAACTCCTTCTTTTTAATGGACGGAACCTGAAAATTCTGATAAATACAAATGAAAGATAAAACCGTGAAACTTGAATTATTAATGGAGTAATAATTTAGATCTAAGATATATGATTTAAATAAGTGTTCTTTGTCGAATCTAATTTTTTTAAAATCTATTGACTTTGGAATAGTATTTGCCTGCATACTTAGCATACAATGAAATTTAGTCTTTTTATCTCTATTATTGATGAACCAGTATGTATGACTTATCTGCTCTTCCTGTCCACTTTGATTATCTATTTTCTTCATTTAACCTTTCTAAAAATCCATAATCATCAAAATACTAAATATTATTAAAAGGTATAACTGTACATTATTTTCCATAAACTTATGTGATTCATCCCAAATAATTAATGAACTACCCCATTCTAAAACGTCACGTATGTTAATCAATGCTAACATCATATGATAGTTAGTTATAATAACTTTATAATCCATAAAGGTATTGATTTTTTTATTGTACTCACATGAATCCTCGGTTTTACTGTAATGATGTTCACATGGAGTTTTTTTAGTGTGGGTACATTAATCTGCTGAAAAACCATCAAAATCTTTACAATTATATTCATTTTTACCTGCAAGTAACAGTACATCATCTTTAGTAGCCTCACATAATACATCAACATATTTCGGGTCTTTAGTTTCACCAAGGAGATATGCAACATGAGCCCGTTTAGCACCTTCCGTATCATAGAGCAATATATCCTCTAAATCAAAACTACCAACTATATCATTATTAGAATGATCATTTAAGCTATTATATAATTTTAATATTCCGCCACAATTACATTTAAGAATAAAATCTTCAGAGGACTCTCCAACTTGAAGCTCATAATAACCAGCACATTTATTACAGATTAAATATCCCTTTTTATCTTCTTTTTGGTTTAGTTTTCTTTCAAAGTTATTAAGAAATCCTGATATTCTTTCATTTGTATCATCTATAAATTTTTTCAGTTCCTCATCAATACCTTCATCTTTTATTAGTTTTTCCAGCTGTTTTTTTCCATTATTTGCTCTATTAGTGAGTTCTGATACGAATTCATCTATATTATCACTTTTGGAATTTTCATTTAACATAGATTGCAATTTCTCTTCACATTCTATGCAAATATTTTTACCATCAAAAATAACTCTGCAATCATCACAAAGAGGTTTTGAACATCCAACACAAACTACTACAGCTTTTTTTATCTGGATGTACTTTGCATTGAATTTAAATCCCTCCAATTAAAAAAATAAAAAAAATAAAATTAAGAGGTCTAAATCCTCTTAAATCGATTATATATCATTTAATAATCCCTGTTTTTTAATTTTTTAAGTATTAGTGAGGAATATCAAAGTTTTAGTTGTTCGTCCTGTTGAAACTACCCAGTTCATTCTTGTTAGTAGTGCACTGAATGAAAGAGTCCTATAACCATATGAAGGATCTGCTATCTTTACTTGTTTTAAATAAAGGTTTATTCCGGTTAAAAGCACATAATGTCCCGAGTTTGGATTTAGAAATGATCTTATGTGTAGTATTACTGGATTGTTGTGTGATATGTAACTGTAAAGTCCAGTCCATCCTACTGAAGAGAAGGATTGATCCCATGCTCTGAAATGGGTCCCATATTTTAAATTTACTTTACTAACAGCAGTGATCAGTCCGGCATGTGTAGTGCCTATGTTAGAATTGGATCCTGCATAAGAAGCCAGCCCCATCTCATTTAGGTTCATACCATAATTTGAAAAATCCATCTTAAGTGACGATGGGCCGCATGTGTATGATGTGTCCTGATGATCGTATACAACCTTTGTATCAGTAACCCAAGTATTGTAAACCAATTTTAAGCCATATGCCGCTAAAATTTGATTAAATGTAGTTATCGATATTTTTGTAGTTCCATAACTAACATAGTTAGGTAATCTATTGTATGTACAATAGAATTTTTGAGCCCTATACTGTCCATCTTTTATCTGAGTAAGTGTTAAACCATATTTATTTACAGCCGCTACTGTTTTTATCGTCTGGGTTGTTGCTACAGTATTTGTAGTGGTCATTAAAGTTGTTGAAGTGCTGTTTGTTTTGTTTAGATTGATTGTCGAATTTGAAGTGCTACTATTGATAGCAGCTACACTACTAAAATTCATAATCATTGCTAATCCAAATAATAATAACACCGATAAAAATAATTTCCTACTGATTATACCGCCCCCGATGTCCAAAAATCAAATAATAAGCAATTTTCGAAGTTATAACTAATTCCGTTTATAAATTGATTACAATCACATTTAAACAATTCGATCATGAAAATCGGACAAAAACGTTATTAAAGGTCTTAATGAGGTTGAAACACGATTAAAATCTACCTAATGTATTTGTAATCAATAACCCTCCTTTGCTTCTATTTCAAATAAATCAGGTCATTTAAAACATTAATTAACAAAAAAAAGTCATCTTCGCTGAGTTTATTGATAGGATCCCCAACTTGGATCATTAAACATCCGTATAATAGTAAATTATTTTTCCATTTAAACACGAAAATACAGTTTTTCTTGGTTTTTCTAGATCAAAACTATTATACAAATTTTTGCTAGATTCTCGCTAAGTTGTTAATCTTGGAATATTATTGGCATCAATTAATTATTTAGTAGGTATGAAATTTTTTTATCATTAAATTAAAACTGGATCCTACAATGTAAAATCAATAATATTAAAAAATCAAAGTTGAAATGAAATAATTTTAACAAAATTAAGGATTAATTTTAAATATTTGAATCAAATTTAAAAAAAAAGTTGATAACTCAAATGTTTTTGGATTCAATGAAATAAACCAGTTGAATTTAAAATTTTATTATTATTTTTCTAATTTTAATAAATTTACACTCAAAAACATCTAACTTCATCACATCTACGTTTAACGAAGTAAATCGATTATTTTTAAAATTTTCAGAAATAGCTCAACAGACCTCAATTAGTAAAAAATGACTTCTATAGCCTTATAACTGATCTTTGAAAAATTAAACAAATATATTGTAATACTAATATCCAATTGATGTCAGATTTTTTCTAATTATTTCAAAAAATATTCTCATAAATTATAAGTATTATTTAGCCAGGCTATAACAATACAATTGTTGAATACGGGACTCGTAATTCTTATGGTCGTGGGTTCAATTCCCACGCGAGGCTTTGCTTTATTTATGAATTGGGGTGTTTATAGATGAATAAATCTATAAATAAGCCCATACATACAGATATTACTTTTGATGTATTATACATAGAATACATCCATTATCGCAATCTTAGACCCGAAACAATACGGAGCTACACCAGAAAACTAACTATCTATTCCAACATAACTGGAATGACACTAACACAACTAATAGAAGAAGCTGAATCAGATGAAGACCTAAGAATCAGGAAAAGACTAAGAAGAATCAACGTACACCTCATAGATCTACAGGAGTATCTAATAAGCCGTAATTATAGTCCACAAAAAATAGATGACATTATTACAACCATCAGAGGTTTCTATGCTTATTATGAAATAGATCTACCCAAACGCACGTATCATGCACCTATACCAGACCTTCAAAAAGAAGCCATACCCACAAAAGAAGATGTTAAAAAAGCACTGAGTTATTGCAACACTAAATACCAAGCAATCATCCTTTTAATGTCCAGTAGCGGCATCAGTATAGGTGACGTATTAAATCTAAAGGTCTCAGACTTCTTAAGTGCAATAAACATACCAAAAAAACAACATCAAATCAACATGTTAAATATTAAAACAGTAAATGATTTTTGTGAAGATATGGTCCCCATTTGGCAAATTCAAAGTGGTACATCCCATATAACATTTAACACTCCAGAAACTACTAGAAAGATTTTAGACTATTTAATTGAACATCCTCCACGGAATGTAGCTGACCCACTGTTCAGGGGCAAGACGGGTAAAGGACTAAGGAGTGATGTTTTTCAAAGGTTTTTAAGGAAACTCAACATAGAATGTGAATGGGGTTATATAGGTAGACAAATCTTTTTCCATAGTCATATTCTCAGGAAAATCTTCGCGAATAAATTGGAAGAAGCAGGAATGCCCCATCATTATATACGCCAACTCATGGGACACCGAAAGGATCCACTTACAAGGACATACTTTTCCACTCCCAGTGAAAAATTAAGGGAAGAATACAATAAATTCTTGCACAATCTGAATTTTCTGGAAGAAACAAAATAAATAAATCTATTAATCCTTGAAAATAACATTATCCATTGGAGTAACCTCTTTAAAGATAACTTTCTTTGACTTTTTTCTTTAAATTTTTAATGAATAGTTTAGGTTAGTACTACAAAATAAATAAATAACTTTAGCTGTTTAACATTAGAATAGCGACATTATCTAATTGATTCTTTTCATGAAACTACTTATAACCCTATATTTCTCCAGTACAGTATGCAGGCAACACACCTTATTAATTTGGTTAGTATCCACTTTTTTTTTAAATCACAAGAAAGTTTATGGATTTCATAAAAAAATCTCAGTTAATTATCTAATATTATTTTTTATTAACAGAAAATTTATTCATAAATTTTGACCAAAATCAGACAATTATAAATAAGAATATTTTCAAAGATATTTTATTCATAATTGTTTTAAAATAAATGATTCTGGTGAATGTATGGTAAAAGCTGATGCTAATATTAAAATTATAGAGGAATTTGAAGAAATTAGAAAAAGTGAAGCTTTACTTGCTAGATTACTTGAAAATTCATCTCAGCCATTTGGTGTAGGTTATCCAGACGGTCGCTTAGGGCTTGTTAACAAAGCATTTGAGGAACTTACTGGCTACTCGAGAGAAGAACTCAAAAGTACAAATTGGTCTGAAATTCTCACACCTCATAAATTCAGGGATATGGAGAACGAAAAACTTTTAGAACTTCAACGCACAGGACAACCAGTAAGGTACGAAAAAGAGTATATACGGAAAGACGGGACCAGATTACCAATAGAACTTCTTGTGCATCTAAAGAAAAATAAAGATGGTACACCTGAATACTATTATTCATTCATCACAAACATATCTGAACGAAAACATCAGGAAGTGCTTACTCAGAAGCTTTTAGAGAGTGAACAACAACTAACAGAAGAACTTCATGTTAAAAATGAAGAACTTAAGCATCAGGGAGATAATTTATTACAAATAAATAAGGCGCTAAAGGAAAGTGAAGAGCGTTTCCGAACTCTTTCAGATAATATTCCAAACTTGGCATGGATGGCCGATGCAAATGGATGGACCTTCTGGTATAACAAACAATGGTATGAATATACAGGAACAACACTCGATGAGATGCAGGGATGGGGTTGGCAAAAAGTCCATCACCCAGACTATGTAAAACCAGTAACAGAAGAATGGTCTACAAGAATCAAAGAAGGAAAACCATATGACAATATATTTCCACTTAAAAGTAAAGATGGGAAGTACCGCTGGTTCCTAACCAGAGTTACACCAATCAGAGATGATCAAGGAAAGTTAATACGATGGTTAGGTACTAATACAGACATTACAGAGCGTAAAGAAGTGGAAACCGAACTTAATAAATATAAGGATAAATTAGAGAGTTTGGTGGAGGTCCGTACCGCAGAGCTAGAAAAGGCTTATAAATCTTTAAAAGAAAGTGAAGAACATTATCTGACTTTATTTAATTCTATTGATGAAGGTTTCTGCACTATTGAGGTTATTTTCGATTCTAATAATAATCCCATTGATCATCGGTTTTTAGAAATTAATCCTGCTTTTGCAAAGCAAACTGGACTGGAAGATGCAGAGGGTAAATTGATGCGTGATCTTGCTCCGGATAATGAGGAGCATTGGTTTGAAATTTATGGTGAAATAGCTTTAACAGGCAAACCGATGCGTTTTGTTAATGAGGCAAAAGCTTTGAATAGATGGTATGATGTATATGCATTTAAGATTGGTGCTCCTGAAAATAGGGAAATAGCTATTCTTTTCAATGATATCACTAAATTTAAAAAAACTGAGGAAGCTTTAGAATTTTCGAGTATTTATAACCGTAGTTTGATTGATGCCAGTCTGGATCCGCTGGTTACAATTGGGCCTGATGGAAAAATCACCGACGTAAACAAATCTACAGAAATCATTACGGAATACTCTAAGGACGTTCTTATTGGAACTGATTTTTCGGACTATTTCACTGAACCTGAAAAAGCCCGATCCGGTTATAAACAAGTATTTAAAGAAGGTTCTGTGTATGATTATTCACTGGAAATCAAAAGTAAGACTGGTGAAGTGACTCCGGTGTTATACAATGCTTCTATCTATAAGGATAAGAGAGGAGAAGTTATTGGGGTTTTTGCTGCTGCTCGTGACATAACCCAAATTAAAAGGGTAGAAAATAAATTAAAGGAATATCAGGATACACTTGAAGAAAAAGTTAAAAAACGTACAGAAGAGCTTGCCATTTCCAATGCTGAGCTTGAACATTTTGCATATGTGGCATCTCATGATCTGCGTGAACCATTACGGATGATTACTAGCTTTTTACAGTTACTCGAGCGTCGATATGGTGATAATTTGGATCAAGATGCGAGTGAATTTATTGGATTTGCTGTGGATGGGGCTAAACGTTTAGATGACATGATAAACGATCTTCTGGAATATTCAAAAGTAAATAGGAAAGAACAAGTGTTTAGATCTGTGAATTTAGAAAAAGTATTGGAGAGTGCATTAATAAATTTAATAATTCCTACTGAAGAAAATAATGCAGTTATAGGCCATGATCCGTTACCTACTGTCTATGGTGATGAAAAGTTATTAGTTCAATTGTTCCAAAATCTAATTGGCAATGCAATTAAATATCATGGCCAAGAACCTCCTAAGATTCATATATCCTCTATTAAAGAAAATAACCAATACATTATCAGTATAAAAGATAATGGTATAGGAATTGAGTCACAACATTTAGAACGTATCTTTACAATATTTCAACGCTTGCACGGGAATGATGAATATGAAGGAACAGGAATTGGACTTGCAATAACACAAAAAATTGTACATCAACACAATGGAAATATTTGGGTTGAATCAAAACAAGGAAAAGGCTCAACATTCTATTTCACTATTCCAATCAAATGAAGAATTCAAATTAATTTTTTAATAATAGTATATTGTTTTTTCCATAAGAAAAATTTGTTGAGTGTAGACTTGTAAGGAAATAATTTTTGGAAAATTGATAATAGATTTTAAAAATTGTAATGTATTTTCTTTTTAATAAATAAAATCCTAGTTTACTCAATATTGAACATCCAATAACTTTTTCACTATAGATTTAATCATCTCATGTTTAGCTAATTTTTTAGTCCAGGTCTTAGGTATATTGCTGAAACCATAGTAGGCCCCTGCAAGCTGGCCATAAATAGCTCCAGTAGTATCGGCATCTTCACCAAGGTTAACTGCCAATAAACATCCACCTTCAAATGAATCTGTTTTATAGAAAGCCCAAAGTGCTGCTTCTAATGATTTGACAACAAATCCTCTTCCCCTTATTTCTGGTGGTTCTAATTCCTTGAAGGAACCACAAGCCACTTCATCAATTTTAGTTTCAAGTGGAACTTCCTCCCAATAACCCTCAACAGGGGAGTATCTTTTAGACAGAAGTTCATCTTTGGATGTTCCAATTAATGCCCCTTGTATCAATCCGCCCATATAACGGCATGCATCAACTGCCAGTGGGTGGTTATGTGTAGTCCTGGAACTCTTACCCGACATTTCAATGGCATCTTTTGGATTGGACATATAAAATAGTGGAACTGGAGATAGCCTCATAAGGGATCCGTTACCTGCTGAATATTCATTTTCAGGTCCGGGGTAAGGTTCTCCAGTTTCTTCGAATATCATTAGAGCTTCGCGGGTGGTGTTTCCTATATCAAAACATTTATCATTAACACTCAAATAGCCATTTTGGTACCAGCGTAAATAGCGGCTTAACTGGTCTACTGGGTCGAACTTTCCAGTTTCGATCATACTTTCTGCTAAACAAAGTGCCATACTTGTATCATCAGTCCACTCTCCTGGCTCGAGATGATGTGGTCCATCTCCCATCATTTCACTTACTGGCTCAAAACTACCAGGAGATTTAAACTCTAATGGTGCACCCATAGCATCCCCCACAGCCAAACCAATTAATGACCCATAGAATCTATCAACTATCTCTTCTCTAATCTGCTCTAGTCTAACCAGTAAATTCAAAATAAAACCATTTTCGATCATATCATCGAGTAAACCTTCAATGAATCTATCTGCTCTAATAATGGTGGTGAAAAGTTTCTGTATTGTACTAAGATCAACATTTTTAAGTAATGATTGATCATTAATGTATGTTTTTGGTTCGACGCCCCACTTAGACTTATCGAACATTTTTATCATGTTCTCATTGTAAAGAGATTTGTAAAATTCCATTACCATATGTGAGTAACTGTAAAATGGTATTTGGTGTGGTTTGTTAATTAGTTCAGAGAATTGATTTTCAGTATCCTTGAAGTATGGTAGATACTCCAGTAATTTGTCGATATTACGGATATTGGGAAATCTTGACTCTTCTATCATTAATATTAATATATATTCTTTCATTAATAAATTATATTGAACATTAATCCAGATATTTAACCATTTTAAGAAGATCTCCCCCAATATTGATTTCTTCTTTAAGATCTAGTTCCACATAAGCTTTTCTTCCCATGCCAAAACTAGATGAAACTATCAGCTGATTACCATGGAGTTCAACTCCATTAACAGGTGTATGACCTACTATAGAAGCATTGCAGTTTAAATGTTTTAAAAATGGATCTAGATAATTACGAGAACATTCCATGTTTCTGCTCCATAGCATTTCATAAAGTACCAAATTCCGGGAATAATCGTTTTCTGAAATGTTTTTTATATCATCTTCACTTTTCAAGTGTTGTGATGGACCTGCATGACTTACCAATACTTTGTTTTCTGTTTTAACTGCTATGGCTAATGTTTTAAAGAAATTTATGTGTGATTCCATTTTATTATCTGCATTGTCATCATATTTTTCTTGTATAAGATCTATAAAATCCTGTGTTTGATTTGAAAATCCTTTATAAACTGATTCGCCGGTGATCTGGGCCCATTCATGGTTACCGAGTAAGATGTGGAAATTTTTTTCGTTTTCAAAATGATTTTTTATTGAATCAATAATTTCTAGAGAACCATCAATTTGATAGCAGCTGTGAATGAAGTCCCCTGTTAATATTAAATGATTATTTTTGTCTTTGAATTCTTTCCAGATTTTCATGTATCTATTATAATCCTCTAAGTTTCCGTGTAAATCTGTTATTATTAATGCTTTGCCTTTTAAAGGTAATTCTATTAGTTTTTCATACTCTTTCATTTTCTTTATTATTTTTCTCCTTTTGTTCTATATATTCCACAAGTGCTTCCCTCATAAAATGGCTTCGAGGATTGCTTTTGGTTTTAGCGTATTCGTTATATCGTTTTATTAAACTTTTAGGGAGTTTAATGCTGATTTGTTTCATTGTTTCATTTTCAGCAGATTTTTTATTCATATTTATTTTCACCTCAAATTTGTACTATTGTATATTATGATCAATTCAGTAGTTAAATGTATCTCTTTTAATATTAGTTAAATATTAAATGAAGTTCCTATAGTTTATATTCCTAAAATGGATATAAATGTTTTGAAAGTCTATATCTTAATCTGAGAAGTTCGAAAAAATGTTTTTGGAGAAAAATAGATAAAAATGAGTTGATAATGAGATTCCAAAAGCTGCACCAAGGAAGATTCAACCAACAGAACAGATTACCATCCTAAGGATTTAATCAATTTAGAAGATATAGGATATCGATTTATGGAAGTATAATTCAAATGAAGACTCTGATAGATATACTTGGTACTACTGTAGAGGAACGGGGTTTAGAATAGACTATGCATTCGTTTCCCCTAGATTAGTACAACATTAATGGATGTATCATCAACTCATTATAAATCTATCAGGGAATCTAAAATTTCTGATTATGCCACTTTAATTATTGGGAAACACATTATGATGTGACAATTATTGGAAGTTAATCAAAACGAGATAAATGTATAGACTGCAATACTATTTTTAGAAGAGGATAGAAATAAATTAGTATATAAAAAGTTTAGTATTAAATTAGATTTAGTATTAGATTAGAAGTATTAACAAATGGTCAAATTTAATAAATACATAAAAAAAAATCTTAAAAAAAATATAAAAATTTATGAGACTACATCTAATTTAAAAAAAAGGTAGATAAGAGTCATCCTCATGAATAAATTTACTGTAAACCATTAATGTGGGTTTGTTATCATTTTATCATTCATTGGATAACTTTTTACTAAATAACTTCTTTTTGATGGTATAAACTGCTAATTGATTTTATTTAAGTTTATATGGGTAGTACGTCTCTTTTGTTGGTTTCGTTTATTACTGTTGCTAATCCTACGTAGACAGCTGATAATCCTGTGAATATTCCTTCATAACCTGCTATTAAGGTTATTGTTGAGTTTCCAGTTAATTCTCCTGCAGTTAAGAGGAAAAATAAAACTGCTAAACTTATGAATACCACTTGAAGTCCTCTGCTGAGTTTTAAGGATGCAAAGAACATCACCAGTGTGAAAAGTCCCCACATGAAGAAGTAAGATGCCATGGAAACTGCATCTGGTGCCGTTGCAAGTCCTATCTTAGGTAGTATGAGTAGTAACACGAAACTCAGCCAGAAAAGTCCGTAGGATCCAAATGCAACCATTCCAAAGGTGTTACCTTTTTTATACTCCATCCAGCTAGCCATTATCTGGGCTGTTCCTCCATAAGCCAGGGCCATTGCTAATATCATACTGTTTAAAGGGAAATAACCAGCGTTACTTAAATTCAGCAGCACTGTAGTTATTCCAAATCCTAATAATCCTAAAGCTGCAGGATTTGCTGTTAAATCTTTTATTATTACTTTATTTTCAGTTTTTTCAACCATTTTTTGCCCCCCATGAAGGGTTTAATTAAAATATTCTACTTGTAAGTTTTTTTAATCTGTTTATTTGTTGTTATTCTTCAAGTGTTGAGGTGTCTCCTTCATCTTCTCCAATTTCCCGGGCTCTTAAGACTCTTCTCATAATTTTACCACTTCTGGTTTTGGGAAGTGAATCAACCTGTTTGATTTCACCTATAACTGCCACAGGCCCTAATTCATATCTTACATGTTTGTTAAGTTCTTCGATGAGTTTTGTTTTGAGTTCGTATCCTTCTTTGAGTATTATAAAAGCTTTAATAACTTGTCCCTTAATTGGGTCTGATTTTCCAATTACTGCGGCTTCTACAACTGAAGGGTGGCTTACAAATGCTGATTCGACTTCTGATGTACCGACTCGGTGACCTGCAATTTTAAGAACATCGTCTGATCTTCCTTGTATCCAGAAGTATCCGTCTTTGTCCTTCCTTGCCAGGTCCCCTGCTTTGTAAACTCCAGGGATATCGTTCCAGTAAACTTCTTTATATCGTTCATCGTCTTCATAGAGTGTTCTGAACATTGCGGGCCATGGTTTTGTAATTACCAAGTATCCTCCTTTTCCAATTGGTACGGGGTTGCCTTTTTCGTCAACTACGTCTGCTTCTACACCAGGTACGGGTTTAGTTACTGATCCAGGTTTTAGATAAGCTGAAGGTAAAGGAGATAATAGGTGCATTCCTGTTTCTGTTTGCCACCATGTGTCCATTATGGGGATTTTTTCTTTTCCAACATTTTTGTAGTACCACATCCATGCTTCGGGGTTTATTGGTTCTCCAACTGTTCCGAGTATTCTAAGTGATGAAAGGTTGTATATGTTTGTGTATCTATTTCCAAACCTCATTAGGTGTCTGATCGCTGTAGGTGCTGTGTAAAATTTGGTTACACCATATTTTTCAATGATTTTCCACCATGCACCGGGGTCCGGGTAGTCTGGTGCTCCTTCATATACAACTGTTGTGGTACCTAAAAGTAATGGTCCGTAGATAACATAACTGTGGCCTGTTATCCATCCTATGTCTGCTGTGCACCAATACAGGTCATCGTTGTGTATGTCGAAAATGTTTTTGAGGGTTGTTGACACTCCCACCATGTATCCTCCGGTGGTGTGGAGTACTCCTTTGGGTTTTCCAGTACTTCCTGATGTATAAAGTATGAATAATGGATCTTCTGCATCCATGGGTTCACATTCACATTCAGCTGGTTCTCCTTCTATGAGTCTTTCATATAATATTTCTTTTCCACTTAATTCAGAAACTTCTATTTCATTTCCGGTGTGCTGTACAACTACAACTGTTTCTATAGTAGGACACTGAAGCATGGCCTCATCTGATATTTTTTTAAGGTCAATGATCTTTCCTCGTCTGTAGGTACCATCTGCTGTGATAAGGACCTTCACTTTTGAATCGTTCATTCTTTCAACAAATGCTCCGACACTTAAACCCGAGTATACTACACTATGTACTGCACCTATTTTGTTACAAGCTAACAGTGATATAATGAGCTCAGGACACATTGGGAGATACATTGATACTGTTTCTCCCTTTTTTACTCCTAAGTTTTTAAGGGCATTGGCCATTTTGTTAACTTCACGGTAGAGTTCATAGTAAGTTAATTTTTTCTCATCTCCCCTTTCGTTCACGTAGAGAATGGCTACCTTATTTCTTTTTTCGGTATGGATCCATCTGTCAACAGCGTTATAAGCTAAGTTAATTTTCCCGTTTACAAACCATTTATAAAATGGTTTATTGCTTTCGTCAAGAACTTGGTCCCATTTCTCGAACCAATCTAGGTCTCGTGCCTTATCTTCCCAATATTTCTCAAAGTCCTTTCCCTTCTCAATTTCTGTTTCCCAATTCTTTACATGTGCACGTTCTACCGTTTCTACACTTGGCTTGAAAATCCGTTTTTCATCAAGAAGAACGGATGTATCACGTTTCATTTCTTTCACCGCCCTTTTTCAATCGGATTTTTAAGTCTAGTCCGTGATAATAACTAAGTTTATCTTCACATATATAGTTTTACACTATTAATCATTATAAATAATGATTAATAATGATAAATTATTTGAATATTAAAAATGTACATTGTGAGCTGATAAACCTCACGAGTGTGCTAATTTATTAAATAACATATTCATTTGTTGAATTTATATTAACGATTTAACCTCATTTTCTTATATTGTTATTATTTAACACTATTTCAGTCTTATATCAAATATTTTTATCAAATTTTAAGGAAGTAATTGCATAACATTATGATGGGCATATTCCCAATCATTTCTAAGGCTAATAAATTATAGTCATATCAAAAGTTTCAGTCTTTTTTTTATTGCGTTACAGTATAGGTGATGATAAAAAAAAGAGGTTTTTGAGTATTATGACAAAGAATAAAAAAAGTAAAAGTAAAAAGTATCAGGGTAGACCATCTAAATTAACACTTGAATTGCAAGCTGAAATGATAGTATTATTTAAAGTGGGAAATTTTGTAGAAACTACTTGTGGAACTGTGGGTATTAACAAATCCACATTTTATGATTGGATGAAAAAAGGGAAAAATTCTAATCATCCCCAAAATAAATACAGGAAATTTCAAGAAGCTGTAGAACAGGCTATGGCTCAGAGTGAAGCAAGGGATGTGGCCATCATAACCAAACTTAGTAAAGAAAACTGGAGAGCAGCTGCATTTAGATTAGAACGTAAATATCCTAAAAAATGGGGTAAAAAGAAATATGAAGATTTCGATCTAGATATTAAAGAATTAGATGAAAATCCTGCAATTATATCTAAGGAAGAGTTGGCTATCATCAAAGAAGTATTGGACTCAGTTGCAAGTCAAAGTAAAAAACAATAATTCATCTTAAATAAATATGTGGAAGGAATAAACCCCTTCCTCTTCTCCAGCTATAATGGATATTCCTCTAACAAATGATTAGTAATAACTTAATATAAAAATATAAAGATTTTTTTTATCCTCCATAGGATCCTGTGTTGTTTTGGTATAGTTGAGTGTAATATTTGGTGACATTTGTATTGACGTTTGTATAATTTAGGTTCAATAAGCCTTCATTGTATAATGTTTGTAATTGTGAGGAATGTGTAATCTCATAATTTGTGTATCGGTCGTTGAAGTATGGTGATAATAGTCCGGAGAGTGTGTATATGTAAGCGGGGATTATTCCATATGTTTTTGTTAGTATTTGGAAGTATTCTGGGAATCCTTCTCCTGGTGTTATTATGGGACTTCCTTCCCTTACAGTTCCCTTAAAAACCATTGGTATTGGGCCCTGTTGGCGTATTCCTGTGCTAATGTGTTGACGTGATTCATCATATGTATTATAGATTACACCATCGGACATGTATTTATATCTGCCATCTGGAACACCGAATATGGCGACGTTTAACGAGTCTAAAAAGTTAACCTGATTCAAACTTATTGAACCCATTCCTTGTGTGTCGATGAAAGCCACTTCTATTATGAATACATTTCCTTCTTGATAGCTACGATAATTGGAGCCACCATACAATTGCAATACCAGTGCAGTTTTAGATCCTTGATTCGCCGCTTCAGTTGCAAGTAATTGAGGTGAGGATGGCCTGGAAACATATCAGGATTAGCCAGTTTAACAAATGCAAGCCTACCTAAAGGTTCAGTGACATCTAAAGACGGTACTATTATGGGGTATCGGCAGATGGGTTGGAGAGTATCCTTAAAGCTATTATTATAATAGTATTTAATATTACATTAAATGTTTGGATTTTTTTCATGATCGATTGCTGTTTATGTGATTCTTGAAGATAAGAGTTTATAAGTTAAATTACTCTAAAAAAATAAGTGTAAATAAAAATTATTAGTTATTAAAATGAGATGTGAAAAAATGAGTTTACTTTCAAACCAATACTCCGATTCCAAGAATTTTATGGCCAGAATTGAATTAAATCGCAGGTTCAGCACCAACCCATACCCCTGGACCTTATGGATTTTTGACCAGATCAAGTTCCCAGAGAATGCTAAGGTACTGGAACTGGGTTGTGGAAATGCAATTTTATGGAAATCAAATCTGGAAATGATACCCGATAATGCCCAAATTTTACTCACAGATTTTTCAGAAGGGATGCTGGAAGATGCTCAGAAAGTTTTAGGCCAGGCATCAGACAGGTTTGACTACGAGGTAATGGATGCTCAACAAATTTCATATCCTGATAATTCATTTGATATTGTAATTGCCAATTTAATGCTTTATCATATCCCTGACAGGAAAAAAGCTATTTCAGAGATAAGCAGGGTATTAAAAGATGGGGGTGCACTATATGCAACCACCTACGGCCGGGATAATATGAAGGAACTGAATGATCTGGTAAAAAATTTTGATGATAAACTCTTTAATTCATTAGAACCATTAGCCCGTGCATTTGGCTTGGAAAATGGAGAGGAACAGTTGAGTTATTCCTTTGATAAAGTGGAAATGATTAAATATGTCGATAGTCTCGAAGTAAACGAAGCAGAACCCATTATAAATTATATACTTTCCTTTAGTAATGCTAAGGAAAAGATGGATGAAAATAAATTAAGACGATTTAACGGATACATCACCGATATTCTTGAGAAGAATGGGATAATAGAAATAAGTAAGGATACAGGAATTTTCATAGCCAAAAAAACCTAATAAATGAGTAAGATTATACCAATTTAATTCTTAAGATAATATCATACTTTAGAGAATTTCTATAAACCTTTTTGATTTTTTTCATTTTAATCTTTTGGGTTTATTTTTATTTGTTTATGTTGGGGTTAAATGTTAAATGTAATAGATTTATATGGTATTGGGGTTATAGAAGTATTATGAAGACCTTTACCAATTATGTAATGAAGAATGAGTATGCTCGTGTGGAACAGCTTGGTGATAAGTTGGCTGAGATTGTCCTCTTATTAATTGGGAATCTTTCAGGTCAATAATTCGTAGCATGTACGATAATCAAACAGAGCGTGGCGGCAGACCTAATAATGATGAGATAGTCATGTTTAAGATGTTAGTTTTACAATCATGGTATGGTTTGTCGGATCCTGAGCTTGAAAGACAAGCTAATGACCGTATATCATTTAGAAAGTTTTTAGGATTCCCTGAAATAATCCCAGACCGTTCCACGGTCTGGGCTTTCAGAGAGCGATTAATAGAAACAGGTAACGACGAAAAAATATGGGAAGAACTGCAACGACA
>PLXT01000140.1 GCA_003151535.1 Methanobacterium sp.
AGATCCATCTGACTTACGTTTTCCTGAAGTACAAAACCCCCAAGATCTTCAATTAACTCTATCATTTCCTCATGCTTGTGAATTCCACCAGTATAAGTCAAGGTTTCGTACATAATTTTTTCTCCATTAGTTTGTATCGAGTTTCAGCTCTTTTAATGGGATCTTTAGGTGCATTTTTATGGGATGGTATTTCAACAACCCGATCCCCCATTGTGACTATTTCATTTGATAATACATTCCTATTATAGTCCGGATAAACAAGATAATCAGGATCTTCTGATACTATTGTGAATCCTAGATCATCAACTATGTCCCTTAGAAAATTTGAATAAACTTTAACTTTTATGTTTCGATTTACTGATCTATCAAATTTAATATATTCAATGGTACGAAGATCCAATTCCGCGGATTCAGTACCAAACATTTCCCTAAGCAGTTTTACACTAGTTTTAATCTGAGTAAAGGTGTTAAGTTTTATTTTTATCGATTTCATCATTGTATCAGTTTCTGATAAAACGACTGCTATATCTGCATTGGTAGAATCAGGATTAGAGCTTGTATCAAATTCCTTGATCCCTGCAAGCTTCAAAATATCCTCACACATAGGGGTTGTAACTATCTTCATCTTAACCTCAATATCTTCTTTAACAGTATATAATTATATTTAATACGATTTAATATCGTTGAATGATTAACTCATATTCAATATATTATATGTTACATGAATATTTATTAGATCAAAAACTTTCAATTTATTAATTCTACAAAGATTTATATAATAAATTAAACAAATTAAATATCATTAGAACCGTTTTTTGTTCGTTTAAGGAAGTGAATATATTGTTTAAAATGGATCAAAGCCCAAAAACAGCCCCCATTCAGGAAGGGGAAGAATACGAAGTAAAAATTGAAGATGTAGGTAAAGAAGGAGACGGCATAACTCGTGTTGAAGGTTTTGTCGTGTTTGTACCAGATACAAAGGTTGGAGACGAAGTTAAAATCAAAATAACATCTGTAAGAAGACGTTTTGCCTTTGCTGAGAAGGTTGAGTAGATTCCTAGGGATTTTAAGACTCTTTTTCTTTAATTCTATTTTTGGTGTTGTAATGAAGGTTTCACTAAGCTTGGATAAATCATATTCTGAAGATGTTGCAATAATGGTAGATGTGCTCAGAGCCAGCACCACCATGACCGTTGCAATGGAAAATTTCGGTCAAATAATATCTGTTAAGAGTATTGAAGAAGCTGAAAGACTTGCTAAAAAATATGATGCAGTTCTGGCAGGCGAACGCCGGGGAGCAGCAATTGAGGGGTTTGATGTTGGAAATTCCCCTGTTGAAATTTCTAAATTCAATGGAAAAGTTCTTGTAATTACCACAAGCAATGGTACCAGAATATTAGAGGGCATGAAAGCAAAAGTCCTTATTGGTTCATTTATAAATGCTAATGCAGTTGCCAAAAAAGCAATGGATATCGCAGATAATCACATTGAAATTGTTATGGCCGGAGTAGAAGGCAGGTTTGCAATAGAAGATTTTTTAGGAGCGGGAGAGATAATAAGAAATTTAACTGACTGCAATCTGGATGAAATGGCCCTTGCAGCATATATGTCTTCTTGTAACTATGATATGGTGAATGATGCAATCATAAACTCCAGATCTGCACACCGGCTATTTGAACTTGGACTCTCAAATGATGTTGATTTTTGTGTTAGACGGAACATATATGACTTAGTTCCAGAATATGAAAAAGGAAGTATAAAAGGTACCAAATATTAAGTAATTATATATGAATATTACTGATTATTTTAGAGTTCATTTCTAGATTATATCTTTCATATATTATGTTTAGAAAAATATTATCATAAAATCTTAATCAGATTAAAATCGTGAGGATCATATGGCACCAGAAAATTTAAAGATAATTGGTACAGCCCATGTATCAAAAGAAAGTATTAAAGAGGTTCAAGAAGCCATTATTACAAATGAACCCGATGTTGTAGCGGTTGAACTGGATATAAACCGTTATCAAAATATGATGGCTGAAAAAAATGGTGAAGAAAAACAGGATGTAAATATTAGGGAAGTGATTAAGGGAGATAAGGTTGGCATTTTCCTAGTTAGTATGTTCCTCTCCTTCCTTCAGAGAAGAATTGGTGACGATTTAGGAGTTAAACCTGGCTCAGAGATGCTTGCAGCCATAGAAACAGCAGAAGAAATTGGTGCTAAGGTTGCTTTAATTGATAGGGATATTAGTTTAACGTTACAAAGGGCAATTAACCAGATGAGCATCTCTGAAAAGATCAAGTTTGTCTGGGGAATAATTACATCGTTTTTTAGCGGTGATGAAATAGATGATGTTGAGAGTATTAAAGATGGTGATACACTCAACGAAGTTATGGAGTATTTCAAGGAAATGTCTCCTAAAGCATACGATGTTCTTGTTACGGAGAGGGATGCTTACATGGCACACATGCTACAAGATATAGAAGCGGAAAATGTGGTTGTTGTTGTTGGTGCCGGACACAAAAAGGGTATCACCGAATACATAGAACATCCAGAAAAAATTCCCCCAATCAATGAACTTGTAACCAAAAAAAAAATCCAAGAATACCAATAGGTAAACTGATACTATTTTCAATACCAGCTATTTTTGTTATTATTTTCGCATTGGCACTAATTAAAGGAATAAATATCCAAACAAGCATAACAACATTCATATTGCTTACTGGTGGTCTTGCATTTGCAGGATCACTACTTTCAGGTTCAAAGATATATTCTGCCCTTACTGCCTTTGTAGTAGCACCGGTAACCACACTACACCCACTTCTTGCAGCAGGATGGTTTTCAGGAATAGTTGAAGCTAAATTGCGTCATGTATCAATGGACGATGCTGTGAAAGTCAGCAAAGTCGAAACTTTCAGAGAATTACTTGGTAACAATCTTTTCAGAGTACTGATAGTTGTTATAGGTACCGATATTGGTGCATCTATAGGTTTTTTTCTTACAATACCAAAAGTAATATTTCCACTATTCTATAAGATCTTTGGATTCTAGATAGATAATTTATCAAATCCAGTATTATTATTACTCTATTTAAATAAATTTTATTTGGAAATTCTACTCAAACGCGTTCTGAACTTTCTATTTTAGTTATTTAGATAAATAAAAAATATTCATTGTTAACGATATATTAATAAAATTTTTTTCTCTTGTACAATTGGATAACATTATTATAATTACAAGAACAGAAAATGAATAGATAAAAGTTAATGATGTAAAGAAAGAGAGTGCAATAATGTACATGATTTTTAGATGCGATTGTGGAAGGGCAATGTACTCCAAAAAGGGCGTTGCCAGTAGAAAATGTGTTTGCGGTAAAACCATTAAAGTTAAAGATAGACGTATCATTGCTGTTGTAGAAGAAGCAGTACAAGCATCAGAAATGGTCAGAGAACTTCAAGAAGAAAAATATGGCAGTGCTTACTTCACAACTGCAGATAAAATTCCTAATAAACGTTGAAAATACTATATTTAAAAAACGGTAACCATGACAAATAGTATCTACGATATTACGAAGTATGGGGAAAGAAAAAATATAGAGTTTAAAGAAAATCTTAATGTAGATTATCATTTGAAAAAAGATAGAAAACAACATCTTGCATCCCAAATGAAATACAGAATGGAAAAAGGGGATGGAGAAGCTATTTATTTTATTGGAGTTCATGATGAAGGACATTTAATAGGACTGCCGGATTCAAAATATGATGAATCTGTTTTTGTTTTGAAAAGTATAGCACAAGAAATTGGTGCTGAAATACTGGAAATCGAAAAACATCCTGCAGAACATGGAAGTGTAGCCAAGGTCAACATAGGAAAATCTCAGAAGAACAAAAAGAAACATCTACTTGTGGGAGTTGCGGGACACGTTGATCATGGTAAAAGCACACTTGTAGGTACATTGACAACAGGAACACTTGATAATGGATCGGGGCAGAGTAGAATATTTTTAGACGTACAAAAACACGAAATAGAAAGGGGATTGTCAGCCGACCTTTCATTTGCTGTTTATGGATTCTGCAATAACCAGGCCATGAGGGTTAATAATCCATTAAAAAAGAAGGAAAAATCCAAACTTGTTGAAAAATGCGATAAGGTAGTATCCTTCGTTGATACGGTTGGACATGAACCTTGGTTGCGTACAACAATCAGGGGGATAGTAGGTCAAAAACTTAATTATGGTCTTCTTACAATTGCAGCAGACCAAGGACCAACCCACATCACTAAAGAACATTTAGGAATAATTCTAGCAATGGAATTACCAGTGATAGTTGCAATGACAAAAATAGATGTTGTAACATCTGAAAAGATCATCAAAGTACAAAAGAAAATATTTGATCTTCTGAAACTTGTTGGTAGAATCCCTTACATGATAAAATCGGTTGATGATGTTGATTTTGTTACTAAACATATGAATCAACATATAGTTCCAGTTGTTAAAGTTTCACCGGTAACTGGAGATGGTTTAGATCTACTGGATAGACTTTTTTTGAAACTTAAAATCCCCTCCAATGGTAAAGAACTGAAAAAACCTTTTATGATGTATATAGATAGAATATACACAGTATTAGGAGTTGGAGCTGTGGTTAGTGGTACAATTAGACAAGGTAAAGTTAAAAAAGGGGATAAACTAAAGCTAGGCCCCACAAATACTGGAGACTTCATTGAAACCAGTTCAAAATCAATGGAAATGCATCATTATAGGAAGGATGTTGCAGAAGCTGGAGAAGTTGTTGGAATTTCTATCACAGGAGTAGACATTGATGAAATTAAACGTGGAATGATACTTTGCAGTCCAGAATATCCTGCTCTTACAGTTCGAGAATTTGAGGCTGAAGTGGCAATATTAGTACATCCAACAACCATTAAAAGGGGATATGAATGTATAGCCCACATTGAAACAATTGCTGAAACAATGATATTTGAACCACTTGATAGTGAATATATGTCTGCAGGGGACACAGGAAAAATTAAAATGAAATTTAAATATCGTCCATGTTGTATTAGAGAAGGACAAAAACTAATATTCCGTGAAGGTCGAAGTAAAGGAGTTGGTACTATAACCCGTATCATTCAATAAATCAAATAACTTAAAATCAATTTTAAATTTATTTAGCGATTATATTTTTATTAATTATTATTAATATCATTTTATACGATTTTTAATGTCTTCAACCATTTCACATGCCTTGCAGATATTTAAGGAGGAGGGTGCGCTGCAAAGTTTGCACTGTCCAATAACTATTTCTTTTTTTTCGAATTTAAAAGTTTGAGAGAAGGATTCTAATATTGATAATTTGGTTCCTTTTCTCTTACCTTCCACCTGGTTTAAATAATTCTTGACCTTCGCTCTTAGCGAAGTATGAGAGTATGGACACTCTGCAAAATGGACATCTACCTTGTTCATGACAGCCCATGTCCCTACATCCTTCTCTGGAATTTTCCATAGAGGTTTTATACGAGGTATTAAGTCGGGATGTATCTTGTCTAACTTCGGTCCAAATTTTGAGAAACGTCTGAAATCCGCTTTAGCAAAACTCATTAGAAAAGATTGGATCTCATCATCGAGGTTATGTCCAGTTGCAAGCTTATCAGCACCTAATTCTTTAGAAATTTTGTTTAAAAGTTGTCTTCTGAAGACCCCGCAAGGTATACAAGCACTTTGGTATAGGTTAGATACTTGGTCTAATGTGAAACCGAATTCATTCTTAAAAGATCCTTCAACAAGTTCAATACCAAGTTTATCAGCATTTGCTCTTGCAGCATCTATACCTTCATTTCTGTATCCGGAAACTCCTTCATCGATAGATACAGCTATTAATTCAAAATCAAGCTCTTCCATCAACTCCACAAGTAGATGCAATGTTAAAACACTATCTTTTCCGCCTGAAAGTCCTAAAGCGATCCTATCTTGAGGTTTTATTAATTGGTAATCTTGTATAACATCCCTTACATTGTTCATAATATATTGGTTGAACTCATATTGATCAACTGTTTTCATAAAAAATTATATGAAATCATGAACATAAATAAAAGTATGATAACAGCCGAACTTACAATAATTCCAATTGGGACGTCTAAAACTAGCCTTAGCAAATATATTGCAGCTGCTGTAGCTGCTTTAGATATTGATGGAATTAAATATGAATTAACAGGCATGGGTACTCTGTTAGAGTCTAATGATCTAGGAAAAATTTTTTCTGCCATCACAGCAGCTCATGAAGCTGTTTTTAATATAGGCGCTGAAAGAGTTGCAACAAATATAAAAATAGATGAAAGAAGGGATGAAGAAAGAACAATAGAAGATAAGGTTACTTCAGTAACCCAAAAACTCGAATAATTTCAATTGAAAAAATTAAATATATTAAAAGCTCTTTGAAGCTTCTTTAAGTGCTGAAACAATTTCTTCCAGTTCGAATTTTTCTAATGATGGATGAACTGGTAATGAAAGAACTTCTGAAGATGCAGTTTCTGATTCCGGACAAAATACATTAAATCCACGTTCTTGATATATTTTTTGTTTGTATATTGGCTTTGGGTAGTGTATTCCAGTACCAATACCCCTACTTTTTAAAAATTCCATTAATTTATCCCGATTAGATTCTTCGACCCGGACAGTAAATTGATGAAATACATGCTTTACATTAGATGCCACATATGGGGAGTTTATGCCATTAATTTCATCTATGTTTTCTGTTAAATATTTTGCATTCTCAATTCTTTTTTTATTAAATTTTTCGAGTTTCTTAAGCTGGACTATTCCTATTGCAGCTGCTATGTCAGTCATTCTGAAATTGTATCCTAACACAACATGAATGTAGCGCTCACTTTCACCATGTGCTCTTAATATCCTGGCTTTTTCTGCCATTTCAGCATTGTCTGTTGTTATGATCCCTCCTTCACTCGTGGTCATATTTTTTGTGGGATAAAAGCTAAAACATCCCATATCCCCTAGGCTACCAGTCTTTTTCCCGTTGTACGTTGCACCATGCGCTTGTGCCGAGTCTTCAATAACTGTTAGGCCATGATTATTGGCTGTTTTGTTTATAGGATCCATGTCTGCTGGTTGGCCATAGAGGTGAACTGGCATGATTGCTTTGGTGTTTTCTGTGATTGCTTCTTCTATTTTTGAAGGATCTATGTTGTATGTTTTTTTGTCTATATCAACAAAAACAGGTTTTGCACCCACATAAAGTATAGAATTTCCAGTAGCTGCGAAACTGAATGGAGTTGTTATAACTTCGTCGCCAGGGCCAATATCAGTTGCAAGTAATGCTAGATGCAGAGCTGTAGTTCCTGAACTTGATGCTACTGCATGTTTTACTCCAACATATTCGGCAAAATTTTCTTCAAATTCTGCTACCCTAGGTCCTTGGGCAATAAATCCCGATCTTAAAACTTTTACTACTTCCTCTACTTCCTCGTCAGATATAATTGGTTTTGCAATTGGTATCATTTCTTTTGTCACCTTAAAATCATATTAAACACTTAAACAAATTTAGCATCATCTCGTCAAAATTCAATCACATATATAAGAATTTAATGGTTTAGATCATGTAATATAAAAGAAATTGATTGATTAATTTTTAAGAACTTAATTAAATTTATAGATTTATTTAATATAAATACTGTTACAATGTTGGATGATATTGGGAAATGTGAATTTATTCAAAAAAAATGATAATAATTTTTACTTGAATATTCTGTATATATTCTCCTTTTTATTCCAGAACAGGATTACAATCAATAAAGCTGCCATTGCTATTAGTAATGGGATCCCTGAATATGAATTGGATGATGGTGATGTGAACAACGAGGGTAAATTTCCAAGACCTGAATTTGGAGAGTTTAAAAATAGTGCAATAAACATGTTATTTGTTATATGGACACCCATAGCGGTTTCTAAACCATTTTCACCAAGGACTATTATTCCAAGCATCAACCCTAATATTAAAGCAGATACAACTATCGTTATGCTCATTTCAAGAGTTGTTCCATTATAAAAGTGGACTAAACCAAAAATAAGTGTTGTTAATATTAATGGGACAATAGGTTTCTTTGAAAGTAATCCAAATCCTTGCATTAAATATCCTCTAAAAAATATTTCCTCGAATGACGCTTGAAGAGGGAATACCAATATGCTTATTATTAAAAGGTATATAAATGGTACAAGATTTAAATTAAAGGATAAACTACTATTATCATAGATATAAGATACTAATGTAAAAATTGCGAGTATTCCTCCCCATAATCCT
>PLXT01000023.1 GCA_003151535.1 Methanobacterium sp.
AAAATTAGATCTAAAAATAGGTATATTTTCAACATGTTGCAAATAATGCAATAGTTCATTAATATGTACTGTTGTATAGACAACAATCACTAAAATAGCAATGAGACTTTCACATTTTGGTATATATTTATATTAATGATATGTAATTTGAAAAAATAGTAGGAACAATTTATTTAATTCTATTTAAAAATCATTGAAAACCTAGATTTTTATTATTCTCATCATCTCATTACTGTCCTTTCTAAACTCATAATCCACCTTAACGATCTTAATATCAACATCCTGAAGGTCTTTAATGATACGGGTGACAAAATCAGATTTTAAACCCTTGTTCTTAACAAGGGGATAGATTCTAACTTCCTTTGATGTAACTCTTAGCATTTCTTTAATGGTATTTAGGTGGAATGTATATTTGAGTCTGTGGTCGTAGATAAAGAGTAGATGTGAACATAAAACAATTGAAAAGCTGTTATCTGGAAATGGGAGATTATTTAAATCTGCTTTAATATATCGTTTGCTCTGTTGTTTCCTGTAATCTTCAATAAATTCTCTGCAGGCATCATCCCTTTTTTCTTTAAGATCTTCGACATCGGAAAAAAAATTCCAGACAAAATTATTAACCGATGTCAACCCTTCAATTAGAACTTTCATATGGCTACGGTATTTATCAATGAGTTCATCGGGATCCTCGTTGTATAAAATATCTAGTGCCACTACATCGTATCCCTGTTTGGTCATTTCGGCTGTGAATGAACTTGCACCGGCAGCACAATCGAGTATTCTCCCATTAACCAGATCATCTTCCTTAAGATCGAACATTTTCAGATACTCTGACCATGTTCGCCCAATGAATATGGGACCTTCGATCTTTTTAACTGTGTTTTGTACATGAAAATTTTTAGCACCTGAAATATTTCTGTTGTTCAATAAAATTCCCCTGATAATTTCTAAATTTTTAGCAAGATTTATATAGATTGAATAAGATCATTTAATATTCACTTGCTCCGGTAGTGTAGTCCGGCCAATCATTTCGCCCTCTCGAGGCGAAGACTCGGGTTCGAATCCCGGCCGGAGCATTAATATTTCTTTAATTTGATTCTTTTAACTTATTTATTTTAATTTATAATCCTGACCTAGATTATTTTAAATCTGCTATAACAGTACATGGGGCACTATCAATTCCTTTTATCTGCCATGGTACTACGATCAAATTGCTAATGGTCTGGTCTATACCTACTTTTTCTAGTTTCATATCTTCGATGAATAGAAGAGGTTCTCCATAGGATTCATTAATTTTAAAAGCAGTTATATGTGTTCTTTTCGCAATTTTGGCGTCATTATATCTTGCCATTGAGATACAGTCTATTCCTATACATCTAATATTTTGATGGGTTTTTCTTATCCAATGAATTGTGTCGGGTGACACCCCGGGATTTTGGGTGAGGTACATATCCAAGTTTTCTTCCCTGTATTTTTCAAGCCCGGTCTTAAACAGTATACAGTCAAATCCATCAAGATCAGTTGTTTCTACATCTTCAACTGTTATAAGTTTACCTGGATTATTCTTACATTCAATTATCAATGGATTATCAAAGGATAGTTCATTAATATCGTATTCTGATATTCCCCTTGCTCCGGATATAAAATGTTGTGGCGCATCCATATGGGTTCCACAGTGATTAAAAACTTCGATTATATAACTGTTATAATCGTCACCATTTTCAATCTGGGTATTGGGTTTTATACTTGGTTTGGATGTTCCAATATAATAGGGTGAATTATTGTCGATATAATAGGATAATAGAATTTTTGTCACTTTATCACCATCACTTCCTATCTAATAATTGCTTAATATTTTTTTGTAATTTTTGATGGTAGGTGTGGTTAACATTTTGTTATTAATTGTTATTTAAGAAAAATATATAAACAATAATATAACAATTGTTATATAATGGGTTGGATGTCAAAACAAAAAAATCATGATCTTTACAAACCCCGTTTAATTATATTTAGTTCTGTAAAGAGTCTATAAAATTATACTTTGATATAGACTCTCTATTGGAGGATATAACCTTGATTGGTCAAAAAAATAAGACATATAAAAATTTATGCTTCAAACAAACATATAAAAATTTATGCTTCAAAAAAACATATAATTAATAGTAAATTTTATTCATTTTCAAAATATTTAAGAGGTGGATTCAATGGTAGAATTGAAAATAGATGTTACAGGTGAGACATGCCCTGTACCTCTAGTTGAAATGAGAAAGGCACTTAGAAAGGCATCCCCCGGCGAAATTGTCGAAGTTGTGGGTACACATCCTGCATCTAAAAAAGAAATTCCAATGGCTGTTGAGGCGTTGGGTTTTGAACTTGTTGATGTGGAAGAGAAGGATGGAGTATGGAAAATCAAGATTCGTAAATAAATATAAAAAATATATTTTATGAGGATGAGAAAATGGGTGATGACAGTAAAAAAGCTGATAAGTCGACTATAATTATTCACAGTGGAGATATGGACAAGATATACAGTGCATTAATAGTTTCAAACGGTGCTCTTTCAATGGGGATGGAAGCATCTCTATTTTTCACATTCTGGGGACTTCAACGCCTACAAAAGGGTGGTCTGGAGAAGGGACCACTGTCAAAGATGCACTTTTTAGGACTTGGTAAATGGATGATAATGGGAAGAATGAAAAAAGCCAATGTAGCATCACTTGAAAGACTATTAAATGATTTCAGGGAATTGGGTGGAAAGGTAATAGCATGTGAAATGACCATGGAAATCATGGGAATCGACAAGAAAGACTTGAATCAGGATATAATTGATGAGTATGGTGCAGTCGGCACTTACGTAAATGAAGCAAGGAATTCTAAGATCACACTGTTCATATAAATAAATTAATGATAACTTAAATATTTCAGATAAGTCGTAGGAGGGAAAATAATGCCGGGTAAATATATCTACCTTGATAATGCTTCAATTACCAGAATGGATGAAAGGGTGTTAAAATCCATGAATCCATATTTTTTTGAAACCTATGCAATACCCACATCAGAAACAGGATATTCGATGGGTATAGAAGCAAAAGAAGCATTAGATAACAGCAGGAAAATAATTGCTACCAAACTGGGTGCAAGAGATGATGAAGTGATCTTTACATCTGGAAGTTCAGAATCAAGTAACACAGCTCTTAAAGGAGTTTCAACAGCACTGAAAGACAAGAAAGGTAAACATATTATAATATTGGCTATAGAAGATTTTCCTGTTTTAAACAGTGCCAAAAGCCTTGAAAAACAGGGATTTGATATAACCTATCTGGATGTGGATGAACATGGAATTTTGGATCCAGAAACACTCAAGAGTAACATAAGGGATGATACAATACTGGTCTCTGTGCAACATGCAAATCAAGAAATTGGAACTTTACAGGATATTAAGACTATTGGTAAAATATGTAAGGAAAAGGGTATAATTTTCCATACAGATGCTACTCACACCTTTACCAAGGTTCCATTAGATGTCAATGAAATACCAGTGGATCTTATAACCATATCTGCCCACACAATACACGGTCCTAATGGTATTGGAGCACTCTACATAAGAAAGGGAACATCAATATCCAAATGGCTTGATGGGGGGTTTCAGGAATTCAATAAACGTGGAGGTCTTGAAAATATTCCCGGTGCAGTGGGATTTGCAAAGGCAGTTGAACTGGTAACAACAGAGGAAAATAGGAATATCCAGGACATTCGTGAACATCTAATCGAACGTGTGCTATCTGAAATACCACAAACAATTTTAAATGGTCATCCACTCTTAAGATCACCTCAAAATGCCAATATAACCTTCCAATATGTTGAAGGAGAATCTATTACATTACATCTTGACATGAGAGGGTTTGCTGTTAGCACAGGTTCTGCTTGTTTCAGCAGATCACTTCAACCAAGCCATGTTATACTAGGAATTGGTGGAGATCCGGAAAGGGCCCATGGATCGATCAGGATAACATTGGGTCGTTTCAATACCATGGAAGATGTTGATGCAATTGCAGATGCATTGGTAGAAGTGGTAACCAACCTTAGAAAAATCAGCGCACTGGGCAACTAAAAATATAAAAAAATAGTTTTATTAATTGGGGTAGATAATCTGTAATTCATAAATCTGGGCAGATAACATCTAGAGGAGCATCAGTAAGTACGGTACCCCAATTAATTCCCACACTTACTTCTGGGGTTATAAACATATTTTTTTCTATTCTGCCTAGATTGGCGTTACTGGCTGCCAGGTAATGTAGGGAACTAAATATTTCCTTGTTTATTTTTCCAGATTTGGGCACTGTCAGGGCTTTGTATCCTCCACAATTTAATAAATCACATAAATTTCGGGTAATATTATTGATTTTACGATTAAATTCATAATAGTTCAGATTACCGTTGATTAATGTTTCTTTTGTGATGTTGTGGGGGTAAAGTAATTCCTACTGAAATAGCCCGTGGATAAATAGCAATTAGCGATGCATATTGTTCTGTAACAATCTGATCTGGAAGAGATAAGTCTGCTTTTCCTAAAAAATAATCCTCACAATTTTCTTCAATTATTGTTCTTATGTTATCACCAAGTTCCATGAGATTACATCCTATATTTTTTGGTATAAAACTTAAGTTCTTGTTATTTCCTTTTTAAATATATATGTTTCAATGTATAATGGATTTAATCCATTATACGAAACATAAATCCTCTTATTTTATTATTCAATTTAAATATTTGATTTACCTTGTCATTGATTTTCTAAATAGCGGTATTGCAATGGCCATTGTAACAACTCCAAAGCCTATTAGTATGAGTACTTGGACCATTACATCCAGGAGTTTGTAACCAAATATACTCCAGAGTATAAGAATTCCAGATATTGTTAGGACGAGGGGAGTTGGATCAAAGTAGAATGGGCTTAGGCCGGTAGAATATATGGAACTACTTAAAAAAGCTATTAATGCAGCTATAAAAACCATCATGGCTTGACGTTGATAAATATGGGATGTTCTAAAAAGATTCTGTCCCACCAACACCAGTCCCGATAGCATAATGATATAGGAGTATATTGCAGACGTAATGGCTGCGGGTCCATGCCCGTATACGATCATAATTCCTTGGGATGTATTTACAGTAGTTATAAATGGCCATACAAGGCCTAAATTTCATTTGTAAATGCTAAATATATTATTGCAGCTGGAATTAAAAAAAGGAAGATAACCCTTGGTCTTTTAATGACTTCCTGATTTTGAGTGTAGTCAAGGGTGAATAAAAACCATAATGGGGCCACAGTTGTTATGCCTATGTAGCTCAGCTTAGACCAGAGTAACTTCGAGGCCAAATCAGCAGAAGCAAGTTCTAAAGCATTTGTTAACGACCATTCAGCGACTAATATAAATAATAAAGATAGATATATGGTGCCACTAACACCACGTCTTTTCTATGCACTCCATGCTAAAAAAAGGCTTATTATTGAACTTATAATTAGTATTAAAGAATATATTGTGTACTGAATTTGCATTAATGATCCTCAAAATATTTTTATACGTTTATGTTTGTGATTATAATAAGCTCTATGTTATTACATAAATAGTCAACTTATAAAAACAATTTTACATGTTGAAAACAAATTAATTAAGCATGGAAACGGAAACTGGATGGAATCAGTTCAAAGGGAAGGACACACCTTCTACAGTAGAAATTCATGAATCATTATTTAGAGCAGTTTCTAAGAATTCATATGTACTCGATTTTGGATGTGCTTGGGGTAGAGTTGCATTCCAACTTCAAAAATTAGGATACAACGTAACAGGATTTGATCTAAATAAGAACGCTGTAAATACAGC
Source organism: Methanobacterium sp. (assembly GCA_003151535.1). Lineage (GTDB taxonomy): Archaea > Methanobacteriota > Methanobacteria > Methanobacteriales > Methanobacteriaceae > Methanobacterium_B. Next base: position 5,881 of record PLXT01000023.1, read on the forward strand.
ACGTGAATCTGCTAAATTATGTGAAAATAGTGTAGGGAAGGTTAAATTTGACACTGCCAATGCAATGGAACTTCCATATGCCGATGGATCATTTGATGCATGTATAATACAAGCATTTCTCACCACCATAATCTCGCCCTCAGACAGGATAAAAGTTTTATCAGAGGCACACAGGGTTTTAAAAAAGAATGGAATATTGTATCTCGCAGATTTTGGATTGAACTGGAAAAATCTACACTACCGGGAGATGTACAGGAGAGATTATATATCAACCAGAGAGCTGGGTACCTTTATTGTAAAAGAGGATTCAAAGGCCCTGGGAGAGGATCTGTTCACTGTACATCACTACACAAGGAAGGAATTAATCGATCTTGTGAAGAATTTCTGTGTTGAAAACTTCCATGAAACAGTATTTACCACATTTCATGGAAACAGAACCAAAGGTTACATTATAATAGCAAGAAAGTGTTAAATTAATCTAAATGAGGATAATATCTGTTTATATTCCATGGTTTGTTTTGGATAATTTTCGATTAATTTTTAAAACTACTAAAAAGTTGGATAATAAAGGATAACAATGAAACAAAGTAAAGAACTTCAAAAAATACTACAAAGAATAGATGGGCGTAGTTACAAGGCCTATAATGATATTAAAGGAATTTATAAGTTTGAATTTTTCGTTTTACACATTGAACATGTTCAAAGGGATCCATTTGCAGGTCCATCACTTCTAAGGGTAATAGTAGATGAAAGAGCACAATTTCCACCTGAAATCATTACAAGTCAAGATCAGAAGATCGTTGTATCGGACTTTATTGCCAGGATATTCGATTCATCAATAAAGAAACATGGAAAGATCAAAGGTGGAAGCGGCAAAAGCGGTGTGATACAGATTGATAGCGGGGGACAGGAAGTATTAGAGAGAAGTTGTGTGAATATTAGGCCTGGTAAACTTGAAATAAGATTTTCAATCGGATTACCAGCAAGAGGTAGAAGAATCATGGGGTTAAAAGCTTCCAGATTGCTTGGTGAAGTACTGCCCCTAATTGTTAACGACTCATGTTTCTACAAAAACCTTGACCAGAAACATTTAATAAAAGAAGTTGAACTATACGAAGATGCCAACTTTTTAAGACAAAAACTCAAAAAATTAGGGTTGGTTTCATTTATTAGAGACGGTTCTGTACTTCCAAGGGAAAGTGGAGTATCAGAAAAACCCATGAAAAATGCTGTTCATTTTGAAACACCCGAATCACTTTCAGTCACTATTGATACTCATAATAATGGTCCTGTTACAGGTATGGGGATTCCAGTTGGGGTTACATTAATTGTTGGTGGTGGGTATCATGGCAAGTCAACACTGCTCCATGCAGTTGAGAGGGGTGTTTACAATCACATATATGGGGATGGTAGGGAATGGGTTGTAACAGACCCTACTGCTGTTAAGATCCGTGCGGAGGATGGTCGTAGAATTGAGAATGTGGATATCAGTTCATTTATTCATAATCCTCCAATGGGTAAGAATACAGTTGAGTTTAAAACCGAGAATGCTTCGGGTTCAACTTCCCAGGCAGCAAATATTGTTGAGTCACTCGAAGTTGGAACAAAACTATTACTCTTTGATGAGGACACATCTGCAACAAACTTCATGATCAGGGATGAAAGAATGCAGCGTCTGGTTTCAAAAGAAAAAGAACCAATAACACCCTTTATTGACAGGGTTCGGGAGATATTTACAGAATATGATACATCAACTGTGATAGTGATGGGGGGTTCGGGTGATTACTTTGAAGTTGCAGACACTGTGGTGATGATGGACAATTACAAACCTGAAGATGCAACAGAAGATGCAATGAGAATTAGAGATGAGCTACCAATTAACAGGACAAGGGAAGTAAACTTTAAATTCAAATTTAAAAAACGATATCCTGAGGCTGAAAGTATCAAACCATTTAAAGGCCGTAAACTCAAGCTTGATGTTCGTGGAAAACACACTATACTTCTGGGTATTGAGAGTATAGATCTTTCCCAGGTTGAGCAGTTAATGGACACAAGCCAAACCCGTGCAATAGCATATGCAATTAACCATGCACAGACCTATATGGATGGAAAACATTCAATTAGGGATGTTATGGAAATGATGGAAGTAGACATAGATGAACTGGATACCCTGGCTCCAAAGGGGCGTAGATATCCACATAACCTGGCAAGACCAAGAATATTCGAATTTATAGCTGCTTTAAATAGACTCAGAACATTTAAGACACAGAAAAAGTAAAAATTAGGGAATGATTATTCCTCGAAATTTCCAATTTTTACCATTAAATACTTTAAAGACCTGTAATTTTCTGCTTTAAGGGCATATACCTCTTTTTTACCATTATAATTAAAGGTGAAACGTGTAATGGGATGTCCGAAACGAATTTTTTCCATCTTATCGATACTGAATACCCTAACCTTACCAGTTCTGCGGGTTTTGTAAAAATTTTTCCTATACTCTATGAATGAATCATTGGTTAACTCTATATCGTAAAATTCATCTTCAAAAAAAAGAACTGTTTCTTCCAGATCCTTATCACACACAATACAATTATCTGCATCATCAGGGTTTCCAACACCGCATTTTGGACATATCTTATCAAAGGAAATTCCATCATTGTTTTCATTATCCAATATCATATCATATCACCAGAATATTTAGTATAAAAGTTTATTTCATCTCTTGAGATAGGAACCTATTTTGTTAATAACTTCCTTTAAAGCAGCATTTCTATCTATTTTTTCCTCTTTTACAACATTATTAGGATCGTATAGTCCTATTTTTATCATTAACTCCTTTAAAGAGTTATAATTTTTTTCATTGAAACTGTATACTGCCTTTTTATTTTGATAATCAAAATTTACTATTGTTACAGGATATTCAAAGTGGATATTTTCCATTGAATCGATATTGTATTCTTTTACCTTACCAGTTCTCCTGGTGCCTGAATTCTTTTTCTCGTAGGCAATGAACTTGTCTTCTGTAATTTCAACATCAAAAAATTGATCTTCAATGTAGAGTAATATTTTATCGCATTCTGCAGTGTCAGTAGAATTTTCAGTATTATCCAGACCCTCTGGACACGTTTTATTGGAAGATATTTCTGTATTATTATTGTCTGTCGACATTATTGCACCCTAAAATCTTTAATAAGTAATATTTTTAATCATGAATTGTCAGATACCTTGGTAATCTATTAAATAGTATAACGTTATTTATTGTAGTAGGTTGTTATGAAAATTCTTGAATAATTTACAACAATAACCATTTTAAAATCATTTAATACATTAAATATTACTAAAAAAAATTTATAAATTAATTGATGGTGTACAAATGCCCTTTATGATATGTAAAAAATGTGATGTTTACTATGAAATAGCAGATGAGAATGCTAAAAAGATTTGAAAGTCTGTCAATGCGGTTTTACAATGAAGTACTATGAAAGGTTAGAGGATTATCTAAGCTCGGTGGACTGTAAAACCAGTGAGAATTTACCTGTAATCGATCGTTTGGTAGTGGATTATGAATCTGCAATATCAAGGATCATATTACAATGTCTGTCAGAGATTCATATAGATCTGGGTATTAAACGTTTTATGCTAGTTTTAAAGGGAAATGATTCTCCTTTTATATTTAAATATAAGCTTGATAAACTCAACACATATGCCCTGCTTTCAAACTATTCAGAAGAACATTTAAGAACAATATTAGATTCTATAATGGATAATGGATTCATAAAAACAGAATACATATCACAGTATGATGGATCAAATCTTAAATTAACAGAAAAAGGTAGAATATTCTTAAATAATGAAAATAGCAGATTAATTGGGTTTTTAGAGCAAATTACCTAGATTAAATCCAGAATATTACGATTTTTTTATAGGTTGCATATATTGTCTGGCATTTCTCTAAGTGAAATTAACACCTTGATAATACACAGAATCGTTAAAATAACCAATATCCTAAATCCCGATATTAAAGATCCTAAAAATCCTGTTAGGAAAACCAGGGTTATAACCAGATAATATGGTATTCTAAAGACCAAAATCGACCTGCTTTTACACTCATCCCATTTAAATGATGAGAGAAATATCAGGCTGAGTGATAGAAGTGCTATTGAAAGTGATATACACAGTATCCATGCATCTGAATGAGATAATTCGCTTCCAAATGGTAGATTTATGATATGCCCTAGTCTGCTGCTGTTCCCACAATACCAAGAAGCAGTGGAAAATGCGAGTAAAGCCACAGTTGATATTTAGCTATCTGATCTCCACGCTCCTGTACACGGGTTTTAGCCCCCCCAGCCTCTTCGAAGTAACCCCACCAAATTGTGAAGGATATTACAAGTCCCATAAGACCTATTAAACCTGTATAAAGACCAAGGCCAACATTACTGATTGCAAATACAATACTTACAATTGCCTTGCCAATAACAATGATTGTAAAAAGGCCAAACCTTTCGGGTAAATGTGTTGGATGTACGGGAAAGTTAGTATGTATGTCTCCAGCTGTAAATGGGGTAAGAAAATCCATTAATAAGGCAAATCCCCAGAGTATAAAACGCCATGGTGCGGGTACAAATGCCGATGACAACCAAATCAAGGCCGCAATACCAAAACCTATACTGTAACGATGGGTTAGGGGACGTGCTTCGGGTATCAGTCTACCAACCCTTATGTACTCGGCAACTAATATGAACCTCAAAACAGCATAAGAAATAGCAAAACCAGATCCAGTGGTTGTTAACGCATTTTTAACGTTGATTGCTAGATAAGCCACAACAACCATCTGTGCCAGGGTCATGACCCTGTTTAATATGTCATCGGTACCGAAACGGTCTAAATAAAATGTATGTCCGCTCCACCCCCACCATATGGCAAAAAATAGTGGTATTGATTCTAGAAAGGTTATTGCTGAATAGTTACCACTTAAATTTGTTGCTACTTGTGATATGGCGGCAACAAATATCAGGTCAAATAGTAATTCAAGCCAGTCAGCATGTCTTTTCAATACGTTGATCATCGGTGGATCGTAGAGTTGGAAGTACAATAAAATCCTTTCTAAGCTTCAAAAATATCCCCCAAAATAATTTATTATATTAATTTTTTTTATGATCCAAAGATATTAAATCTTTAACACGAAAAAAATTTTAGAATAAATAAATGGGGAGTATCGTTTCCAATCAAAAATTAAGTAATAAAATAATGATCTAGGGGTAATTCATTCCAAATTATTAAAAGAATTTTAGATAAGTCCGATATATAGTGTTCCTAACCCAACAATGAAACATAACAATGCAGTGATGTAGGTTGATGTTTTGTTTCCTTCCGCTAATTTGGTGGTGCTGTACAATAAAAGTGGAACAAGTAATAAAAGTACAACTGCACCTGCAACATAAAATATACGCATATATAAACCTCCAATAAATAGGATAACTATTAAATGCAAAGCTTTTTTAAATAATAGTTATTTTATAATATAAATAAATAAAATTCCTTTTCTAATAAAACTACCCATATGATTTGGGGTGGGTTTCTAACAAATTGAAAATACATGTATCAACATAGTATAACTTGGGGGTATTGAATGGAAATTTTATCGGACGTACATTGGATTGAGGGAGTAACAGCAAATACATATTTGATATTGGGAGACCAAACAACACTCATAGATACAGGAACACCAGGGAAACAAGAAAATATTCTTAATTACCTTCAAAATGTGCTTAAGGGTAAACCTGAAGATATTAAAACCATTGTTTTAACACACCACCACATGGATCATACTGGTAGTTTGTATGAACTAAAAAAAATCACAAATGCCGAAGTAGCAGCCTACAAAGATGATGTGGATATAATTTCTGGAGAAAAACCATCATCGGACCCAATTTATATGAGATTTGTTTCGAGATTGATGGCAACATTTACCAGCTACAAATTTATTAAACCCGATATTGGTCTACAGGAAAACGATATGGTTGATAATTATAGGGTTATACACACTCCAGGACATACACCTGGGAGCATAGCACTATATAATTCTGATAATGGTGTTATTTTTGTGGGTGATACACTCACCTACGATGGAAATAAGGTTGGTGGACTCCCTTCATTTCTAATAAATGATCGTGAAGCACTTAAAAAATCTGTTAAAAAAATTTCAGATTTTAATCCTAGGATAATGCTATCAGGACATGGAAAACCTTTAATCGAAGATACATCCGAAATGATTAAGGATTTTTATAACACACTATAATCCATATTAGACCCATAAAATTTAAGAAGATTATCTGTTTTCGGAATTAACCAAAAAATTTGTTGGAGAGATATAATGGATGTTTTAGACGCATTGAATTCTCGCTTTACTTGCAGGGCATTTAAACGTGATCCAATTAATGGGGAAATATTACTTAAAATAATAGAAAATGCAACACGTTCACCTTCATGGGCCAATACACAACCATGGGAATTATATATTGCCGGTGGAGATGTATTGGAATCTATTAGAAAATGTTATATGGATAGTTTTAGAGGTGATGTGCCAACAGATCCCGATATTCCGTTCATGTCAGAGTGGCCAGCACAACACCAAGAACGTATGAAAGAACTTGGAATTAAACTTTACAAACATCTTGGAATATCAAAGGGAGATAGAGAAGCGATAAATGCTTCTTGGAAACTTAATTTCAAATTATTTGGGGCTCCCATAGTAATATATCTGTGCATGCATGAGACACTCTCTGAATGGTCAATGTTTGATTTAGGATCCCTCTCACAAAGTATCATGCTGGCAGCTCAGGAGTATGGTATCGATTCAGCACCTGCAGTGAATCTAGTTGCCTACCCCAAGATCATAAGAAAAGCAATTGAAATTCCAGACGAATTAAGCATAGTAATTGGAATTGCATTGGGTTACAAAGATAATGATAGCCCACAAAATACATTCATAAGTAGTAGAATGCCTTTAGATGAAGTTGTTCACCTAAATGGAATTTGAAGTTTATATAATAATTATTAATCAAAAAAAAAATAAGTTATGGAGGAACATAATATGGATGTTTCAAAAGCAATAGAAGTTCGAAGAAGTATAAGGAAATATAAAGATACAGTTGTAGAAGATGAGAAGCTAAATAAAATCTTGGAATCTGCAAGAATTTCACCATCAGCAGCCAACCGCCAGGAATGGAAATTTGTGGTTGTTAAGGATAAAGATACCAGAGTAAAACTTGTAGATGTATGTATGGGTCAAAAATTTGTTGGAGAAGCTCCAGTTTTAATTGCAGCATGTTCAACAGAGTCTGAAAAGATCATGCCATGCGGACAGTATGCTTACACAGTAGATCTCTCAATAGCATTGTCATTTATGATACTCCAAGCAACAGAACTTGAACTGGGCACATGCTGGTTAGGTGCATATGATGAAAAATTAGTTAGAAACGTGCTTAAAATACCTGAAGATATCAAAGTGGTGGGTATGATCACATTAGGATACCCTGATGAAGATCCAGATGCCAGGCCACGAAAAACAATCGAAGAAATTATCTCACAGGATAACTGGGGTTAAATAAAATAAATGTGGTTTAAATTGAGAATTATTTATAGAATCCTAAAGATTCTATTTTTTATTTATTTATGAAATTGACATTAAATAATTGTATATTGCGTTTATTATGGTTTGAATGTCTCCATTTTCTTGATATAGATAACTGTAACCATATTTTTTCATTATTTCAGCTGGATAATATATTTCATCTTCTCGATTAACTGATACCAGTGTATTATTCACATATGTTGATGGACCCGGTTCAATTACACCATTGTTATTTATGTCTTTAGCATTGGGAAATTCCCCGGTTTTATTAGAGCCATATACTGGTGTTGTGTTATCATCATACGCCCGCCGTAAAAATGGAACGTTGTCTATATTGGTTGTAGTATTAATCCAGACAGAGAATACACTTCTATTACCCATGTAGTATCTATACCAACTTTGGGTCATCTCCCATATTGTACCGGCACAAACACCACCATATATATTTACAATTAAAGCGTTCTGTGGTATTGTGGTATTAAAAATAATATTATCATGTTCGTTTGGACCTACCATAGTTAACAGCATATAGTCCCAGTGATTGTAAGCCCAAAACAATGTTGTTTATTCTGGCAATATCATCTGCAGTGTATTTGTTAATGTTGTCACTGGTTATATAAACCGGTCTACCACTGTTTAGAATATTAATTTTTGTTTTGCTGTAGTTGTGGTTGTTGGTTTCATTTGATTCTTTTATTAGGTTGGTATAATCTGCGTATACCATTATGTAGTAGCTGGTATTTGCTATGGCTGTTGGAATGGTTAGTTGGGTGTTTTGGGTTAGTGTTTTACCTGCTCCTAGGCTTGTGACGTATCTCCGCCCAATATAAATAGGTTTACTAGATGAAGTGTTTTTAAGGTAGTAATTTACATAGAAACCCTTAGATCCTGTATTTCCCTGGGTTTTAATCGAATTTACCACTGTTATGGTTTTTCCCTTTACACCAATTGAAGGTACAGTAACATTTTTAACAACCAAATCTGGATATGGATTTTTTGAAACCAGCTTATTTGTAGTAAAATTAGATGTAATATTTGTCGAATTGACAGTTGCAGCAGTAGCTGAACCACATAATAATGCTGTAATCATTACCACCATTAGAATGACTATGTTGCAATTCATTGTAACACTCTATAACGTCCATAGGATATTTGTAAATATTTAATCACATTCAATACAGTTCAAATTCATGATATATTCCTATATAATATGCAATATTAAGTTAAATTACCCCTATATTACACAATTTTTTAGTTTTAAAATATATTATTTACAAACTTACCAGTGTAATGCCCTTATTATTATCCAAAATCTTATAATAAAATTTATAGGGTCGAATTTCACATAATATGTCGAATAAATAATTATTTAATCCAAATACCTTTTGTGTACTGGAATTATTAAAAACATTAAATTAAATCACTTATAAAGATTATGCAATAATTAAAAAAAAATATTATTTAAATAATTCACCCTCTCCAAATATTGTAACTACCTGTTTCAGATTTAAATGTAATCAAAGGATATGATAATAGGTTAAAAGGGCCATTATCTCACAATAAGATTTATTCAGTTTATCGGAGGACACTGTGCCGTGTGTTTCAAGAACTTCACATGTAACAGCTGGTATGACATGTAAATTACATTCGTCTTCTAATGCTCCGGGGTATTCTACGCCTGCTTTTTTATAGGTAATAATTGATGTTCCTGTGTTTTTACTGATATACGATGCTATTGCATAGCTTTTATATGTGGGTGACTGTGAACAGAATATTGCATCCTTCCCAGGCACACCGCCGGGTTGAGATGAATGGAAATCTCCAAGTACACTAACATGTAGTTTCATTGCTAAATTAACAATTATATTGGTTGGAGTTCTATAAACATTGGCAACCATATTGGGATTTTGACCTTTCCAGTATCGCTGGGTATGTGCGGAGTTGTATGGAATTGCAAAGGGTATTAATATAGATTGTACCATGTATTGTTTTACCATCAAGATAATTTATTAATTTCATTGCAGCTGCAGGGGCTGGTAATTCATTCCCATGCACACCGGCTACAATTAAAATCTTAGGTCCATTACCATCTCCAAATGTGACCATTGGTGTCCCACTTTTAGCTTTTGAAATAATTTGCGCTGATAAAACTGTTTTCGGTATATTCCTGTACAAAAACAGAATTTTGGGTGATATCTCCACCTGTTTTAGTGTTGATGATATCGATTCTGATGGCTGTTGTAAATTTAAAAGAATTAACAGCTATTCCATTTCCAGCCAAGTCAGAAATACTCTTTGTATGCACCGAAACAGTGTAGGTGGTACTCATATCCAATAAATTTTTTGGTGTTAAAGTTAGGGTATTGCCACTTATGGATTTTGTAATGGGAATCAACTGCCCATTACCATTTCTAAGTTCACTCCAACCGGATTCAAATTTTACTGGTTCATTATAGGTAATTTTAATATGCTGATTAACTGGAACATTCAAAGCACTTTTACCAGGATTTGTACTCGTTGTTACAGGTGGGGTAGTATCTAAAGGTGAATATGGGCAGAAACAGTGGTATTTGCCGCATGAATGGTTGTATTATTTGCAGCCGAAACAAAACTTGTAGATGCAACAAAACAAACCGAAAACAACATTAAAACCATTAAAAACCGCTCAAACTTCACTTTTCTCACCTTCACAAAAAATTTATGTATTTATTGATCTCTAAAATTCTAGAGAATTTCATCAAATAAATACTTATTTCTGGGTGCTGATCTGATAATCTTCGAAGGCTGTTTCCAAGGTTTCTAACATTTTTTTACCAATTTCTTCATAGGCCTCATACCTTAGATTTGCTAGACTAATTCTTACAGACCAACTGGAGGCATCAAATCCAGCACCTGGTAATAATACTACTGATTCTTTGTCTGCAAGAGCAAATACAAACGCTAATGCATTATACTTTTCTACCATCCAGTCTGCAAAGTGGCTACTGTATTTGTCCCTTGCAAGTTCAAGAAGATCTATAATTGCATAGTAATTGGTTGCTGTTTTGTCATAGTTTAATGGCAGTCCCAGAGTTTTGTATAGTACATGGATACGTCCATTAAGAGCTTTTTTAGTTCCATTAATATAAGATACATTGTCTTCAATAATGAAAAATAATGAAAATAGGGTCATTTGGGTCTGTTGCGGTAATGATAAACCTGCTGTGTGTTTAAGTGCTACAGAACGACTGTCTGCAACTAAACGGTCTATGAATTTCATATTTTCTGGTTCTAAACTTATGCTCTGATATCTTTCAATTAATTTATTTTTATCATTATCTGGAAGTAACGATATCATCTTATCAATTCTATTATCCTGGGCCAAGGCCACAACCCCTAACCTCCAGCCAGTACAACCCATATGTTTACTGAATGAATACACACATATGGTGTTTGAAGGGATTACAGACATTAATGAATGAAAACCTTCGACAAAGGATGCATAAACATCATCTGTTATGATTATAAGGTTAGGATTATCATTTTTTATAATATCTGCTATACGCTTGACAGTCTCATGCCTTATGGCTCTAGACTGAGGATTACCTGGATTAACAACAAAAAATGCTTTAATAGATGGATTTTTAAGTTTATCTATCTCTGAATCAGGATATTGCCACTCATCTTCTACATCAGCTATAATTTCTACTTCTTCAAGATTATAATCATTTAAATGTGGAATTTCAAGGTAGGGACTAAATATTGGCGATCCAATGGCAATCTTATCACCAGGGGCTATGAGTTTGTTTTCCATTAGTGAGTTGAAAACATATATTATCCCTCCAGTTCCCCCTTCGGTTGCGAATAGATCGTAGGTGTGACAGATTTTTTCGTCTTTGTTACATAAATATTCCCCTAGAAATGACTGTACAACCCGTTCGGTATGTGGCAGTATACGATCGGGTTCTGGATAAAAGTCTCCAAGACAACCAATAACTAATTCATAAACCCAGGAATCTGGTTCAAATCCTAAATTTTCAATTCCATAGGCTACTGAATCTTTTAAAAATTTCATACCTGGCATATCAGGGTTGTTTATTGAAAATTCTTGGAAACGTTTCGCTATTCCATCCTTTTCAGGGTGGAAACCGGTATGAATATATTCACAATTACACTTAGTTTCTTCAATTGCAAAAATACCCAGTGTAAAAAATGCTTGACGTGGTGTTGTAGCTATCCAATTAGGATTTCCACGTCCAGCATTTAAAAGGGTGTGATCCCTGAAATTTCCAGCTATATTGGTCAGTGCAAACTGCACCTCAAAGGGACTTAGTTCCATGTAGCTTTGTAATTCCTTGTAGTCCATATTTTTTTCACCTGATTATTTATTGATTATTAAATTGGCATATTTACTTCATTCTTGATTCTTTTCATCCATGAACTCCATGGTCATCTTTTTAAATTGAAGAGCATCTGGATTTTTAGGATCCTTTAATAGTACTTCATCGAAGCATTCCATTGCTTCAGGATACTGTTTATTAAGGCCTAATGTCACACCCTTTTCAAGATATCCGAGAATAAAATTAGGATCAATATCCAATGCATTGTCAAAGGCTTCTACAGCTTTTTGATACTTTTCGAGTTCCTTATAATCTAACCCAATCTGATGCCATGCCCATGGATTCTCGGGTTCCTTACTTATTAAGGATTTAAAAGTGCTTATGGACTCTTCATATTTTTGCATGTGTTTCAAAGCCACTCCCTTATAATTTAAAGCTTCTATATTATCGCTGTTGATCTTCAAAAGTTCTTCAAAACATTCTAATGCTTTTTCAGGTTCTTCAAGGAATCCTAATGACTGCCCTTTCTTGATTAAAGCTTCTTCATTTCCAGGGTTTAGTTTCAAAACTTTTTCAAAATTCTCATATGCTTCCTTGTATCTTTCAAGCTCCAACAGCATGATACCCATTAAAAGGAACGCATCATAGTTTTCTGTGTCCATCAGTGTAACCATCTCAAAGCATTTTATGGATTCGTCGGTTCTACCTAGGTACATCAGTGATCTTCCTTTGAAGTACCATGCACCAACATTTTTGGGATCGATTTCAAGGGCGCTGTTAAATGATTCTAGAGCATCTTCGGTTTTATTCATATATTCCAGTGATATGCCCTTTAAAAACCATGCTTCATCGTTTTCAGGTTCCAGGTCAAGTACTCTGTCAAGGCTATCAACAGATTCTTGGAACTTCTCAAGAGTTTGAAGTGTTCGTATTTTAAGAAATAAAGCTGGCAATAATATTGGCTTAATTTTTAAAGCTTTATCACAGCATTTTATTGCTTCTTCAAGTTTTTCTAGACGTATGAGTACACTGGCTTTGTTCATCCACGCATTATGATCTTCTGGGTTTAATTTTAGTGCCATATCAAGGCATTCCAGTGCATCGTTGTCCATTTCCATGGTTAAATAGGTTGCACCCTTATTGGTCCATGCCTCTGAAAAGTTGGGGTTAATTTTAATTGCCTTGTTGTAGCAGCTTATTTCTTCCTCATGTTCACCTATTTCATAGAGTGAAAGTGCCTTACCATTCCATGCTTCGGCATAATTTTCATCTAGTTCTATTGCCTTTTCGTAGGATTCTATTGATGCAGGGAATATTTTGAGATCGTATAAAACAACACCCCTTCTGTACCATGCTTCTGTGTTTATTGGATTGATTTCAAGAGATCTGTCGTAACATTCTAGGGCATCTCCTAAATCTCCCATTGCTGATATGGTTTTTGCCTTTAGGAACCACGCCCTGTCATCATCTGGATCAATGTCAATGGCATGGTCAAAACATATAATTGAATCTTCATAGCTTTTTAAAAGCCCATATGCAACTCCTTTAGAGTTCCAAGCTTCCACATATAATGGATCTAATTCCAATGCTTTTTCAAAGGCTTTTAATGCTTCTAATGGTTTTCCTAGACCTCCAAGAGCATTTCCTTTCTTGAAATAGATGTCCGGATCATCTGTTTCTTCTTCTAAAATTTCTTCCAGACATGCCAATGCTTCAGCATATCTCTCGAGATTTAAAAGACAGTTGGATTTTTCCTTAAGCACAGATGTTCTGTTATCGGTTTGATCCAATATACGATCAAATATTTCAATTGCTTCATCAAACTTGCCCATGGATGACAGTAAAAATGCCTTGTTATTGAGCAGTATTTCATCTGTTGGATTGATTTCCAGCGCTTTATTAAAACAGTCGAGTGATTCTTCGTATCTCTCGGAAAGTAACATGGCCATACACATATTGTCCAGTGCCCATACAAAATCTGGTTCTAATTTTAAAGCTTTATCAAAACTTATAATAGCTTCATCAGAATTTCCAAGCCCCATATGGGCCATGCCCTTCCTTGTCCATGTTTCAGGATTATCAGGGTCTTCCTTTAAAAGCTTTTCACAGGCTTCAACAATATTTTCAAATTCTTCTTCACTAACCTCGCGATGTTCTTCCACAAAACTGCCCTCCTATTTGATATTATATATCATGGAAACTTCATGTAATTAACGTTTAAATGATCTGGTTTAAATGGTCCTTAAATATTTAAATATGCATTAATTATCTAGTTTGAATGTAATTGACCATGATTTACTCTCAATTTAACAAAATTTCAATGAAAATATTTTATTTATAAAAAAGATTTAATATGATCTAGAATATTAAAATGAAAGAATTTCTCATATAGAATATTATTTTATACACATATAATTTTTTTACATTTTATGTTCTGATTGAGAAATCTATATTGATTAGAAGGGATATATAGAAGATGGTAAGTAGATTAGATAGAAACCCAGTAAAAAGTGTTAATCGGGGAGATGATCATGACTGATGACAATAAATTATCAAAGATAGAAGCAAGGGCAGGTGATATTCTTAAGGATCATAACGGTGTTTATCTTGATAAAAGATTATACGCGGCCTTAAGAAAAGATTTTCCAAGTTTATCAAGAAAGGATTTTCAAGAAGTTCTTGAAAATATATTAGACAAGGGATATTCCATGCAACACGGACTTATAAGACCTTTAACTGCTAATGAAGTTGAAAAACAGCTTCAAGAGCATGAAGGTGGTAAAAAAGCCGGAAAAGGTGCTTCAGGACGCCCAAGGCTTTCCAATAAGCGTGGAATATAATTTAAAATATCATTTTTTTTTACTCTTCTATTTGTTCAAGATTTGGGGTTTGATACCGAAGCTTTGCCTGAAATAGCCCCAAATTCCCTTTCATATAGATTTAAAAATTCAATTAATTTGTTAAAGATATGTCTAACATTCTCAATATGGCTTTCAGATGACTCTTCTATAGATACTGTAACGTAAACATCAACTTCTGCCTGCATTTTTTCTTTATTGTAAACCATTTCAAAGTGTCTTATTGGTTTTAACTGTCCTAATTTCCAGCTAACTAAACGACTTATCATTTCTTCACAGTTTTCTTTAGATAATTCATTGTCAACCAGCTTCAATTCTCCTTGTAAGGTTATTTTATGCCGTGTTATTTCAATTTTTTCTATTATCATCTAAAAATCACCCATGTTGATTGTAAAAATGTTTTGTTGTAATTTTTTTTATTTAACACTTATTATACTATATTTTAAATGATAATAATTATTTGTTTTATATAATATGGTCCGTTACCAACTACCCATCTAGATTGATGTAGGAAACCAAATTTTTAATCGAAATATTTTTCTTAAACTATCAACAATATAATTTTAATGTTAAAAAAAATAGTTAAGAATATTTTATAATAGGTAAAATAAAGATGAAACATCTAAAACATTCAACACTGGTTGTTATAGCTATTTTTGTTGCAATTTTAGGGGTGCTTGCACAGAATGCTATTGGAAATAACAGTTATGTCCAATCTTCAGATTCAAGTTCTCAAGTTGCAGGATCTGTTGTTTATATTGAAAACGGAGTCACAGGTGTGGTTTCTATTACAGATCCATTTATTAATAAAACAACCGATATTAATGTGGAGTATGCTCCATTAGACTCTGGTTCAGGATTTATTGTTAACAGCAATGGCTACATTGTGACTGCTTTCCATGTTATTGGTGATCCATTAACATTAACAAACAATAACACACTTAAACTCATGAACAGTACCGATGCCCAAAACTATATCGAAAAAGCAGCAGTAGAAGGTTATATAACGAATTATAATCCACAATTAGGTTCAGAACTTGCTTCTAATAATCTTCCAGGTAATCCTATGATGATAGAAGCTCAACCAGATGTTAACAGCACAACTGAACGTTTAATTCAGCAAAACCTTATAACTGTGAAATCTTCTAAACAGCAGATCAAAGTTAAACTACCGGGGAGTACCGCTGGAAATTCCATCAACGCAAATTTAATAGATGTTGGTAATCCCAATACAGATCAGGATGTTGCGCTTTTAAAGATCGATACATTGTTTCAAAATTTGCACTCGCTATCACTAAGTTCTACAAAACCGAACAATGGAGATGAAGTTTCAATATATGGTTATCCTGTACTAAGCAGTGGTATGTACTCAGACTTTAACCAATCGATTATAAAACCATCTTCTACTTCAGGACAGTTCACAGGTGTTATACCCAATAATGATACTGTTTTCTATCAAACAAATGCCATTACTACCCACGGTTACAGTGGGGGCCCGGCCTTAAATTCCCAAAACAATGTACTAGGTATTATAATATACAGCATAGAATCAAATAATCAGCAGGGAACAGTAACTTCGAGCCTTTTTCTATCTTCAAACTATATAATACAGCTATGTAACAAAAACAACGTTTCAATTCATGTTGTTTAGCCCACATAGATCATTAAATATTTTCCATTAATTTTTTTGTACAGAAAAAATATACTTAATTTCCTAAAATAGACATGGAGCATAAAAAAAATGGAATCTCAGCTCAACATAAATATTACAGAAGAAGATGTGGTTGGTTTGATGGATAATTTTACCAAGGTTCCATCTTTCATACTTAAAAGAATGGTATCTAGAAATTTAAACGTTGTTAAATCATTTGAAAGTCAAATAGGAGCCTATAAATGTCAATTAACTGATATGGAACTATTAAAAATAGAAAAAGTGATGAATATGCCAGTTCCAGAGCTTCAGGTAATACTGTACAATGCATACGAGAGCACGAATAAAAAACAGTTGAAAATACTGGCTGATCCAAATGCTGTGCCATTTATTGAAAAAAACCTCAACGAACTAGAAAAAGTGCTATTTTAATTGTATTTAGGGGATTTAAGAAAAATATACCATGGATTGGGGAAAAAATATGAAAAAAATATAAAAAATGTATGGGAAAACTATTTTGTTAAGTAAATAATTTTTGCTTGAGTTTACTGGGGATGGCCTATAGGGAATATATATAGGGGTGTTTCATTACTCGGTAGTTCAAATTTTTGGCTTAGTTGATTCGAATCGAAGGAACCCAATGATACTGTGACCAGACCCAATGATTCTGCTTGCAGGTAAATATTTTCCCCTGCATGACCTGCCTCCAGATCAACAAATCTTGTACTCAAATCTTTATCAGGATATTTATCGATCATTTTTTGATTATCTCCCGTAATCAAAATATCCAAAGGTGCCTGCTTTACCCATAGCTGTCCATCGGCAATATTTGATAGATCACTTCTTAAATCACCGTTCATAAACATTTCAAGGGTATTATTGGATGGTTCATATTGATAAACTCCCTCTTGAAGTCCTGATACATTCGGTCCAGCAATAACATATACTTCAAGGGGATAAACCTGTCCTGCTGAAGGTGCAGCCCTTAACTGGTACTGGGTATTAGTAATTCCCTGAGCAGACCATAATATCTGCGAGACATTGTCTAATGTTACACTTTGATTAGAGTAATGTCTAACTGAACGCCTGTTTTCAATTGCCGCTTCAACAGACAGATTTCCTGTTAACTGTGGGGCTGGTAGTGACACGGTACTTATAACATGACGGGTATTGTAAGAGGTTTTATTTGTTCCTGAAAAATAATATGCACTGGAAACTCCGATAAGAACTATTATAAGACATATTATAACCAATTTTTTCTTTCTATCCATTTTTATACATCTCTGTTATGGTATGGTTCAACAATATCATTCTATTAAAGATCAAAATTTATTTATTGTCCGGATATCAATGTATATTAATATGTCGTATGATATTATTTTAATAGGTACTATCTCCATAATTATATACCTTTTTAGCTATGCTCTTTACAGCATTAACAAGATTAGCAAGAAATTACACCAAAGAATTTGGAATATTATTATTTTAATAAGTTTTTTATTAACATTTGGTATGGCTTATTTACAAACCACCCTTACAGAATTTGGATTAAACATCCCAATAGTTCCTGATCTGATATATTGGCATGGAGAGATAGGTATATTATTCTTTTTTGTTCTATTATTCCATTTACAAATAAACTGGGGTTCGCTTAGAAAATTAGTGTACAGTATCAAAGAATAATTTTAAATAAAACTTCTGGTAAAACCATGTTCGGCCAATATTATCTACTTCCACTAACACTTCTTCTAATAATCCTATACACACTGACATATTTTCTCTATACTGACAGTACAATAACAAAAAGAACTTATAAACTCATATGGATCATTATACTAATTGCTAGTTCTTTAATTGTCAGTATTATAGGAATTATATTGGAATATTATATTAACTACCAGATTTTCCCCATTGACACGACTCTGATCTTCTGGCATGTTGAAGCAGGAATTATTGCAACTTTATCTGGTATTTTCCATATTCATATATACTGGACAAAATTTAAGAATATATTTTTATAAAAAAAAGAATTTAGGGGCCTAAATTCAGATCGGCATTACAGATACTAAATTTAGGTGGGTTTGGTAGGCTGCTTCCATATATCCTGGTGGGTAACATGTGATAAGTGTTAGTCCATAGGTTCCAGCAGCGAACTGTACCGGATTGGTTTTGTAATCTGTTTTAATATCTCCATTGCTTGTAACATTGTAAATATATTTTTTCTGGGTGAGATAGTCGGTTATTATCACTCGATCTCCTGCTTTAAGCTGGTATGTATCGTTAAATGGTGCGGAGTATCTTGTGTGATGGCCTAAAAGACCTATTGTACCATTTTGTCCGGGATAAAAACTGGTTGCTACATGATAAACCGATCCATAATGGTTCACTGTGTCATCGCTTATATTCCAGTTTAATCCTAGTGATGGCATTGAAACTTGCCCAATCACCACAGTGTTTGGAAGTGTTGTATTTTTGATGGTCAAATTTTGAGTAACACTCTCGATCTCTGGACTGTTCAAGTTTATACCCAAATTATTAGTGGTGTAAATGATGCTGTAAAGGGCATTGTTTTTGTTGATCCACAATTCTGTTCTTTGTATGGTTGTCCCGTTAATTTTCATCTGATAAATATCACTGGTTATCTGATTTCCATTCGGATCCAAGGTTCTGTGTGATATTAACTTGAAACCCGACTGATTTTCGGGTACATTCATTGTAAAGTTTCCCGATGGACTGTATCCTGTGGGTATAAGTTGTCTGTTAACAGTAACAGTCAGATTACTCTTAGGATCTTTAAATGCGGCAATCTGAGAATCCTGTGTCTGATTAGTTATTTCCCATGTGCTTGGGTAATTAAATGATATTTCATCCTTCTGATACAGGCTGGTTTTTACTTCTTTTCCTGAAAAAGCAACTGCTGTAAAAGCAACACCCACGATAATAACACAAAGAGCCACAATTATATATTTTATATTAAATTTTACCAAATGAATTCCCCCAAACATAATTTCCTATTATCAAATTTTAATAGGAAAATTAACCCTTGAATATTTGAATATTGTATATAAATTGGATTAACTAAATATTTCATATACTATGCTGAATTTTCTATGTAATTTTAACATATTTATACTTGTGTTTAATATAAAAGAATTGAGTTGTAATACTTGATATCTCGATAGTTTGTCGGTTAAAATGTTTAGAAAAGAAAGCTTAATGTAGTATTTATGGCCAGAATATAAAAAGGAGAGTTGTTATATTGGATCTATTTATAATGGATGCCATAGTTATTATTGTTATTTCCCTTATCATAATATGGATTATGTGGTCAGCTGTTATAGGGGCTGGGTTTGAGCCCACATCAAAGAATCTCGTAACAAAAATGCTTGAAATGGCAGAAATTGGCCCCAATGATGTTTTATATGATCTTGGTTCTGGAGACGGTAGAATTGTTATTGAAGCTGTGAAAAATTATGGTGCGAGTGCAGTGGGAATTGAAGCAGATCCTATCCGTGTTTTATGGTCTCGCATATTTTTATTTTTTAATGGAATTCAGGATAAATCAAAAATTAAATGGGGAAATTTTTTCAAAGAAGATATTATTGAAGCTACAGCAGTAACACTATTTTTGGGAGGTAAAACCAACCAAAAACTAAAAGAAAAACTTGTAAAAGAATTAAAACCCGGAACTGTTGTTGTATCATATATATGGACATTTTATGACTGGACTCCCATAGAAGTTAATTATCGGGATAGGATTTATTTATATAAAATCGGTACCAGCAACGTATAATTTATATAAACTATTTAGGGTCTTAGATTTTTCAT
>PLXT01000122.1 GCA_003151535.1 Methanobacterium sp.
CTAAATCCACAGGAGTGGCATCAACAATAAATGTAAGTTTTCCACGTCTTTTTAAAGGTTTTACATTCAATAATATACTATTTACTATTTTAACATATGTATCAGACTCAAATCTTTTTAAAAATTCCGAAAGTTGACGGGCTTCTGGCACATCAGAAATTTCAAAAAATTTTTTCAACTCTTCATCCCTTTTTAACTCCTGAACAACAAATTCAACAGTTGTATTAAAAAATATAGCTGTAAACATAATTTTAATTGATAAAATCATAAAATTAACTTTTGTTACACCTTTAGAAGCCATTATAGTCATTGCTTTTCTGGAACCGATAATTTTACCTAACAAGATATAATTTAGATGATGTTGCATTTTTATCGCCAAATAAATATATGTAAGTATCAATATTTAAATTTAACGGTTTAGAAGGCCCATTATAATTATTACACTGGAAATAAAATGTATTTTTAGAATAACAAAACAAACACCCTGCCAAACACCCAAAATACCAGAGTAAACACATTCAAAAAAAGAAAAAAATCTAAGACCCTAAAATTGATATCTAATTATCTAAATATCTATGATCAAGAAAGTTGTTAGTCTGGAATTTTACGAAGTGATCAGATTGTTAAACTCAAAGATTTTAATTGTTGAAAATGAACGCATTATTGCTAATGATATAAAGCAACGGTTAGAAGACATGGGATATGATGTGATAGGTATCTCTGGCACTAGTGAAGATAATTTGAAAAAAACACGTGAAACACATCCTGATCTAATTTTAATGGATATAATAATTACAGGTGACGTGGATGGAATTGAAACAGCAAAACAACTAAAGGAACTCTACTCCATACCATTCATATATTTAACAGCCTATTATGACGATCAAATATTAGAAAGGGCATCGTTAACTCAACCAGCAGGTTACATCACCAAACCGTTTAACAATGTTGGACTTCATGCAGCCATACAGATGGCCCTTTACAAACAGAAAAAATTAAAGGAAAACTAACTTTTTTTTTATTAGGCTCGTTAATCAAATTAAAATGTTACTCCTGTCTAAATAAATATTTAAACTATTTATTTTTGTTAATATATTTAAGTTAAGCCGTAAATGATTCAAAATGCCAAAATATTAAAAAATATAGCTCATTTTCTCTTTATATTAGTTAGGTGTTACGGGATTTATTTTCAAGCTTAAAAAAATCATATTCTCCTTAAACTTTATATTATACCGACTGATTGAATTAAAGCAATAATAAGATAACATTTTCTAAACAAAGTCCTTATAATAGATATTTATATATCTAAATTATTACATATTTATAAAAGAGTGAACGAATGGGGTGAGAATGAAATGGTTCATATAGGATATAAATTGTCGAGTGAGGATACTAACCCTGTAAATTTGGTTAAATATGCAAAGCAAGCTGAAATGGCAGGTTTCAGTTTTGCAATGATCTCAGACCATTACCATCCATGGGTAAATAAACAGAATCAAAGCCCATTTGTTTGGAGTACCTTGGGTGGAATTTC
Source organism: Methanobacterium sp. (assembly GCA_003151535.1). Lineage (GTDB taxonomy): Archaea > Methanobacteriota > Methanobacteria > Methanobacteriales > Methanobacteriaceae > Methanobacterium_B. Next base: position 1,535 of record PLXT01000122.1, read on the forward strand.
ATTTACAACCAAAAATATGGGAATAGGTACAGCAGTTACCTGTCCAACAATAAGAATACATCCAGCTATTATAGCCCAGGCCGCTGCCACTACAGCCTCCATGATGGAAGGTAGATTCATGTTAGGTGTAGGTTCTGGTGAAAACCTTAATGAACATATTTTAGGGGACCATTGGCCAGCAGCACCTATACGTATTGAAATGTTGGAAGAGGCAATATCAATTATTCGAATGCTTTGGAAGGGAGATATGTGCAATTTTAGGGGTAAATACTACACAGTAGAGAATACACAAATCTATACCCTACCATCCAAACTTCCACCCATACTAATGTCTGCAGATGGGGAGTTAGCAGCAGAAACAGCTGGAAGAATTGCAGATGGATTAATTACTCCTGGAATAAGGAATAATATTGTAAATATATTTAAAAAAGCTGGTGGAGAAGGTAAACCCTGTTATGCAGAGGCATCTGTTTGCTGGGCGAAAGATGAATGGTATGCAAAAAATATAGCCTATGAATATTGGCCTATACTTGCAAATAAAAATGGTTTAAACTGGGAAATTAAAACACCAAAATATTTTGAGGAGTTAGCTAAAATGACTGATCCTGAAACTTTGAGCAGTGAGATAGTTTGTGGAAATGATCCAGAAAAACATATAGATGAGATTAAAAGATTTATAGATGCAGGTTACGATCATGTGTTTGTTCATCAATTAGGACCTCAACAAAAAGGATTCATAGACTTTTATAAAGATGAAGTTTTACCTGAATTCCAATAAAAATATAGATAATTAGTTATTTAAACTAATTTAATTATTTTTTTGAAATTCATAAATTTTATACTATAGAGAATTTCTATTAANNTTTTCATATTTTACTAAACAGTTTCAATTCCTTTAAATGGAAAAATACTTGTCTAAAGGCGTATTTGAAAATATTAATTATTTAATGATTTGTATCATACCTCAAGTTTAGAGGTTTATAGAAATTCTCTATATTTACTCCACGATTTTCCCATAATGTGGGATAGTTAAAGGTATCTTTTAATGTGTCATAAACCATAAATTAGTTTAAAAAGTAATCTTTTTATAAATCAAGGATGAGTCTATGAAACATTTGGAGAAACTGCTCTGGTGGCTGATAACTGGTAAACGAGGTGGAGTTAACCGTGCCAGAATTATTAAGAAACTCAATGAAAGACCTTATAATGCTCATCAACTTTCTATAGAGTTAGATCTGGATTATAAGACTATCAGGCATCATATTAAAATTTTAGAAGAAAATAATGTGATTAAACCTACCGGAGATTCTTACAGTAAATTATATTTTCTCACAGATGAAGTCGAGAATAATTATGAGATTTTCCAAGAGATATGGGATAACTTTATAGAAAAATAGATATTTTGGAAGTGTATATTAAGATATAGGGGTAAAAATGACGTTAGAATTAGCATTTTTAAACAGGATAATAATTTCTGCATCCATTATATTTGGAATTGCAAACATAGGCGTACTATCCGGATTATTATATTTCTACTGGAACAGTTACAAACAATTAAAATCCAAATTTACTATTGGACTCTTATATTTCGCTTTGATACTATTAATCCAGAATATTCTCGCGATAATAGCATTAGCAGTATTTTTACTGTTAGGTATTGAAATTCATGAAATAGGTGGGGCTGAAATTTATTCTATCCTACTTTTAGTTACTTTAGCTCAATTAGTTGCATTGATCATTTTATTTAAAATAACATGGGATTAAACCTATCTTTTAATATTTTTTTACTCGACCAAATCCTGAATAATTATTTCATTCATTATCAAAAAAAGTGTAGGTTGCTTAATCAGGGCATTTAATATATTTTATATTTTTTTTAAAGTTTTTTTAATATATTTTTATAATGGTCTAACCGGGTTAGATTGGGGTGTAACTCCGGCATAAATACTTAAATATAACTTGTCATATTACAATCTACCAAATGAATATATGACGCTATTCTAAATTTCTGTTATAAATATGTCTTTATAATGTGTAATCAGTAGTTTGGATGAGTATAGTGTATATATGGATGCATATATGTATTAAAAATTATTAAAGTTGAATTTATATGATAGAACAATTAAACATCGCCCTATTCCAATTAATTAATCAGTATGCTGGTATAAATCCAGTTTTTGATTCAATTGCTGTGTTTGCAGCAGAATATATGCCTGTAATAGTAATTCTGGCTTTAATATATTTTTGGATTAGGAAAGGCGACAGCACACATGATATTTTACTTTATGGTGTTTATGCGGCCATAACTGGACTTATAATAAACTATCTGATTGGTCTTGTTTATTTTCATCCTAGACCTTCCATGTTACATTTGGGAACCCAACTGTTCCAGTATCCAACAGATAGTTCATTTCCATCTGATCATACGACATTAATGGTTTCAATAGCCTTGATGTTGATATACTTTAAGGAAACAAGGATTTATGGTGTCATAATTTTAATATTAGGCCTTATTGGTGGTTTTGCAAGGGTTTTCAGTGGGATTCATTTCCCATTCGATATTTTTGGTTCAGTAATAGTCGCAATAATAAGTACATTACTAATCTTTTACTTTAAAGAGAGATTTAACCCGTTGAACAATTTGATTAAACAAATTTATAGTAAATTAACAGGATTTAGACGATAACATGTCTTTGGAGGATATTTCATTATGATCAGTTTGGTTGGATCTGTTAGTAATTTAATTGGTAACCTAGGTTATTGGGGAGTTTTTATGGGAATGACACTTGAAAGTGCATGCATTCCAATTCCCAGCGAAATTATAATGCCATTCAGTGGATTTGTTGTGTGGCAGGGCAACACCAATATGACCTTAATAGGAATAACGCTTGTAGGTACAATTGGTAACCTGGCGGGGTCCCTTATAGCATATTTTGTGGGTTTAAATGGAGGAAGACCTTTACTAGAGAAATATGGTAAATATCTACTCATTACACCAAGTAAACTCGATCTTGCTGATAAATGGTTTTTTAAATATGGTGGTGAAGCTGTTTTAATAAGCAGATTCCTCCCAATTATACGTACATTCATTTCATTACCGGCTGGAATTGCTCATATGGGCCTTAAAAAATTCATATTATACACATTTATCGGTTCATTACCTTGGAGTTTTGCTTTAGGATACTTCGGTACCCAACTCGGACCAAATTGGGGGATAATACAGGGATATTTTCATATACTGGATATGATTGTTGAAATAGGAATTTTAGGAATAATTGTATATTTAATTTACAAATATGCACGAAATTCTATGAAACATGAAAATATTACAAGAAGGAACTAAATATGAAAAGTAGATACAGCATATTACTGGGAATAGTAACAGTTATTGGCTTTTTTTTCTTGGTTACAATGATCGATTCGAATAATGCAACCTATCTAACATATATATTTACGGTATTTTACTTGTTGGAGGGTTATAACAACTTATACATCTAACATTAATAAATCGAGAGTTGCATTAATTGCAGGGTTAGGAGTATCAATATTGTTAATCGTGTACCAGTTATTTATAGATAAATTATATGGTGCTGGCTCATTTGATTTAGTTGCGTTTCTTATTATACCCGGACTTATAATGCTTCTAGGAGGGTTCATTGCTAAAATTACAAAAAATGAAGTAAAACATCTGTTGGAAGATATGAACATATCAAAATCCTAGGTATGTACCTAAACCATCCAAATTTTCCCAGGACTTATTATTAAAGTTTTATTTTATTTTATTACATATTTTTCATTTTTACATAATAAATTTTAGGGTCTTAGATTT
>PLXT01000095.1 GCA_003151535.1 Methanobacterium sp.
CTGGAGTATATTTCATAATGAGAAATCGTTGATTAAAATAATTTTTTTTTATTTTTAAAATATTAAAAATCTGTAAAATATAATTACATGTCCTTAATTTGCTAAATAATAAATTTTACTTGTTTATTTATTATTTTATTTTGTAATGATGGTATTTAAGTGGCATTATAGATATAATGTTTTTATTCTTACGAATTAATTAACTGATATAATTAACTGAAGGTGATTAATATGGTTATGAAACTTTATAATTTTGTTGAAATAGTGACTGAGATTGAAAATGCAACTATATACGTTGAAAATTATACTTGTGAAGATTCTCCTAATGGAAATGAAATTCATATGGTTGAGATGAACGTTGAAGATACAGACACTGAAAAGATTGAAGCTACATTTGTAATTGAAGCAGAATCAAAAAAAGCCCTTGATCAGCAAGTAAAATTCACACTTGGTGGATACTTCAATAAAATCGATGTTGTAAACAAATTATATTAAATATTTATTATTTTTTAAATTTAATTGAATGTATTAATTTGATGTTGGATAAGAGCATAAACCAATTATTATTTTTAGTTCCCGATTATCTTATTTTATATCTTTCAGATAATTGATGAGATTTAGTAAAATTTAATATTTATCCACAAGATTTTAGATTATTTGTTGAGTACATTATATTCAACAACTATATCTTCCCCTAATTTGTAACTTTTTTTCAGTTTAAGTTTTATTGAATCCTTCATGTAGTTTACGCCTATACCATCGACAAGTGTTTTAGCCTCTTTTCCTCCAGCAATCATCGGAGCTATACAAACACGCATCTCAGAAACTAGACCACTTATCAACATTGAGTAGTTCAGTGTTGATCCTCCTTCGAGCATCAAAGTTTCTACACCTCTCGAACCTAGTTTTATCATTAAATCATCAAGATCAACACTATTTTTGCCGCAGATTAATACCTCTGCTATTTCATTTAACTCTTTAATACGTGCTGAGCTAGCAATCTCGGTAACAGCTATAATTGTAGGCGCATCAGAGTTTAGGATTCTAGAAGAAATGGGAGTTCTAGCTTTACTGTCAACAACAACCCTTAGTGGATTATCTTGCTTTTTTGCAGGAATCTTATGGACAGTAAGTTTTGGATCATCGGTAATAACAGTGTTGATCCCAACCATTATTGCATCAACATCTTTTCGAAGTTCATGTACTCTCAAAATGTCTTCTTTACCCGAAATTTCAGAACTTCCTGTTTTAGTAGCAATTTTCCCATCAAGCGTCATTGCAGAGTTCAATATCACATAAGGTTGTTTATTTTTTCCGGATAACATTTTTATCACCATAAGTAATCATTGATGCCATATTGCCCCTATTCAATTAATGAATAATTATAGAATTAATTGATGGTAATTTTTACTAAAGTAAAAAATAATCAAAATTTTACATTTTAATCTCAAATTCATGCATGTTATGTTCTTATAAAACTAACAAATATTTAACACTACCCAAAGCACTTTTAAGAAAAAAATATAATCAAAAATTTTTTAGAATTGAATGGTTTATAAAATCTCATTTTTACAAACAAGACTTAATATTATTTCAATAAAAAAAATATCCTATTATACGACTTAAGATTAATATAAGATAAATATTAGTTTTATTTGTTCTTCATTTTTTTATTATAAGAATAGATTTATGTGTTTTAATGCAAAGTTAATTAACGGGAGGTTTTTATTTGGAAGATAGGTATATTAAAGGTTTAAAAAACCTTGAAAAAATTCATCCTGAAGCAAGTAAAGCATTGATGGAAAATTTAAAAGATATAGCACCAGATCTTGGACGTTTTGTTGTTGAATTTCCTTATGGCGATATATATGAACGTCCTGGACTTGACCTTAAATCACGTGAGATTGCAACCATAGCCGCTCTCACTGCCATTGGAGACACTAGACCAGAACTTAAAGATCATATCAAAGGTGCACTGAATGTCGGGTGTAAAAGACAGGAAGTAATTGAAGTCATAATCCAGATGGCAGTTTATGCAGGATTTCCACGGGCCATAAATGGAATAAATATAGCAAAAGAAGTATTTGAAGAATTAGACACCAAAATGATTTAATCATATTAATTGAAAAAATTAATATAAAAATTAAATTTTGAAAATCTTCTTTGCATTTTTTTCAGTTTTTTTATCAACTTCACCAATAGAAATTGATTTTTTATCTGCTATTACTCTAACAGCTTCCTCAACAAATGCTGGTTCATTTCTAATTCCTTTAAATGGTGATAGATAAGGACTGTCTGTTTCTGTTAATATATTTGTAAGGGGAATCCTTTCTGCTAGTTTTTGATGGTGTTCAGAAAAACATACAATTGTTGAAAGTGATATATGATATCCTTCCAATACAATAAGTTCTGCAGTTTCGGCATCTCCCCCATAACAATGGAAAACAACGTTATCAATTGAAGATGCCTTTTTTACCATTTCAAATGCTTTTTTTTCTGCACCTCTTGCATGTATTATTAAGGGTAATTCATATTCTTCTGAAAGTTCAATAAATGTTTGGAATAGGTTAATTTGCCTTTTTCGTGCACTAGTATCAGTTATTTCATGAAAATCCAATCCTGTTTCACCTATACCCACAGCCAGATCTATATTGTTATTTATCTCATCTAATGCTTCTTTAATAATTGATTGATCAGCTTTTGAAGCTTTAGATGGATGGAATCCCAATGTAGAATATAAAAAACCATGGTATTCTTTTTGGAGCTTTAATGTTCTCCTATTACCTCCCAAACTAGCACCAGAGTTTATTATAGCATTTAATTTATCTTTAGCTCTCCCCATTACTTCATTTCTATTCTTATTGTATTCCTTGAAATCAACATGGCAGTGTGTATCAATCATAATTCACCTACTATACCTCTAAATTCCAAAACGTCTTTCTCTTTGTTGATAACTTCTTAATGCCCTTAAAAAATCTACTTTACGTAATTCTGGCCACAAACTATCACAGAAGTATAGTTCAGAATAGGATGACTGCCATAATAAAAATCCACTTAGTCTTTCTTCACCACTTGTACGTATTATCAGATTTGGATCCTCGAGACCTGCAGTGTACAGATTTTCATTGACTGTCTTCTCGTCAATCTCATCTATGCTTACCTTGCCATCTCCAACTTCTTTTACTATTTTCTTTATAGCATCCACTATTTCAAGACGGCCATCATATCCTATGGCTATGTTGACAAGCCTATCATCATAAGCTGCAGTTGATTCTTCAGCTATTTCAATAGCTTCCCTTACATCTTCAGGTAAGAGTTCCATCTTACCAACAGCTTTTATTCTAACCCTATTTTTATGAATTTTCTCATTTTGTGCTATTCCCATGAAATTTTCCTTAAAAAGATTCATCAGTCCCCTAACCTCATTTTCAGGGCGATTAAAGTTTTCAATGGAAAATGCATAAACTGTAACAATTTCAATTTCGAGATCAACACACCAATCAAGAAATTTCTCTAGTGTGCCTACACCCCTTTTATGGCCCTCTATGGCACCTATATTCCCTTGAATCTTTGAAAATCTACGATTACCGTCCATTATTATGGCAACATGTTTAGGCATGTTCTCTGGCGTGAGATTTCTGGATATATACCATTCATAAGCTTTATAAACAGGTTTTAAAATAAACATTTTCAACTCCTTTCTCTTCATTTAGATCATTTAATTATATTAATAATGTACTATTATACTTCATCAAAATTAAAGTTGTATATCAATATATTATTTTTGTGTAGATACTACGGTAATCTAAGATAGAAAATAAAAAAAATTGAACTAGTTAATAATCTATCCAATGCTTCTAATTAAATTTTATTTGTATCTAATCTTCTTCTGGATATTCCAAGATGATGTGCAAATTTCAAAGCCCGCTTGTATCCTTCCAAATCTTGTGAACGTGATGTGTCTATGTATATTTCATCCATTCCAAGAGTTACAGCTCCATGGCTCTTGCCACCACCCAAAAGTACTAGGGTTCTGAATATAAGATTTCCAGATATCCCATCCGGTGCAATTATAAAGTTTGCACCATCTGCAATAGCATCTTCAATGAGTATGAAGTAGTGTTTTACATCAATCAAATATTCAGACAGGATTGAAGTTAACAATTCTCCTCCCTCTATTGATTCATCAATTTTTTTGCTTCTACCCTTATCTTGAGGTCTACCTCCCGATAGGATGCCAAGTTTAGGTTTAATACCAATAGATGTTAAAAATCTTGATCCATCCTGTGCAACTCTAAGTTTTTGATCAATATCATCACCCTCATCGATCCCTACAGGAGCTAAAAGGAATTTGTATCCGTTTAAATCTATAAAAGAAGCTCTTGATATCATATTGGGATACTTTTTCCTTAATTTAGACATTATCTTCGAAGCACTTAGTGATCCCCTTATAGCAGCATCTGCGTAGCCATTGAATAGAAGCTCTACTAATTCATCCTCTGATTCTGTGGTTATAACCTCAAAATCCACACACTCAATAGCTTCTGTTACATTTTTATTTTTACCTACACCCGCAACGATTCTCATTCTACCATCTGATCCTAGTTTTAACATATATAGATTGTTTTATTAGAAATAAAAGTTTTTTTAACTGTAACATCACTTGTATTATATTATTGGACTTAAAAATAATGGTTTCTTGGTTCAAAGAAAGAAGGATTTAATTATTTAAAGGGTTTTAATAGTTTTCATTCCTTTGTCAATTGTGGTTAGTGTTTGTTCTAGATCATTATCATTATGCATTAATGATACGAAACAGCATTCAAACTGGGACGGAGGTATGAAAACACCTTTATTAAGAAGTGTTTGGAAAAATATGATGAATTTTTCAGTATCAGCTGTTTTTGCATCATCATAATTCCATACTTCTTTATCAGTGAAATATATCTGGAACATGGAACTCAACCCTGCAACATGATAATCTAAATTATGAACGTCTAAAATATCCTGTATACCTCTCCTTAAAATGTCCCCTTTAGTATTCATAACAGAGTAAAAACTCTTATTCAGTTGTTTAAGCATAGCTAAACCTGCAGCAATTGAAATAGGATTACCATTAAATGTTCCTGCTTGATAAACAGTTCCAGACGGAGCTAACATTTCCATTAATTCTTTTTTACCAGCTAAGGCACCTATTGGAAATCCACCACCTAAAATTTTTCCGAAAGTAACTAGATCGGGTGTAACTCCAAAATATTCCTGAGCACCACCTTCAGCAATTCTAAAACCCGTTATTACTTCATCGAAGATTAGAATAATATCATTTTCAGTAGTTATATCCCTTAAAAATTCCAAATATTTATCCATTGGAGGTATAATTCCGATATTACCCATTATTGGCTCAACTATTATGGCTGCTATGGAATCACTTTCAGTATTTATAAGGTCAACTAGGGCATCCTCATTATTGAAAGGTACTAAAATGGTGTTCTTTGTCGTTTCCTCAGGAACTCCTGGAGAATCAGGTAGTCCTGCGGCACCAGATCCGGATTTAACAAGTACATAATCATGGGCACCATGATATGCTCCTTCAAACTTTATAATCTTTTTTTTGTCTGTTGCAGCCCTTGCAAGCCTAATTGCACTCATGGTTGCTTCGGTACCAGAATTTACAAATCGGATCATCTCTGCACAAGGAACTTTTTTAACTACTAATTTAGCAAGTTCAATCTCATTTTCTGTTGGCACGCCATATGCAGAACCTCTTTTAAGTTGTGTGATTACTTCAGCCATTACATCAGGATTTGCATGACCAAGAACCATTGGACCATAGGCAAGGCAGTAATCTATATAGCTTTTTCCATCGACATCAACAATTTTTGATCCCTTTGCATATTCTGCAAAGAAGGGATATGGTTTATAAGCCCTTACAGGGGAATCTACACCACCAGGTAAAAATTTTTTGGATTCATTGAAGAGTTCTTCTGACTTCATTTTATCACTCCTTTTTAAGATTTATAAGGGAATTTACTGTAGCTACAGCAATCGGTGTTCCGCCCTTAGGACCAACAGTTATTAAATTAGGTATATCCGTTTTTTGAAGTGCTTTTTTGGATTCAGCTGCCCCAACAAATCCTACTGGAACACCGATTACCGAGCACACATTAATTGCATTTTCTTTAACAAGTTTTAAAACTTCTAAAAGTGCTGTTGGTGCATT
>PLXT01000132.1 GCA_003151535.1 Methanobacterium sp.
TTTTTTATTTGCGTTACAGTACTATATGAGGATGAACAAAATTGTTCAAATAAATTGATGGATGTTTTTGAAGTATTATGACAATTAATAATAAAAGTAAAAAACGTAAAAGTAAAAAGAAGCAGGGTAGACCCTCTAAATTAACACCTGAATTACAAGCGGAAATCATATATTTACTTAAAATCGGAAATTTTGTTGAAACCCTTTGTAACTTTGTTGGTATAAATAAATCCACATATTATGATTGGATGAAAAAAGGTGAAGAATCTACACATCCTCGTAATAAATATAAAATTTTTCAAGAAGCTGTTGTACAGGCTATGGCTCAGAGTGAAGCAATGAATGTGGCCATCATAACCAAACTAAGTAAATATGATTGGAGAGCTGCAGCTTGGATTTTGTCACGTAGACATCCCGATAAATGGGGTAAAAAGAAATATGAAGATTTCGATCTAGATATTAATGAATTAGATGAAAATCATGTAATTACATCTAAGGAAGATTTGGCTATCTTCAAAGAAGCATTAAACTTGGTTGCAAGTCAAAGAAAACAACAATAATTCACTTAAATAATATGTGGAAGGAATATACCCCTTTCCTCTTCTCCATCTATAATGGGTTATCATTAACAAATTGAACTTCCCAAAATTATGTAGCATTTGATGTTAAAATTTACATTTTTAATCGTAACAATCTTCATAATCGTCAATTGGGCATACGTGAACTATTACTGTATTTACAGTGTCAACTTTATTGATTATAACTTTTTCTACTGTATGTGCTAATTTATGTGCTTCTTTAATAATCAAATCACTTTTAACTTCGACATGGAGTTCAGCTGTTACATATGAGCCCATATCATTGATTTTAATGTCATGTACACCGTAAATACCCATAACAGTGAAAGCAGCTGATTGAATATCTCTTATAAGTTCGTCAGATGGCACTTTTCCCATTATATGATCTATATTTTCAAGTGCAATATCAAAAGCAGTTTTTAAAATCAACAAGCCTACAAAACCACCTACAAGAGGATCTAAAATAGGGAAACCCATTCTAGATCCTACAATGCCAATGAATATAGCTGCACATGCATATATATCAACCTTCTGGTGTTTTGCATCTGCAATTATTGCCGGACTGTTTATCTTCTTCCCAATTCTCATGGAATAAGATGTTAATGCAAAATTAGCCCCAATTCCTATAAGTGCCATAACTGCTGCAATAGCACCAGGAGGCGTTAAAGCAGTTCCTAAAGTAAGTTTTTGAAATACCTCTGAGAATATCTCATAGGCAATCAAAACTAATACAATGACAATTAATAATCCTGCTAATGGTTCCGCTTTACCATGTCCATAAGGATGATCGTTATCAGCAGGCCTTAAACCTATTTTAAATCCCATAAAAGCTATGGCTGAAGTAAAAACATCAGAAAATGTGTGTGCAGATTCAGCAACAAGTGCAGTACTGCCTGATACGATACCTACTAATAAATTGAAAACTGTAAGTGCAATTTTTCCTGAAACTGAAAAAATAACAGCCCTCTGCCCTATCTTGTCTCTAACTTTCGGCTCCACACAAACACCCCCATAAATCTCACTAATTTTAGAATTTAATAAATTATTAATTTTTTATTATTATACATTGTTCAATTTAATGTAATTTATTTGGGCAGAAATAATGTTATCAGTAATGCTATGCTTAGTCCCATCACAATTATAACCGTTGCTCCTGCTATGTAGTTGAATAACTTTGAATTTACATATTCGCCCATAACTTTCCTATCATTAATGATTACAAGCATTAATATCAGTAAGAATGGTAGTAGAAGACCATTTGCAACTTGGGAAAGATATAATATGGTAAGTAATGGTGCATTTGGTATCATAATGACAATTACTGCTATTAATATAAGTCCTAAGTATAATCCGTGGAATATTGGCGCTTCTCTGAATCCTTTGGAAACACCTGCTTCAAATCCTAAACTTTCACATACATAGTATGCTGTAGATAATGGTAGGATACTAGCTGCAAACAAGGAGGCATTTAAAAATCCAAATGCAAATAATATACTAGCATATTGCCCTGCAAGTGGAGCAAGTGCTTTTGAAACATCTGCTACATTATTAACCTGGATTCCATTGGCATGTATGGTGGCTGCACATGCTATTACAATAAAAAATGCTACTACATTTACCACTATAGCCCCAAATACTGCATCCATCTTTGAATATTTTAGGTTTTTTAAACTAATTCCCTTCTCCACAACAGAAGATTGTATATAAAACATCATCCAAGGAGCTATCGTAGTACCAACCAACCCTATCATCATTGTGATATAAGCCGTAGTTGGAGTTATTTGTGGTATTATGGCATCGTGAACAGCAAGAGCCCAGTTTGGTTGGGAAAGATATCCTGCTACAATATATGTTAAATAAAGGGCTGAAGCCATTAAAAATACTTTTTCAACACTTTTATAATTGCCCTTAACCACCAATAGCCAAACAAATAATGCAGCAACAGGTAATGCAATAAATGTAGGTACATGGAATATTCCTGCACTCACAGCTATCCCTGAAAATTCTGCCAGTATGTTACCCATGTTAGCAGCAAGAAGAGCTATCATTATTAAAAAGGTTAGTTTTATTCCTACTTTTTCACGTATGAGATCTGCAAGTCCTTTACCAGACACAACACCCATACGTACACCCATTTCCTGGATAATAGCAAGTGCTATAATCATGGGGATAAAAAGCCAAAGTAAATTATATCCAAACTGTGAACCTGCCAGAGAATAAGTAGTAATTCCACCAGCATCATTATCCACATTCGCAGTTATAATTCCCGGCCCCATTACTGAAAGGAAGATTATGAAACTTAAGAAAATAGGGTTTTTAAAGACACGGGTAAAAATTCGAATATCCATTTTAAAATCTCCCTATTTATCTTCCAAACATTCTTGGGACTTGTTTTTTCCATGCAGTTGGTAAAACAATATCTATCGCATCATCTATTGTAACCATTCCTTTAATCTTATTTTTATCATCTACTACTGGTAGGGCGATTAAATTGTATTTCGCAATTTGTTTAGCGACTTCATGTTCTTTTTCCATCACATCAACTGTGATCATTTCTTTAGTCATGAAATCTTTGAGTTTTTCATCAGGACCTGCGATTATTAATTCTCGTAATGAAATAACTCCAGATAAATCGTTATTTTTTGATAAAGCATATATATAATAGATACTTTCAACTTCTTCTGCCAGTTCTTTAAATTTATTTAGTATTTGTCTTGCAGTGAGTTCTTCAGATACTGCTGCAAATTCTGTGGTCATTATTCCCCCTGCAGTATCTTCAGGATACCCTAAAAGATGTTCTACATCTTTTGCTTCTTCCGGATCCATTAAATCAAGCAATTCCCTTCCACGTTCTGCTGAGAGATCTCCTATTAAATCAGCTGCATCATCCGGTGACATTTCTTCTAGGAGATCAGCTGCCCTTTTATTGTTCATTTCCTCAAAAAGGGTCACTTGTCTTTCGGGTGAAATTTCTTCCATAGCATCGGCTGCAATTTCTTCATCTAATGAATTGAGTATTTTGATTGAATCATTGATGCTTAATTGATCCACAATTTCTGCTATATCTGCAGGATGGAGCTTTTTTAACTTATATTCTGGGACTTTTAATTTTAAACGTGATACATTACTTTCTAAAACATCTACATCCTTCCAGGAAATATTATCATCTTGAAGTTTAATACCAAGCCCCTTAGGAATTCTTTCAAGCCCAAGACGTCTTAATATACCTTTAAAACTTATATCTGCCCCTATGAGACGGTAATAATCTTGTGTTGTTGCAAATTGGAGATCATTGATACGTTTTAATTTTTTACCTTCTAAATCCACTACTTGTTTGTCTAGGACTTCATCTGCAATTAAAATATCCCTATTTTTAAGTTTATATTCTTTAATATCATTAAATTTGATTTTGAGTTTAATTTCTTTGTTTATTAATTCCACATCTTCCCATGGAACATTAATATCTTTTTTGTCGGTGGTACGTACGATTAATGCCTCTACAATTGGATATGTTACACTGACTGATGCTACAAAGTCTTTGAACTTTCCAATTTTTTTTCCTTCATTATCAATTACTGGTTTATTTATGATTTCGCTTAAAAAACGCATAGTACCCCTCCTACTTATTTAAAAATTTTAACTATTTTTTTGGAATTATTGGAACCATCTCCTCTTTAACTCGTTCCATTACAATCATTTCAGTTAAATCTTCTACACCATCAATGGACCGTATTTTAGTGTTCATTAGCTTGTTGAGTTCTTCTATGTTTTGAACCCAAACTTTGATGAGAATATCATATTCTCCTGAGACGCTGTATACTTCTGATACTTCTTCAAGTTTTGATAGCTCTTCTTTAACAGATTCATGTTTTTCTGACTCTGTTTGTATGATGATTATTGTTGTTATATCAAGACCGATTTTTTCCCAGTCCAGTATAACTGTGTAACGTTTTATTACATCTTTTTCGAGCTTTTTAAGTCGGTTAGAGATTGTTGCATCAGGTGCATCTATTTCTTTTGACATTTGCGATAATGTTATTCTAGAATTTTTTATTAAAGAACGGAGTATATCCGCATCCAAATCATCCATTTTTCACTCAACTACCTATAGTTTTTTGTTTTATTAGAATAAATTATGGTATATTCATAAATACATATAAATGTTTGGGAAAATTACTGATATTTTCATAAAGGAATAGGATTCTACCAAATTCTTTTAGAATCATTAGTAATCTAAATTTTATAATAATTGATCAAAATAAAATACTATTAAAATTTAAAATTAAGAGCAAAAAAAATATTTTATGAATATTATTGTATACTGTATAGCTGAGTTACAAGCATTATTTTAATAAATCTAACTGAAACAAATAAAAGTGTACAATCTGGACCATGTATCTTACAATGAACTTCTGGGTGCATTCACACAAGGTTTTGGAAGACTAAATATTTCCAAATAAATCTGATATAATAGTAAAAAATTTTATGATATTTTAAGGAGTTATTATATTTTAAAAATTAATAATACAATCACCTTGTACTGTTGCTATATGTAAAAAGATTCCCATTACGAGTATTATCACTATAATGATAATAAATTATTCCTAAAATTCCAGATACAGCTCTATGAAATTTCACAAGCTCCCCAAATAATATTTGTATAAATCTAAATGAATTGATTACCAATTAAGTAAGGTTGGATCTGCATAAATAAATTTTTACAGAAGATTATAATTTTCAAATATATCTTAAACCATCTTTATTTGCTCATCTAAGAGATTTATATGTTTTAAGTCTTTCTTTTTTCCTTCAATGATTATACAATCATTTAAAAACTTTGTAATATCTATGGAGGATCCATATTCTTCACTCAGTTCTTTATATATCACATATAAATTTTCTTCAACTTCTTCCTTAGTTTTAAGAAAAACATAATAATCAGGGTTATCTCTTTCAAAAAGAATATAGACATTATCTCCAGATTTTAAATCGTTTAGTTTTATCTCGCTTTCAAACATAAGCCCATCCCATTATATCAGTTTTATTCATTTCTTCTACTATTAATTTATCCCTTTGAAATTGTATGATAAATTACTCAAATTCTATTAACATCATATATTTACATCACTAAGATATTCGGCATTCCAAGTAGTGACTGCTTTAACAACCACGGATCTTCAAACAGCCAGTTCATCTGATATAACATTCAAATGGGGAAAACTAGGCATATTCATACTTATCTTACTAATAATTATTGGTGCAGGTGCCTGTAACTGGTGGAGATATCAAATGGCTAAGGATAGGAATACTTGCTAAAGGTATGTGGTGGGAAATAAAATCATTATTACTCCCCAAAAAGTGCAGTTATTCCACGTAAAATTCATCATATACATGATATTGGAGTAGACAAAGATTTATTAAGACTAACAGGATTATTCGTATTCAGCTATATCTTTGTTTATATTATAAGTATTATTATCGTCTTATTCTACTATTCAAACGTTTCCCAAGTTTTGTTTGAAGTAGCTTCTGCTCTGAGTAATGTTGGGCTAGGTTCTGGAACATAACATCAGCTTCATCAGTAGTAGTAAAACTAGTTTTCATAGCAGACATGTGGATAGGAAGACTCGAAATCTGGCCAATACTTCTCCTAATAGTCATAGCAGCACAAAACACAATTAGAAAATAACGGGGAAATATAAAAAATTGACTATTCCCTATTTTATATAATTTGCCAATGCTATTGAAACAATACTGTATAATTTTAAGTTATGAGCATTTAATGATAGATAATACCATTTTGAAGATGAAATTGCCTATATTGACACTCAGGGATGAGGTTCAAAAGTCTTAGTCAAATAAACTTCTTTGATCCTATGGGTTTATCTCAATTTTCATTGAAAAGAGTCATATGTAAAAAAAATAAAATAAATGAAGATAAAAAAATAAATTAATTTTTAATAGCTTTGTAGTTATTACGAATATTGTATTATCCTAGAATTTACTTATTGTGAACATCCATAACTCTCATGGGTCATTGTTCACCTATTCTTTTTCATGTTAATTGGAGTTATTATTATCAAATAATGTTGTCTGCTCGGGGTCGTTCTCTTTAATCTGTGTGTTATTACGTTCTATTAGTTTTTTTTCAATTAAAGATTGGATTGATTTATCTTTCAATAGTGTTTGGATCGATCCTTTTTCCATTAGATCTTGAAGTGTTTTATCCTTCAACAGAGCTTGAAATGATTCATCTTCAATCAAAAGTTCTATCACATCTTCAAACGCTTCATTTTCATCCATTGGAATGTCCTGCATATCTTTTTTTATCTGATCTATTAATTTTAAATTAGAAGCTAAAGTCAATTTAATTCCCAATTTAGAAGTTACAGGTTCAAGGAAAGTGAATAGTTCTTTTTTCTTAACAATAATCATATGGGGTAAGGATGCAGTGTTTTCAATATTTTCCTGCAACTGATTTGAAAAAATATTCGCCCACTCTTCAGGGTTCACTACCTTGCTGTTTAAAATGATACCATTGTCTCGTTCGACCCACAAAATTACGTAGGGATAGTAGGGTCTTTCTTCGGGATTGTCTTGAACTGTCTCATGAAAATAAAAGAGATCAGCTTCCCATATTCCATTATGTTTTAATTTAAGGAGGTCCTCTAATGCATCTTCATCCACATTCCCTATCATTATGTCCTCTTCATCCATCTCAGAGGGTATTAACCATTCATCTCTCCATTCAAGACTATTATCTTTTAATGGCACTCGAACTAATATTTCAGTAGTTGAAGGACGAATGAGCATCTCTGGATCATTTTTAAAACGCTTACAAACATGGATAGCTTGTTGCAAGGCGATAGTCAAAAATTGTGCTTCGTCACGGTTTAAATACCATGGAAGATGATGTGGCATGTAACTTCGAAATAAAGGCCATTCATTACGTCCTCTAAATTTTAACCCCAGTTTTCTAATTTTTTCATAATCCTGCTTAGTAATAAATTTTCTATCTTCAAAGGAAACCATGATGCACCTTTGAAGATATATACTTTCTGTGTCAGATAGTGTAACTTGGTCTGATTGGATTTTAAAGAGTCCTTCTAATCCTTCACTACCCGGAAAGACTCCCAGGGCAAAGTGTTCGCCTGCTCTTCCCATTATGCAGCAATAACCAATTTTGCCAGTCACGGGGTTTTGAACTCCAAATATATCTGAATCCCACATAAAATTCCAGCACTTTAATTTCTTAAAGTTTATCGCTGCAGAATATAAATCTTTCCATTCTTGAATAGATGGTTGTTTATCCTTCATTTTAACACTAAACTCTGTTTTTTTATTTAATTATGATCTTTACTTCTCAATCAAAGTATTCTTCATTTCTTTATCTAATCCTGCATGGAGAACATGATTTGAACAATCGGAATTTCTCCATTACATTTCTGCTACTTTAAGATTGTACTCATCATACTCAACTTTCAAAATCTTTTTTCTAAGGTCCTTACTGATTCTAAGTATACCCCAGAGCGCTGTGATGGCATTTTTTCTGTCATCCGTATACGTACATGTGAATGAGGTGATATTCTATGAGTAGGGTGTAATCCATATATGTACAGAATCTTTCATCACAATTTCTTTTTAGTGTATTATTAATAGTTTTGTATAATTTTTTAAATTATGCAAATCAGGACNNAATTAAGATTATTCTGTGAAAAATTTTAATGGTCAAAAACTCATTTACATATTCCCTTTAACAGTTTTCCACATCTAAAATTCTTAATATCCTTGCATCATGCCAGACCCAATGTGATTACTATAGTTACCATGGTATCCGCCCATATAAGGGGTGTACATCCATAACCAACTAAAGATAACTACAATGACCACTGCAATTATTAAAACTATTAACACAATCATAGTATTTCTATCCATTAAATCACCTCTTTTTAAGATTTACATTTTTTTCGTGAGTTATTCCGCATCTATTTCTTAATTTTTAGGGTTCTTGAATTAAAAGCCACTATAATGGTACTTAGTGACATTAGTATAACTCCTTCTGCGGGGGTTATAAGAATTCCGAAACTATATAGGACTCCTGCTGCAATTGGAATCGCAAAAATGTTGTATCCTGCACCCCACGCTAGATTTTGGAACATTTTTTTGTAGGTAGATTTAGCAAGCTTTATTATGTAAACCGCATCAAGAGGATTGTTTCTTAATAGGACAACATCAGCTGCTTCAATTGCTACATCTGTACCTGCACCAATTGCAATACCAACATCAGCCTGTGCAAGTGCAGGGGCATCATTGATACCATCTCCAGTCATGGCAACAACTAAACCTTCAGATTGAATTTCTCGGACTTTTTTTGCTTTTTCCTGTGGTAAAACTTCTGCATAATATTTATCAAGCCCGATTTCCTTGGATACCCATTTTGCAACCTCTTTTCTGTCCCCTGTAATCATCATGCACTGCACTCCCATATCTTTGAATTTTTTAATGGCTTCTTTGGACTCTTCCCTTATAATATCTGCAAGTGCAATTGCACCTTTAAGTTCTCCGTCAATAATTACGAAAACAATTGTTTTTCCCTCAGATAAGAGTTTATCTACCGTTTCATTAGAAATATCAAGGTTAAGTTCCTTTAAATATCCTGGACTTACTACCTCCACATTTTTTGTATTAATTTTACCATGAATACCTTTTCCAGGGATTGATTTAAAGTCTTCAACGTCAAAAGTCTCTTTTGCAGAGTTTACAACTCCTTTGGCAATAGGGTGCTCAGAATATGATTCGAGTGAAGCTGCATACTTTAAAACATCATTTTCATGATATTCACTGCTTAAAGGAACAATATCAGTTATACCGAACTTTCCTTCTGTAAGTGTTCCTGTTTTGTCAAATATTATGGCATTAATATCCCTTGATCTTTCAAAAGAGGTACGATTTCTTATTAATAGTCCATTTCGTGCTGATAAAGATGTTGAAACCGCAACAACTAGGGGTACTGCAAGTCCAAGTGCATGTGGACATGTAATAACCATTACAGTAACAGCTCTCTCAAGAGCAAATTCAAATCCATAATTTGTAACTCCCAACCATACTAACAGCGTTATAAATCCACCAGATAAAGCTATTATCGTGAGCCATGTTGCAAAACGGTCTGCCAAGTTTTGTGTCTTTGATTTAGTTGCTTGTGCTTCCTCAACAAGGGTTATAACTTGTGAAAGGAATGAATCATTCCCTGTTTTTTTTATTTCCACTGTAACGGATCCATCCCCATTAATGGATCCACCAATAACTCCAGCCCCATTTTCCTTAAATAACGGTTCTGATTCACCTGTAAGCATTGATTCATCAATGGAAGTATTCCCTCTAATAATTTCCCCATCTACCGGAACCTTTTCTCCCGGTTTAATGACTACATTGTCTCCCACACTCAGTTCATCTAAAGGAACATCCATTGTGCTCCCATCAGACATTATTTTATGTGCACTTGATGGCATGAGTTTTACAAGTTCTTCAAGTGCCCTGGAAGCACCCATCACAGATCTCATCTCCAGCCAATGCCCTATAAGCATAATATCAATTAGTGTTACAAGTTCCCAGAAAAAAACATCACCATTAAGACCAAAAACAACTGCACTGCTGTAAAGATAGGCACTGGTAATGGCAACAGAAATAAGCATATCCATTCCGGGTGTTTTAGATTTAATTTCTTTGAAAAATCCTTTAAAAAATGGATACCCACCATAAAAATAAACTATCGAGGATAAGACGAAAAGAAGGTATAAATCTCCTGTAAATCTGAGTGAGTTACTTAAACCAACTAATCCTTGAATTGATGGTGATAAAATAAGAATAGGTATAGTAAAGAGTAATGATATCCAGAATCTCTTTTTTAAATCATCAATCATTCCTGAATGAACGTGTCTTCCTTCCATTCTATGTTCTTCAGTTAGCTCCCCTCCACATACAACACATTCACCCATTTTATCATGATCTTCATGATCCATATGTTCCATTTCATGTTTAGAGTCATCATGATTAATTTGAATTCCTCCAAAAAGTTATGATAAAAATAATTGAAATTAATTGGTTATCAAGATATAAAAAAATATTAATTTTTTTTTATTCAAGTTCTAATTTGATTCCACCAATTTTGGGGGCTATGAAATTGTAGATTATTGTTGCTAGAGCTGTAACCAAAAATCCAAAGATAAATACCATAATGGGCATGACTACTATAAAATAAAGTGCAGATATACCTCATACAAACATGTGGTTAAAATCATCCATCATAGGCATCGCATTAATGGAAGGCATCATCTTATACGTAGGAGATCCTAATAACGCCATTACAATACCCACCACTAACATGGTGACAGCCAATACTATTGCAATAATTAAAGCAAAAGATATTACTGGAATTCCTTTAATTTCCTTTGTATCGACCATTAAAAGTTCACCTCTTAATATAATTCAAATCTTCCAAAAAAAATAAAAATTCAAATATTTATGTTTTATTCCGTATATTTTTCAGGATTTTCATTGAATTCTTTTTTACAACCTGGAGCGCAGAAGTAATATTTCTTGCCTTTATACTCACTTACCCATTTAGCACTTTTTTCATCTACATCCATCTTACATATGGGATCAATTGCCATTCTAATCTCTCCTTAAAGTTTATAAACTAATTTAAAATTGTTATTAGTGTTATCCAATATTTTATGATAATAGTTTGCATTTGTTTATCTACAAAGCCTTCATTTTAGTGTTATTCACTGGAAAAATTGGACTCATAAGAGACAAACGATTTTCTTGACACAAACTTCTTTTAGACTATATAAACATTTTTTTTTGCATAACCATATAGAACAAAATACCCCTAAATTATCACTACCCATCAATTTGGTAATAGACGGGCGTAGAAGATTATACATTTTTCATATTCATTTTTTTGGTATTTATTTCATAACTTTATCTCTAATTCATCTTATATCATTAATATGTAACTTAATGTAAATATGTTTTATGATAATATTTATAAAAAAATTGTAAAAATTTGCATACAATTTGTGAAATCAAACTTATTCTGATTTCAACTAGTTTTTATTTAATATTTTATATTAGATCTGCCTGAATTGTTGTTAACTGCCTGTACTGGTTGGTGCGTTTGTTGAAACAACTATGGTACCTGTCATATATGGATGTATAGCACAATGGTAGAAAATATAAGTTATATGGCCTATATATAAGAACTAATATATAATAAAAAAACCCAAAAAAAGTCACACAATAATATGAGTTTAAATACCAATTAAATTGTTAATAAGCCGCTAAAAATGTATTGATTATATGTAAAATATCCATAAATTAAAGAAAGTAATATCGAATATAATATTTTTATGCGTATGATTAAAATAGCGAAAACAACTCTTTCTTGGTCGCTGGTTAATTGCTCTCGTTATTCATCGATCGATTCCCTCTCTAAACCATAATTGCTAAAATTAATAGTGATCCATGTAGCTAAATGTATTGTTTCTATATTTATGTGTTGGCATCGTAAAATTTACATAAAAAATATTTGGTATGAAAATTAAGTAAGAAGTGGTGATTTAAATGTCAGAAAAATTTAGAGAAACTCATCTTTGTAATTGTGGTAGAGGAGAGATTATAGTAAATAAAGTAATGGTTACGGGAATAGGCCCTAAACAATCACAACCAAAAGAAAGTATAGCAAATATAATACCTTGTCGTGTGTGTGGGAGTACGATGGATAGCAATGGAACTGAATTAGATAGGAAAAAAAGAATAAAAACATAGTTTCCGAAATAAGGTTTAATAATATAATTCTTATGATTTAGATTGATAAAATTTTGTAAGGAAAGTTATTAATGGATGTGGATGGGTATATCAATATAATTGTTCTGTTGTAGGGGCAGATATAAGGGGTTTGGTGCGGTTCCCTAATTATTTTTGTTTTGTAGTAATTATTCAAAAAAATAAAACAATTGATATAATTTGTTTTACACTTGCCACCTTAAGACTGCTTTTTCGTGACAAACGTCATTATAATCTAATATTTTCATTAGATATATCTGTTATGGCTATTAATTATGATTAGGTGATATAAATGTTAGAATTTATCAAATTTGAAATGTTAGATAGAACAAAACCTGTTGCAAAGGATATATTACTTAAATTTGAGGATAGTGGAGTTAATAAAGCACAATGTATCTTTTTAAAAAATCATTTGGACAATTATAAATTGTATTTAGATAGTAAATATTCCATGAAATCTGATACACAATATGATGAATCTAAAGAAATATTGTTAATAGAAATTACTATCACAATCCCAAATCGTCTCATACCCAAAAAGAATGATAAATTAACAAAAATAGTTATGGATCTAAAACAGGGATTTCAAAATTTTTATGAACAAACTATTCAATCATTTAAACAATAAAAAAGAAAA
>PLXT01000048.1:0-11624 GCA_003151535.1 Methanobacterium sp.
CACCCAACTATGTTTCAACTTCTTTGGGGAATATTCCCTACGAATCTGTAGTCTACATGTACTGCAAATTAATGGAATTCTATAGTACAAATAAAAGATTGCCTAATTATGTGTCGATGTAATAAGACGTTAAGACTGTCTTTGGACGCATATAGATTCAATTAGTTTAATAAATTTACGTTCTTAACTAATAATATACACTTTATTAAATATTTTTCTATAATCTCAAATCAGATGACGCTATATTTGAGGGTTCAAGAATTCTGGGTAGAAGCTCTATGATTAAGTGAATTATTAGTGTATTTCGTGATTTAAGTTATCATGCGTTTATAATTTCACCATGCTGCAATTATTATTATTGTATTTACGATTATATAAATTATAATCAGTGTTATGAATGAAAATTTGTCTAATTTCTTTGATAACTGCTTTTCACCCTTGATGTCATAGATATATAATGAGATAGTAGATTCTATAATGGTTATGAGGATCAAAAGCAATCCTATGTCATTCACCATATCTGCCAGGGTCATGATCCCTGTTTTTGGTATTAAACCAGAGGTTATGATGTTGTTGGCAATTGCCACAAACAAAGCACCTGCTCCCAGTCCAAAACGTGGCTCAGCATTGGTAGGCTTGATAAATAGGGCCACTAATGCTGCTGCAACTGCTACGAACAATCCAATGAATATTCTTAAATAAAATCCTAGATCGGGTCTGTATATATCAATACCTGCTCTTAATTGCGAATAAGATGTTGCTCCCTGTCCTAAACGTGGATCTCCAAAATTTGAATTGTATACAGCAGGTTTTTCTATAACTTGAAGTTTACTGACGTTATACCCCTGTACTTGAACCTTGGAGTTAATACTAGAAGTTCCATTGTCGACAACATAGATTAAATCCTGTCTTTCATTTTTTTTATCCTCAATATCTATGTATAGAATTTGATTATCTACAGGGAATCTCAAAATGTCAAAGAATTTGGTTATACTAGCTGTGACATAGTAAATCTCGTAATGTTCGGTTCCATTGGTATAATTATCCACCAATTCTTTTTTATCAATATTACCATCGATCACTTGGAAATTTTCACCAGGACTAACCTGACTACCATTCCATTTGAACCAAAGATAAAAATCAACATTCCATGTACTATCAGATAATGAAACAGAATGAATTTGATCAACATAGATCCCAGAAAGAACCTTGGTGGGTGTACTATTGGCAGGAAGAATAAAATCTTCAGCAGTAAGTCCTGGTTCAGTAAAATTGGGAGTCATAAGCTCCTTATGTTGTATATTGACAGATTGTTTATCTTCATAAACAGTCCACGCCAAACAACTACCAACCAACAAAAAAATAAGTATAATTCCAATTATCCACCATCTAAGGAATCTACGACCCCCTGGTTTGATATTTTCATCCTTTGCTCTATTACCCCCATCTTTACCAGACAAAAAAATTAACCCCCCAATAAGAAAAATCTTCCAAGGTCAGCAATATTTTAGAAATACATTAGTACTAACTAAAAATATCTTACCTTTCCATATATTTAATTCCATCGTTTGAAACATTAATTGAGTCTTTTATGTCCCTGAATAAAATAAAAAAACAGATATAATTGGTGAACATTTCAGGAAAAAAGATGCAACGGTTGTTAAAAAGATTTTCCAGTAATTTTACAGATTAGTTGGTGACCTAATCTATGATTACTCAAGATATTATAAAAACTATTGACTTTGAAATAGTATTTTGCCTGCATATGACTCCATAACTGACACTTTAAATTAGGAAAGATTAATATTTTAAATTCTTTCTTTGTATTTTAATTCTTGGAATGTGATTTTGAATTGGGTTGGGTGGCTTTTGTTGATTGTGATTTTTCCATCAATTTGTTCAATTAAATTATTTACCAGTAGAAGCCCTAGGGATTCTAGTTTATTAAAGTCAAAGTCCGCTGGTAATCCTATACCGTTGTCTCGGATAATAAGTTCATATTTATCTCCTACTGATTTGAGTGAAATACATATTTCCCCTTTCATTTCATTGGGAAATGCATATTTTAGGCTGTTAGATATGAGTTCACTTATTATTAGTCCACATGGGACTGCAGTTTCAATATTCAAATTCACATTTTCTATTTCAATTACTGGTGTTATTTGGGCTTCTTTTATATTATATGAATAAAATAATTTTGAAACCAAACTTTGAATATAATCAATAAAATTGATGTGGGATAAATCTTTAGATTGATAAAGTTTTTCATGTATCATAGCCATTGATCTGACACGATTTTGGCTCTCCTTTAAGATATTAACAGTTTCTTCATCATTTGTATATTTTGTCTGCAGATTAAGGAGGCTCGAAATAATTTGCATATTATTTTTTACACGGTGATGTATCTCTTGAAGTAAAATGTTTTTTTCGTTTAATGATGATTTTATTAGATTTTCAGCATTTTTACGTTTGGTGATATCAATAAGTGAAGCTAATTGCTTTTGAGTACCTGGAATAGTTACAACAGTAACCAGAAGATCCTTTATATTCCCTTCTTCATCTTGACCTTTTGTTTCATATTCCCTAGGACGTTTATTTGGATCATATCTTTTATTAAAATATCCTTTAAGTCTATTTAACTCTTCTCCAACTACAAAATCAGTCCATTTTTTCTTACCTTCTATCTCCTCCTTTGAAAATCCTGTTAATATTTCAGCCTCTGAATTTACACGTGAAATTGTCATATCTTGATCAATCATAATAATTGCAGTTCCAGTATTTTCAAAAATAGCCCTATAATATATCTCACTTTCACGAGCTTCATTTTCTGCAATTTTACGAGATTCAACTTCCTTTTCAGCTATGGTTAAAAGATTTTTATTCTCATTTAATGTGATAAATTGACGAATAATAACTAGAAAAACTATAAATCCTACAACTAATTCATAAAACTGATAATTTGATACGAATGGATTGTCATTAGCCCATACAAGTAGTGTAAACGCGATTAACACCCAAATAAAAGGCAAATAGGAAATTAAATTAGATTTCTGAATCCAAATTATTATCTGAGAAAATCTTTTCAAATCTATTTTCTCTTCACTCGCTTGTAAAAATGCAGCTAATCCGACCATAATAAAACTTATTATCCACCCAGTATCCAACAAACCTCCAGATATATAAGTTCCTTGTAATGTTTGATACACATAAACACTATCATTAATAATCATAAACAAAATACCCATACTCAAAAATAATATTGGCACAAAATACCCATCAAACTTACTATAAATCCATCTTAATAATACAAAAAATAATAAGAAATCTCCAATTATATAGCTTAAAGATACTATATTAGCAAATGAGTTTTGTTGGCTTGAAAGAGTTGGCATAATTAAAAAAGTCCAAAATATGAGTCCAACAGCAAGGAATATAATTCCTATGTCTATAAATATTTTAAGCATTTCACCCTTACTGAAAGAAAATTTGGATAAATAATAAATACCAATAGCAAAAAACGGATAAAAAATTAAATAAAAACCATCAGCAATAGATGGAAAAGAGTTCTGATTAAATCCAAGCTCTAATATAGCCCATAAAATATCCCCAATTGTATAAAAAGAAAATGCTAATGCTATAAACATCCAAGCCATCTGCACACGTCTACCATAATACTTAGACCGAATAGCTGCATAAAACAAGGTTAAAACAACCACCAAATCAATTACAATGGGGGAAAGATCACCAAAAAACATCCTTAATGTAGAATCGTTTCTCAACAATAGTGTAATGATTATAAAACTAATTACAAAAATTAAAGCAATTACAAAAATACTTTTAATTGATATTAACGGCTTATTAACCATATTATTCCCATTCCATAATCCATTCTAAATTAAACTTTAAATTCAATACATATTACTTAACAAATTGAAATTAATGAACATTTCATAAATAGTTTCAGTTTATCTTATTTTAAACTTTGTTAAAATCTGATTTAAGAACAATAATCTAAACATGACAAAATAAAGTATACAACTATTAAGATAATGCCCTCAAATTGATATGTAGATTAGTAATTAGTCATGTCATTATCTTTCATTTCTGTACGAATATAATATAAAATCCATCATTATCTGCATAATATTGGTTTGAAACTATGTTTTTCAGCTTTTTCCATAGTTTTAAGATCATTACAAACTATTGACTTATAAATAGGATTTTGTCTGCATTATTTATACTGTTTCTGAACCTATTGGATCTTTTCCCCATTTCTCCTGAAATTAATCATACATTGCAATTTATGCTGAGCATATAAAACTACAATTATCATGGCCATAACGTACATATTCTAAGCTAAAGTTGGTTACAGCTACTACAAATGCAGCAGATGAATTTCTTATGGCATTCCCCATACCCCCGCACCGATTTTGTATTTTTGGAAAGAACCTCCTAGTATAATATCCGATTTATAAATGCTGTTAATATGATATATTGTAGAAACTATCAATGCGCCTGTACCATTAATACTGCCAGCTCATTTTATCCAAAATTCTGACTAATGTGATCATAAAATGGTCCAAAAAGATGATAGAAATTCAAAATTGCAGAAAATTTAATAATAGAAAAATACCAGAAATCAATACCAGAAAATAAAAGCTATTGAGACAACTTAAACTACATATGATCAGAATTCAGAGTAATAGATGAATATGAATTTTTAACCATGTAAATGGTGAATGAATAAAGGACTAAAGAAAAGTTTTTAATTTTTTTTATTATATTTTCCTTTTTTTATTAAAAACGTTTTAAAAATATTCTAATCTTTTGTGATTTTTTTTATATAAACTTTGTTGTTTTATTTTATATGGGAGGGAGTGCATATTTTAATCATATAAAATATGAGGGAGGTGAAAAAGACGATGAAAAAATATAAAAACAATACAAAAATGTTTGGAATCTGTTTACTAATACTCGGAATTGTAGCGATTTTTTCTTTTGGGATAAATGCTACATCAGCAGCTAATTCATCCAGTGTATATGTAAGCACTCATGGAAACGACAGTTATGATGGATTAAATTCCACATATACAAATGGTACAAACGGGCCGAAAGCAACAATAAAAAACGCCACAGGAACAGTAGCATCTAATGGAACAGTCCACATAGCCAATGGAACCTACAATGAAAGCAATATCACGATCAACACGGATATGACTATCATAGGTGAAAACCAGAAGAATACTATTATAAACGGACAACAATATGGAAACTCAATATTCACCATAGCATCTGGAGTAAACATCACAATCATCAATCTAACACTAACAAACGGAACAACAAGTAATGGTATTGGTGGTGGTGCTATCGACAATGAAAATGGTGGTACTTTGACTATTAGTAACAGTACTTTCACAAATAACACTGCAACTTCTGGTGGTGCTATCTACAATGATGGTGGTACTTTGACTGTTAACAGTAGTACTTTCACAAATAACACTGCATTTAGTAGTGGTGGTTATGGTGGTGCTATCTACAATAATGCTAGTTCTTTGACTGTAACAGACAGCACATTCACAAATAACACTGCTTATTTAGGTGGTGCTATCATCAATGGAGGCACTGCTACTGTTGATAACAGTACTTTCACAAATAACACTGCAACTAGTAGTGGTGGTTATGGTGGTGCTATCTATAATAGTGCTAGTTCTTTAACTGTAACAGACAGCACATTCACTAATAACACTGCAACTTCTGGTGGTGGTGCTATCTACAATGAAAATGGTGGTACTTTGTCTATTGAAAACAGTACTTTCACAAATAACACTGCATATGATGGTGGTGCTATCTACAATAATGGTACTTTGTCTATTGAAAACAGTACTTTCACAAATAACACTGCAAATCATGATTATGGTGGTGCTATCTACAATGGGTCTATGGCTACTTTGACTGTTAATAACAGTACTTTCACAAATAACACTGCACAGTATGGTGGTGCTATCGACAATAGTGGTACTTTGTCTATTGAAAACAGTACTTTCACAAATAACACTGCAACTTCTGGTGGTGGTGCTATCTACAACTTTGGTGGTCCTTTGACTGTTAACAGTAGTACTTTCACAAATAACACTGCAAGTAATCCTGATATAGGTGCTGGTGGTGCTATCGACAATGGGTCTATGGCTACTTTGACTGTTAATAACAGTACTTTCACAAATAACACTGCAAATCATGATTATGGTGGTGGTGCTATCTACAACTATGGTGGTATTGTAACTGTTGATAACAGTACTTTCACAAATAACACTGCAACTTCTGGTGGTGGTGCTATCTACAACTTTGATGGTCCTTTGACTGTTAACAGTAGTACTTTCACAAATAACACTGCAACTTCTGGTGGTGCTATCATCAATGATGATGGTGGTATTGTAACTGTTAAGTTCAGTCGAATTGTTGGAAATAATAAAACTGATATTTACAATTCCAGTGGAAGTATGAATGCTGAAGATAACTGGTGGGGAACTAACTTTGTAGGAACCAATCCACAAGATGCTGGAAGAGTCAATTTTACAGTAACTAATTGGATAGTATTAACGATCACAGCAAAACCTCAAACTATCAATGACAGCGATAAGTCTACAGTCACAGCAGATTTACTACATGATAATTTAGGCAATTATCTTAACCCAGTAAATGGTCATGTTCCCGATGGAATAACTGTTAACTTCAGCAGTGATGGATTAGGAACTGTAAATCCTGAAACCAACAACACAACAAACGGATCAACTTTCACAACTTTCACAGGACATTCTAGTGGAGTTTCAGAAGTATCAGCCACCGTTGATCAACAAACAGTAACAACAAATATTACAAATCAATTAACTCCAACCAATTCAACAACAGTAAAAGCAACTACAACAACCACAAAAATACCAATGCAACACACAGGAATACCAATAGCAGGATTAATACTTGGAATACTATCTGTACTCGGTGGATCAATTATGTCACATAAAAAATAAATATAAATTCTTTTTTTCCCCAATTTTTTTTTTAATTGATTAAAATTAAATAGAAATCCTTATTCGGCTTATTTATTTTCATGATTGTTCTGTTTATTAACTATGTCCTAAAACAGTACAAACATTATAAACATTATTTTTTTGCATGTTTGTCCTGTTTGTTTTATTAAGTTATCTAGTTGATACACATTCAATGTTGAACCGCTTGATTGCGGTTTGCATAATAGCGTGTTTTGGGAAACGTTTCGCCCATAGGAGTATAATAATTATATAGAATCGGTAATTTGGCATTATCAACATATTTTGTCGCTTGCTTCCTTTGCATCGAATTAAAGAACATTTAAGCTTCAAATCAATCCAGAAAGCTTTAATACAAAAAGAGTTAGATTTAGAACAGAAATAAAAGGATTAGAAAATCCCTAAGTGGATACTTAGCAAATCATTGAAGTGTGTTGCCTGCATGCTTACTTTCTAAATGAATCTGTATTAGTCGCTTAGATCAAGCCTCACATATGTGGCATTACTTATAAAGCTATGCATTTACTCATTTATTGCTTCATCTATACACTAACTTACTTACTATGTCCTTTACTGATAGCTGCTGTTAATTTGAGAGTAGTACGGTGATATTTTATAATCCTTAAGGTTCATCATAAAATATTTCTTTACATTCTAAACAATAATTAGAATTGTAATTGCTTTTAAACATTGTACCACAACCTTTACAAATAATTTGTTTTAGGGGAGATTTTTTATCCTTATTTAAAGAAAGTGGACATTTCCAGTCCATTTTTCTTTTCTCTTTATTTTTTTCTTTTATCAAATTTGATAACTCCCCAAATTTTTTTATACGATTTTTGTAGATTTATTGGGTCTTGGAACTTTGACTATTAATATTCTCAGATCGTTTTGTCCTTTATTGTACCATGTATGAGGGGTTTTGGCAGGGCTTTCAATCAGAGAATCTTTATTTACCATTTCTTTTTCATCTCCAATTTCAACTATGCCCTCACCCTCTAGAACATAGAAAAACACATCAACAGGTGTGATATGTTTTTTTAAGGATTCTCCAGGTTTAATGGTCATGTGAACGGCTACGGCATTTTCTGTATCATATATTTTGCGTGCATCTACTCCATGAGGGTTTGGAGAGGATTTAATGTCTGCAATTTTAGATATTTTCATTTTATCACCTATTTTTTTAATCTTTAACTCCGAATGAATAATTAATTACATCTTTAGGGCAGTGATCTATACGTTCACCACATAATATGCAATTTAAGTCATTCATAGTACTATTAGTAACCATCTGGTTAACATCAAAACGGTATTTAGTTCAAAAATAACTTGGTATAGATTTCATTTAGTTATTTTCTAATATATTTGATCAGATATCCGTAACATATAAATGTTTTTTCACTAAACATGTATAAAGTAAGAAAATAAGGGAGGGATTTTCATTCCGCTAAAACAAGCCACAATAAATGCATTAAAAATATTAGGACTTACTGACTATGAATCTAAAGCATATCTATCCTTAGCTTCTTTAATATCCGCTACTGCTTTAGAAATAAGCGAAGATTCCGGTGTGCCACTTTCTAGAACATATGATGTACTAAAGAGTTTACATAAAAAAGGATTTTTAGAAATTACGAGAGGTAAACCTTTGATATATGGAGTTGTGCCTCCACAAGATGTTTTTGAAAAATCAAGAATGAAAATAAAAGATGAACTCGATGAAGCTGAATCAGAAGTTATAAACATCTATGAAAATCAAATATCTAAATCTCCCGCCCCTATATGGTTGATTTATGGTTCTGATAAGATTGTAAAAAAAGAGATAGAAATCATTGGTCGTGCTAAGAGTACATTGCACATTGCAGCAGGTTTTATGTTTCATGAAGAAGTTGAAAAATTAAATGAAGCTTTGAATAAATCATTAAAAAGAGGAGTTCAGACTAGGATAATAGCAGCACCCTACAACATTACCGATGATGAAAAAATAGACATCTCTGAAAATATTAAAAAATTAGATTGTGAAATCAAGACATTCCAAATACCATTCATAAAAGCAATTATCAGAGATAAAAAAGAGATGCTATTAATATTCTGTAAATTTAAGGATGGAAGTGTAATATCTCAAACAGCAATAGGTGTATGGAATCAGTATACAGAATTCGTAGAAACCATAACCGATTTATATAACCTTGTATGGACCATGGACCTCTTCAACATGGCTACAGATTATAAATAGACTCCTATCTTCTGAATAATTTTAATGTTTTTTCTCGCAATTAAAGCAATATTCAACATCTCTGTTAGTCTTGAAAACTTTACCGCAATCTTTGCATGCAATCTCTTTTAGTGAACATTCTTTGTCCACTATATCCAGAGAACATGAACATTTCCATCCCATTTTACCTTTTAATTTTTGTTCAAATGCTTTGTCTTCATCTACTTCTTTAACCATTTAATTTCCTCCAAAATTATTTAACTATCCTTTGTTATTGGAATTTTGAAATCAAAATTTTATTGTGATGTTCTTCTAATTTAATATGTCTCTTATTATGATTTGAAATTAAAAAAAATAGTAAAGAATAGGATTAAAGGAAATTTCCATTTATCCTAACATTTTCTTTATGTCTTCTTTAGGGTCTCCTATTGGTGTTAAACCATAGTTTTCTACTAAGACATTTAATATGTCTTTGTTAACCCATCCTGGTATTATTGGTCCTAGGTATATTCCTTGTATGTTGAGGGCGAGGAGGCTCCATAGTATGGCGGCTGCTTTTTGTTCCATCCAGCTTAAAACGAATGTTAATGGTAGGTCGTTTATTTCCATTCCGAAGAGTTCTGATAATGCTACAACAACGTCTATTCCAACTATTGCATCGTTACATTGTCCAAGATCTATGAGCCTTGGTACTCCTTCTATATCCCCTAGATCCATGTCGTTGAACCTGTACTTTCCACATGCAAGTGTAAGTACTATTGTATCTTCAGGTAGATTTTTTACGAACTCTGTATAATAACTTGCCTGTGGTTTTGGTGAATCACATCCTCCTACAACGAAGAAATGTTTAATTTTACCTGCTTCTACCAGTTCTTTGATCTTTCCTGCAAGTGATAGTATAGTTGAAGCTCCGAATCCTGTTGTTAGAACAGTTTCTCTTGGTTCTTCTTCTAGATCTGGTAGTGATTTTGCTGTTTCAATTACTGGTGAGAAATTATAATCTTCTATGTGTTTAACTCCAGGTATCTGTGCAACTCCAAGTGTGAACATTCGTTCTTTGTATTCATCTTGAGGTATGAGTACACAGTTTGATGTTCCAACTATTGCAGCAGGATATTTAGCGAAGGTTTTTTTCTGATCGAACCATGGTCCACCTATTTGTCCAACTAAATGTTTGTATTTTCGTAGTCCAGGGTATCCGTGGGCAGGTAAAAGTTCTGAATGGGTGTAAACATTTATTCCAGTTCCTTCGGTCTGTTTTAATAATTCTTCAAGGGCTTTCATGCTATGTCCGGTAGCAATAATACCTTTACCTTTTACAGATCCGACTTTAACTTCTGTTGGTGTTGGTTCTCCGTAAGTTTCAATATGAGCTTTTTTTAATAGCTGCATTGCCTTAATATTCATCATGCCAGATTCTGTTGCTAGTTTAACAAACTCTCCAGCATCGAAGTTAACGTTGGTGAGTGTTGAGTAGAATCCTTTTTCCAAAAATGCATCCACTTCAGGATCTGTGTATCCTAACTCCCTAGCATGGTATAAATAGGCTGATATTCCTTTCATTGAGAATAATAAGTTGTCCTGAAGTCTTGCAACTGTAGCTTCCTTACCGCAGACTCCCTTAACAGTACATCCAGTTTCCATAGCTGTCTGTGAACACTGGTAACAAAACATATCCAATTTTTCTGGCATAAATTTCTCCTCCAAATTTTATGTTCGTTTTAAGACGAATGTTCATTTATATACGAACAAGAGTATTTATAAGTTACGGTTATCATAATGAATTCCAGAGAAAACAATGCGAATAGAATTAAATTTGAGTGGTTAAAAAAAATGGATAAAAGAGAACCTTTAAAAGATATGCAAATAGAACTGTTCTCCACAACTGAAGGGATCTATGCTATTAACAGCCCTGTAAGGGTTAAAATATTATCTATGCTAAGGAAGGGAGAATTAAGTTTTGATCAGTTAGTTTCACTTTCCGGAAAGGCAAAATCAACTGTATCAGTTCACCTTAAAAGGATGGTTAATGACAGTATTATAGGTTCTAAAACAGACCCACAAGATGCACGTAAAAAGATATTCTTTATTAAATCGGAATACTTGGGCAAGTTATCTGGTAAAAAGGATATTACAGAAAATATTGAAGAATTTGTTTCAAGTTACGTTGACAGCAAAGGTGATCCATACGAATTTTTCAGACTCATATTCCACACCATACGTGTATCCCTTATAAGACAAGGAATAGATATCGACCCAATATTATACGAAGCAGGTGTTAAGGTCGGAGAAACATTATACAAAAACGTTAAGGATCCTGATATAAACAAATTGGCCGAAAACATTGCAATGTTCTGGGAAACCCA
>PLXT01000048.1:11630-25620 GCA_003151535.1 Methanobacterium sp.
GTTGTAAATGAAACTAAATGTTATGCCATGGGTGACAACCACTGTTCCTTCACCATAAAAAACAAGGAATGATAAATTGGAAAAAGTTTTACGTTAAAAGAATAATGTTCTATTAAAACTGAATTAACTAAAACAATATAAAAAGACCTACTTGATGCACTAGAGTTGAATGAGTAGAGTATGAACCTTGCATCATCCCAAAGGAAGCATTATTAAATTTACTCACTACTTGTTTTTACAATATACATGCTTGTGATCATATTATTGAAAGCCTTAAACTTTCAAGTATAATTAATGTAGTTCTATTACTGAAATTTCAACCAACCCCTAATCAGATTCAATTGTATACATTCGGATTCTATTTTTCATTTTATACCCATTTAGTGAAAATAACTATATAAATAATGGAAATAAGTAATCACTGAGAATAAGTTTAAACTTTAGAATATTATTTTAATCAACTCTATTTGAGGAGGAATCTAATGAAA
Source organism: Methanobacterium sp. (assembly GCA_003151535.1). Lineage (GTDB taxonomy): Archaea > Methanobacteriota > Methanobacteria > Methanobacteriales > Methanobacteriaceae > Methanobacterium_B. Next base: position 12,119 of record PLXT01000048.1, read on the forward strand.
AATAACAGTTTTTTAGAAATGATTGTTGATGTCCTTAAAAATGGATTTAAGGATAGACAAACTCTTGGAAAAGCTATAATTTTACCAGTTATTATTTTGATTATAATGGGATATATGGTTATAATGGTTGGCACAGCCGATCATATAACTATTGGAATAGTTAAGGAAGATAATGGTATGGGTAACATAAACACATCAACAAGTATTATTGAAAAGTTAAAAGAGCAGGAAAATATTACAGTTGTTGATATCAGTCAAAATGACGTTAATAATGCCTTAAAAAATAGAACTATTGATGCTGCAGTGATTTTTCCAACGAATTTTATCCAAAAAAATGCAAAAGTGTCCCTGGTGCTTGAAGGCACAGATCAGTCAAAATCTTTGCTTATAACTAAAGCTGTGACAACGGCCATAACCCAAGTAGCAGCAAGTAGTGCAAACAGTACACAGTCTCCAACAATAAATGTTACAAGTTTATATGGAAATGGATTGAGTTTTGCAAATCTTTTCATGTTTCGTTTCATGACTTTTATTGTCTTAATATTGTCAACAGCTATCGCTCTGCCGAACATACTTAGATGTAAAAGCACCAAAATGTTTAAAAGAATGTCTGCATCACCTATAAAAGCTGCATTAGCATATACTCTTGGTCTAAGTATTTTTGGTTTCATTACTGTCCCTATTGTATTGGCATATATCATTTATATAATGGGCCTTGCTATAGTGGGGGATATTGGAGATACAATACTACTTATGCTTTTAGTATCTCTAGTGGGAACAGTTATAGGAGTTTTTGCATCTACTATTACACACACTAAAAAACAGGCTTTTGGTTTGTTTGGAATAATAGTTGTATTACAAGTAATATTTAGCGGTTTATTCATTCCTGTAACCCGATTTGATTATTATACACAGCTGTTATCATACTGTTTACCATTGACTTATGGGTTAGATGCTATGAAAAGTGTAATAATAAGGGGTTTCAGTCTTGGTGATGTAAGAATGGATCTAATTGCATTGGTTACAATTTTTTTTGTTGCTCTAGTATTATCCATGATTGGATTAAAAGCTGGGCAGAATCAGCGGCGGAAAATTAGAGATAGTAGATAAAAAAACTAAAATGAATCCTCTTAAGGATTCGTATTTTTTTTTATAAATAGAATACTTAATCTCTATAAATGTTTTTAATAGATTTTAAAGAATATATGTTTACTAATTTAGTTAACTATTGACTTATCTGCATTTATTCATACATTTGGATAGTTATGATATTATTTACTGATTCTGCTGTTAATTTGAGATGTATATAGATGATCAAATTAATCTTTAATTCTGAATTGTTCTCTAAATGTAGGTTCAACAAAATTATCATGTGCATAGCTATTTTTAACATTAATTTGCTATAATTACTGAATATTGGGTATGATAAAAAATATAGGATATTAATTAAAAATAATTATATTCTGAAGTTATAGTAAATTAATGTTGATAGGGGGGTACAGAATTTGCGCAAATATAAATGTCGTGTATGTAACTATATCTATGATCCAGAGGTGGGTGAACCCGGAACCAACACCCCACCAGGTACTGCCTTTGAAGATTTACCAAGTACTTGGAGATGCCCTAAATGTGGCGTACCTGCCTTCAAATTTTCACCGATCTAATGTTGGGAACTAAACATTAAAAAAGGAGAATATTTTTATATAGATGAAAAAGAATTTAAAAAGATTATAAAAATTCTATATGAAATAGAGAAACAAGAACCCGGAAATCCAATATAGTACCGATGACTTAAAATTACTGGTAGATATTGAGTATAATGAATTATTTGATGAATATTAAATATTTAAGAGGGAAGGATATATAGAATTTAAAGAATTTTTCGGAGCCGACTTTCATGCAAATATTACTCTTAAGGGAATAGGAAAAATAAGAATCATGATTTAAGAGAATGATAAAGAACGGCGTTTATCAGGAGGAATCATATTTTTACATTACAGAGGATTAGTAAGTGAAGCAGGGATATCAATCAAACAATCCGCAGATAAGGATACATCTGAAACCAAAAGATTTATTACCCTTTACATATAAATATATAGTGTAATAAGGTGAAATTAAGTGTAATAAACAAAAAAGTTATGGAGATGATGTAAAATGGAAAATGCACAATTAAGTGGTGGAGCGATGTTAGTACTTGGTATTATTATCGCAATCGTTATATTATTAATTCCAGCATTCATATATATATACGCTTGGATAGCAGCAATATTACTGATAATTGGCGGCATTGTTAGCTTAATGACAGGAGGATAATCTAGAAATTATATTCAGTATAATATAAAATTTTAGTTTACAGATAGGATCTATAATGTTAAAAACTAACGATATCCAAATAAACAAAATCGAACTTGCATCAACCGAAATATCAGCAATATTAGAGGATTCAGAAGTCCAACCAGAACAATATGCTTTTTTAAAAGGTCGATTAACAACATACAAACTTTATATAAATAGCGAATACACCCTTAAATCTGAAATACAATATGATAAACCCTCAAAACTATTATCAATCGGAATTAATATAATAATTCCAGATCAATATATCCCAGACGACCCCAATAAAGTCAATGAGATACTTATGGATCCTATAAATACATTTCAAATATTCTATGATGCACAAAACGAAATATACAACCGTAAACATTAAAATATTTAGTTTTTAGCATTAATTGGTAATGTAAAATAGAATGTTGTACCTTTTCCTAGTTCTGATTCTGCCCAGATCTGTCCACCGTGTTGATGTACAATTTTTTGGACTATTGCAAGTCCAATACCCGTACCTTCGTATTTCTCATTTGTGTGCAAGCGTTGGAATATTGTAAAGATACGATTCAAGTGTTCTGAGTTTATTCCAATACCATTATCTTTAACGGAGAATAGGTATTGATTTTTTTCTTCCTTGACATTTATATGGATTTGTGGAATTTCTTGGCTTCGATATTTAATTGCGTTACCAATAAGGTTTTGGAACAATTTGACCAGTAACTTCTCATCTCCCATCACACTAGGTAATGAATCATAAGTTATAGTAGCATTATTTTCTTCTGTTTGAACTACTAAGTTTATTAATGTCTCTTCTAACACTACTTCGAGTTTCACAGGTATAAATTCTATTTCTTTTCTCATTACCTGGGAATATTCAAGAAGGTCTTTGATCATGTCGTCCAAACGTTTTGCTCCATCCACTGCAAATCCAATGAAATCATTAGCATCTTCATCTAACTTATCCTTATATCGTCGTTCAAGTAACTGTAAAAAGCTGCTTATCATTCTTAATGGTTCCCTTAGGTCATGAGATGCTATATAAGCAAACTGTTCCAATTCATTGTTGGAACGCTTTAACTCTACCATTAAGCTTTCCAGTTTTTCATCATCTGCTACACGTTCGGTAATATCTGTATACATTATTAGAGTATTGGTGTAAGTACCGTCATAATTGTAAATTGGTGATGCTTTAGCTATAGTATATAATGGCTCGCCATTTTTTCGACAGAATTTCAGTTGATATTCATCTTTAATTCCTGTTTTTCGTTCTTCAAATTTTTCCTCAGCTTTTTCAAGATCATTTTTATCAACAAAAAATCTAGCATCAGTTCCTATAAGTTCTTCAATTGAATAACCTAACATGTCTATCATCTTAGAATTGGCAAATGTGATTATACCCCTGGTATCTTCTACTAAAATACCTTCATTAGCAGTTTCTACTATTTCACGAAATTTTAGCTCACTCTCTCGTAATGCCTTTTCAGCCTCATCATGTGCCATTTTCAATCTGAGAGATGTTATACCATACGACATATCACCAACTACTTCTTCAAGTAAATTCTTCCCTTCTTCGGAAAAAGGATTAGTTTCTTTTGAATAAATATTCAAAGCACCTAATACATTATTATCATTAACTATGGGAAGAACTATTGATGATGCATAACCGCGTTTTAAGGCTTCTTCACGCCAAGGTTTGAATTTAGGATCTGTTAGCATGTTTTCACAAATATAAGGTTTACCCGTCCTGATAACAGTACCTGTAGGTCCATGGCCACGTTCAGTATCATCCCAGGTAATATTCAATTCTTTAAGATAATCTTCTTCAAAACCAGCATACGCAACTGGCCGAACCTTTTTACTTTCCTTTTCGGTAAAACCTATCCAAACCATTGAATAGCCGCAATAATTCACTATTATTCTACATAATTCATCCATATAACTTTCTTCATCTGTTGCATGCATCATTGCATAACTACTATGTCTAAGAGCTACAAGAGTTCGATTGAGTTGACTAGTATTTTTTAATGTTTCAATTAGTGTTTCTTCAGCTTTTTTTCGTTTGGTGATGTCTTGTACTATTACATTTAACCCTATGATTTTGTCATTTTGATTTATGGGTCCGATACTGCAGTTACCGCACCATTTCTCTCCAGAGTCTTTTTGATGGAGTTTGAGTTCAATTGTTTGTTTAGTTCCTGTTTTCATGACCTTTTTAACAATATGATGGAATTTGTTTCGACAATTTGGATCAATGTATTGGATAAAAGCTGTTTTATTGAGATTCGCCCTTTCAACTCCTAAAAATGCTGCTCCAGCAAGATTAACCTTTAATATAATCCCATTTGTATCTAGGGTATAATATCCAACAGGAGCTAAATTGTAAAGATCAAAATATTCAAGTTTAGAATCATCTAACTTTATCTGAACTTCCCTGAGCTCCTCATTTTGAAGCTCTAATTCTATTTGATGAACCTCCAACTCATGAATAACTTCATCAACATCTTTATGCTGACTTATATGATTATTACGACTTTTAAGGAGTTTTTTAGCTTTTTTACGCAGCTCATCATTTTGTATCTTTTTATTGTCCATCAAACTCTCCACTAAAAATAACTTCTGAAAATAAGTTTATCCAAAAATACATAAATATTTTATGCAAATTTTGATGTGAAATATTGGTAATCTAGAACATTTTGTTTATGGAAAAATTAACATCCTATTTATTTATTCAAATTTATTAGTATTCATATCTTAAAATAAATAAAAAGAAATAGTGATTAATGTGGATACTAACCAAATTATAAAGGTGTGTTNNAAATTTCTTCTTTAATACATTTTTTAAAATGAATATGATTTTAGACATTTTGTGTATATTTTTACACTTGAAGTGCATGTCTTGCTTTTTTTTTGGATAAAATAAATTAAATAGGTTTTATAGTTTCGTTTAGCATTAATACAATTATTTATGATTTGATAATCATATAAGATATAATGAACTTTAAACAGTATGATAGTAGAGTTGATTTTAAAAGATTTAAAGAAATATTGGGCATTTTAGTAAAATATGAATTTATTGACATAGTAAAAAAAACAGGTTTAGAACATGGTTTTAGTAGAATAATTCGTTCTAAAAATTTATTAGAAGAATTAGATGCTACAGATCCAGAAAGAATTCGTCTTGTTTTTGAAGAGCTTGGAACAACATTTATCAAATTTGGACAAATATTAAGCACCAGACCGGATATTGTTGGTATTGATATTGCCAATGAGCTAGTAAGGTTACAGGACAATGTACCACCTGACTCGTTTAAATTGATAAAAAAAGAGATAGAAGGAGAATTAAATAGTCCATTAAACGAAATATTTCTTGAATTTAATGAAATTCCAGTTGCTACTGCTTCAATTGCACAGGTTCACCAAGCTAAACTCAAAGATGGCACATTAGTAGCTGTTAAAATCCAAAGACCCAATATCATAGAAAAGATCAAAAAAGATATTGGCATAATGAGATTCCTCGGCGGATTGCTAGAACAAAGAATCTCAAATTTAAAATACTATAATATATCCGGTGTTATTGATGAATTTGAAAGAGCAATAATCAAAGAATTAGATTTTGAACTAGAAGCTCGAAGCATGGAAAAATTCAGATCAAATTTTGAAAACAACAATAAGATATACGTTCCAAAAAACTATCCTAACTACTCTTCGATTAAAATTCTTACCATGGAATTTGTAGACGGAGTTAAAATCACCGAAGTGCCCCAATCAGATGTAATAGCAGATGGAAAAACACTTGCAAAGATAGGTGCAGAATGTTACTTCAGACAGATATTTAAATACGGATTTTTTCACGGCGACCCCCACCCAGGTAACTTACTTGTAAAAAATAATAATGTGATATGTTTCATTGATTTTGGGATCATTGGCCATTTAGACATGGATTTTGTAAATAATTTAGCAGAATTATTTGTTTTCATATTCAAATATGATATTAACGGGATAATTAATCAAATGCTTTACATGGAAATTATTGACGACACCGTAGACATACAAAGTTTAAAATATGATTTAATTGACCTTTTAGACGAATATTACGGTGCAGGTATCCAAAATTTGGGAGGATTTATAAATCAATTCTCAACACCGGATCTGATGGAAAAATATACGATCAAACTTCCAAAGGATTTTATGTTACTAGGAAAGGTTTTAAGTACATTAGATGACATTGGACTGGAATTAGATCCTAATTTTAATTTAATAGCAGTTATAGAACCATTAATAAAAAAATTATTAACTAAACGTTTGAATCCAATGAATATATTAAATTATGAAACAGAATACCTTTTTGAATTCCAACATATAGCTAAAGATTTGCCCAGAACAATCAGCCAAACTCTTATAAAAGCTAAAAAAGGGGAAATAGGTATTGATATGAAGCTTGAAAGCTTGGATAAATTTTCCATTAAATTAGACAAAATGGTTGACCGTATTTCTATTGCACTAATAATATCATCGTTAATAGTTGGTTCGTCTTTGATACTCCAGTCCGGAAGGGGAATTCCAATTCCTCAGCTTGGGTTTTCTACCATTGGTTCAATCATCTTTATTATAGCAACAATACTTGCACTGGTACTTATAATTAATATTTTAAGGAGATAATGATTTTTTTGAGTTCAAACTTTATATTTCTGGTAACTTTAAATTTATTAAGATTTTTTATTAGTAATTATTAAACTGATTTGGTAATCATTTAAATAAAATATAGTACCAATCTATTGTTAAATATCTTTTTGCCTCTTCAAGAGTAGACATGGTTAATAAAAATCTAATAGAAAAACTCAAACGTGCAGGTTTAAGTACTTTATACTACGGAGTTGAATCTGGTTCACAACATGTTTTGGATCTTATGAAAAAAGGAATAACTCTAAAACAGGCAGAGGATGCTGTTAGAGTAGCGAAAGATGTTAGAGTAGAAGTCTTAACGTCTTTTATTTTGGGATTTCCCAGCGAAACACGTAAAGAAATTGATAAAACCATAAATTTTTCCATAAAATTGAATGAAGACTACAGTCAATTCTCTATATTAACCCCTTTCCCTGGAACACCCATATATCATGAGCTAAAAAATAAAAATTTGATTGACACAGAAAACTGGGACATCAATACACAGTTTTAAAATCGGTTATTAAATACGAAAAATTGGGACTGAATAAAAAATTAGTAGAAAGAAAACTGGCCAAGGCATACTTCAAATTTTACACCAGACCAACTTACATTCTTAAACACCGATATATGCTCAAAGTCATAATGGAAATTGTTTTAAGAAGTTTTATACTACCTAAAATTAAGGGGAGTACAGACAAAGGAGGGTATCAAAGCCTAGATGGAACGTCAAAATAATAGTTATGGTACCATAATGTTTAAATTATTTATTTAGAATACTACAGAAATTTTTTTTAAATAATTAAAGCGATTTTAATTCATAAAAAACCAGGGAATGTGAATGAGTGGGAGGAAAATCTGATATTCAAACGGGGTGGCTGCCTCTTATAATTGTAACTTTGTCAATTTTCACAATTGTAATTGATAAAACCTTCTTGAATGTTGCTATATCATCGCTTATAAGGGATCTGAATACCAATATTGGTACTATACAGATTATTATAGCTACTTATTCTCTTGTAATGGCTAGTTTGATGTTGATTGGTGGGCGTTTGCAGAATATTTTGGGTAGAAAAAGAACATTTTTAACAGGGGCAGGGATTTATGGAGTTGGAACTATTGTTGCTGCCCTTAGTATTAACAGCACTATGTTGTTGTTGGGTTGGTCAATACTTGAGGGCGTTGGGGCAGCGCTTATGATGCCTGCAACAACTTCCATCATATCGGGAAGCTATAATGGGGAGAGAAGAGCTTTTGCACTTGGAATAACAAGTTCAATGGCTTCGGGCGCAGGAACAATCGGACCAATTATAGGTGGTTTTTTAACTACATACTATAGCTGGAGATATGCATTTGGATTGGAGTTAATTATTATAATAATTATTGTGCTATTTTCTGGTGAGATCTCAAGGTTCCCCCATACCATGAAGTGGGCAGATTTAAATGTTGTTGGCGCAGTTAATTCAGCACTAGGAATATTTCTCCTTGTTATTGGTATTCTCCTGCTTAACGACCCAAAAAACTGGAATATAGGTTTGATCTCAATTATTATAGGATTAATACTACTGATTATTTTCTATTTTAATCAGAAAAATAGAATGGATCATAATAAACAGCCTTTAGTTGATGTTTCTTTATTTAAAGACCGGAGTTTTACTTTGGCGAATATATCTCGGTTGATAATGAACTTCACAATAGGGGGAGTTCTGTTTGTTATTCCTGTTTATTTACAGACTGTGCTCGGTGCAGATCCTTTGACGACGGGTTTTGCATTGATACCTATGAGTGTGGCAATTTTCATAATGTCCTCAGCAGCAGGGAAACTCTCAACCAGAATTCAGACCCGCTACATTCTTGCCATAGGCTCCATGGCAGCTATGGCCGGAAGTATATACCTCAGTTTAATTTTCAACCCTTACACTACCATATTAGATATGATACCAGGCATACTCCTCCTTGGAGTTGGTATGGGCATAGTTTTTCCCCACTCGGCCAATGCAATCTTCTCTGTTGCCAGACGTGACCAGCAACCAGATGCATCTGGAATTATGAACACCGGTATAAACTTGGGTTCATCACTTGGAACAGCTGTTCTCGGGCTAATACTAATACTGGGTAGTTTCGGTAGTTTTGGTCTGGTTTTAAATAATCAAACAACGATATCCGCCCCCGAACATATTACAGGGGTGCAGCAGTTATTTGGGAAGTTAGAACTTCAAAATCCGGGAAATAACAAAGAACAGAAAATGTTAATTTATGACAAAGTTAACACCATGAAACTAGCATTTAATGTTGTTAGCATCATACTATTTATCGGTTTGATCATGTCTTTATTCATACCACCCCAGAAACGTAAACGCAAGCCAAGTATAGGTGGAGTTAGCACAAATATTTAAATCCTTAAAAATTATACTTAAAAAAGTCGTTTTGTGCTTTCTTTCTAGATTTTATAGAGCATTAATCGTCCAATCAATTGAGCAAGGTTTAATTACAAAAATAATTGGATTTAGAATAGAAATAAAAGGATTAGAAGATCTCTAAGTGGATACTTAGCAGATCATAAAGGTGTGTTGCCTGTATACTTACTTGAAATTAATAAAATCAAAAATAATAACTTTATTTAAAAAGTTATTTTGAAAATGACCCTAAATTATAGTTAATAATAAACGAAAGATACCCAATATTTGTAAATACAAACAGCCCCTGATGGGGTTATATGATTATGGTAAGATGCATGGAATGAATAGAGCTCATATCGAGTATAGCAGCTTTTCTCGTAATCATAAAAACCGAATTAATCTTATTTCAATGATACTATAACTATGTCTCATATTCAATCATCTAGCTTAATTAATTCGACCAAGTGAGTTCTATCACTTTTACTGATACCTTAATGTTAACTGAATACAAACTAAGTTCCAATACTTTCATTTCAAGTCTATAGATAGTATCAAAGTATTTGGAATAGGTTTTTCTATTGAAAATAATGTTTAGTTCATAAATATGTAGATAAATTCCATATTCTCAGGTAATATCCTATAATTTCTATTCTTAAATAATTTCTAAAAAAATTCATAAAAGTGCAACATATGGTTATATTTAAATTAAATAACTCTTTATTTGCACATCCAAACCCAAAACCAGCATAGTCATGGCAATAGCAAATATTCCATCCACCAATGTTTCAAGACGTTTAGTATCCATATATTGACTTGAAAATTCATACTCACTCATTTTAAACCTTTCCAAAATAATTGCTAACTTAATTACATGTCGATGTATCACTTAATATTTGCCATGTTTTGTCTATACAGGGCTTTATTATTTGGATAATTCAATTCATTCCATTTATAAACGTTATATTTGTTATAATGAAAAAACATTTATAAGAAAACAAATTTAAACCTTAATTAATTACAATAACGGTTCATAAAAAGAGAATATCATTTAAGCAATTAAAAAACCGAGAAATCTAACATGAAAAATGAAAAACCAGTTTTAGGATATGATAAATTTCTGATGATGGCCATTCTAAAAGAAGGCCCACTTAGTTTGGATGAATTATGGGAAAAATCTATGCTATTTCTATCTTTGATCTGGTACCAGCAATTACCTGAAAAAGGCCAGCCCCTAATGGAAAGATTATTTTTCAAAACCACCCACCTACGCTCAGAACTAGAAGAGGTGAGAAATGATAAATCTAACCATGGTGCTGCTGTTGAAATGGATAAACTAATCAAAAAGGATTGGATTAATCTTAATGAAAATGATAAATACGAATTAACTAATGAAGGCTTGAGTAAAGCTAAAATATATGAAGCAGAGATGAAAAAAGAAGCTTCTATGGTGGATAAGGAATTAACACCTTCCACCACAGCTATGAATACCACCTTTTTAGACGCATTCCTTGCTCTGATCAAATTAGGTGGCGGTTTAATAAGCGGTAGTATGGGTTTAATTGCCGATGGAAGTGACGCCACCATGGACACTGTTGAAGCCATATTGGTTTGGCTGGGAATTAAATATCATCGAGAAAAACTAAGCACCCTTCTAGTTGTCTCTGGATTGTTCATTGCTGCCATTATGGTTTTATTTCAGTCTATCACTCATTTATTAGCGGCGTTAGGAGGGCATGCAGAACCCATAACTTTGCCTTATCTAGTTATAGCGGTTGAAGGAGTGGCTATATTGGCNNGCAGTTTTTCTTTTTTATTACCAACGTTTCGTTGGGAAAGTCACTAATAGTTTAACTTTAATATCACAATCGGTTGATAGTAAAAATCATATTTTCATTGGTTCCTCGGTTATTATAGGTGCTATTTTTGCGATTTATGGTATTTTCTTTGTGGATGCCCTCATTGGATTATTTGTAGGGGCAGGTATATTTAGAGATGCAGTAAGTTTACTTCGGGAAGCTATTTTCGCTGAACGAGGAGGAGAAGAGGATTACTCCAAAGAGTATAAACTACCATTACAAGAATGCTGGGAGGAAAATAGATTAATAGCATTTCGAAACTGGATACTTTACCTTTTATGGGAAGACCAACAAAGAACACGCAAAGAAATAGTTTCATCCCTCGATAGTACCTTCCATCCTGACAACTACATTCCAGTACTTAGTGAGCTCAAAGCTACCGGTTCTAAACCTTATGATTTCGATGGAAAATTTAAAAATCTCGTAAAACCATTAATAGAAGAAGAACTTTTAATGGAAGAAATTGAAGAGTACCTTCTAACCGAAAAGGGCGAGGAACACCTTAAAAATTTCATAAATAGTTTCAATGACTACGATGTGCATCGCTCTGACGCCATACTATTGGCTATGGCCCGGGATGAAAGTAGTGATTGATTTAGGCAGAACACTTCAAGATACTTTTTAATGAATTTAAAGCCAAAATCAGTAAATTAAAGCAATTCTTTTTTTTCCTTAATAAATTCTATGAGGGTTTAATAGTTAGTATTATCTTTCCTAAATATACCATTAACAACACCAATAACCATAACTTTCAGTGAAAACATCCTCAAAGGAATCAACTACAACAATATCTATATCAAAAACGTTAACACAAGAAAACTAGTCCAAACTGCTTAAAAATAATACTAATTCCCAGTTTTACACATCAATTTTATGTTATATCCATGCTATTTTAAGTATGAGTATAACCATTTTCAATTGAAGTAATACTAACTCATTGAAACATAGTCATTATTAGTGCTTTAGTTCGGAAAATAATAAGATATATTGAAATAATAGTTTTACTTAAGAGAAAAAATGGAGATTTAATCTCCAAAAAATTAAGTTTAAAAAACTGTAAAATAACTTAGATTAAAAGTAACTAACATGTTATGTTAAATAAAAGATTTATGATATTGCCATGTGAATATGGAGGAAAAAATATGCCAGTAATAACAATAGATGGACCTAAAATGAGTAAAGAACAAAAATCTAAACTTGTAGCAGCATATGCAAAATCTGCAAGTGAAATAATGGGACTTCCAGAAGATGCAATGGTTATAATTATTAGGGAAGTTGAAGGAGAAAATATTGGGGTTGGCAACAAACTCCCGTGTGACAGATAAACACTATACATATAATTTTAAATTTTATTACAAAAAAAATATACAATCTATATCATTAATGTATTCCAATAAACAATTGTGATTTGGTATAAACAGAACTTTTTTATAATATAATATAAACATTAATTAGGATAACACATGAAAGCAATAAAAAAACTAGATATTAAGAAAACGCCTCAATACAAAATATTTTCGTCCGATAATAAGGTAGATGTTGTAAAGGGACAGGTTAAAGTTAAGATTCTTGATTCATTATGTACCAAGAACATGAGTTTTAATGAGATTGTGGAATTAACTGGAAAGGCTAAACCAACAGTTTCCCAACATCTTAGAGAACTGGTGGATGAGGGATTAATTAAATCCACCAAGAATCCAATTGATGCCAGAAGGAAAATATTTTGTATAAATGCGGAGTTTTTAGGGGAATTATCTAGGGATAAGGAATCTAAATTTGATATAGATGAATACTTCTCAAAACTTCCACAGCTCAAGGATCCGTTCGAATTCTACAGACTAATTTTACGTTCACTTAGAGCTGAATTTTGGAATGAAGGAATTAATATTGACCCAATACTCCACAACGCAGGGAAAAGAGTAGGTGATGTGTTTTATGAGGAGCTAAAAAATAATGATCTAGAAACACTCCTAAAAAACATTTCAAAATTTTGGGAAAATAAACAATTGGGACAGATAGAAGTAACAAAAATGGATCCATTAACAATTTGTGTATATGACTGTTTTGAATGTAAAGATCTACCGGAAATAGGTGAACCTGCTTGTTCTTTTGATTCCGGAGTTTTAGATTCAATTTTTTCCAAGCAGTTTAATCGAGACATAAAAACCATTGAAACAGAATGTTATGCAATGGGAAATGAATGCTGTACATTTGTAATTGATTAACAAATAAAAAGGGGGTTGTCAAGTTAGTGGGTGTT
>PLXT01000059.1:0-933 GCA_003151535.1 Methanobacterium sp.
TTTTTAGCAGGACTCATCACAACACAAGGCTACACCACCAAAACAGCCCTACAAAAGCTTTCCGAAACATGAAAAATCTAAGACCCTAAATTATATGTTTTATTTTCACTCAACCCCATTTCAATGTTTATCAGGGGAAAAATTCAACTAGTTTCGAAGACATATTAAATTTAGTTAGAATAATTGTAGGGGATGAATAAAAATGGGTATCGATTTTAGCATGCAAAACATTAAAAAATGTCTTTGCATGAAATGTGCGGTCCAGATTGAAAGCCAATGTGTGAAAGATAAACAAAAACTCATGCTGTTAATGAAAAATCAGGACCTTGACAGTCCAATGATGATGAGTCCCGATAGGGTACCAGGACTTTATTGCTCTACTGGTAAAGCATTGTGTAAGGATATTAATACAAAAAAAGTATGTAAATGTAATGAATGCCCAATTTGGAAGGAAAAAGAACTTGAGAAAGGAACACTCGGCAGATATTTCTGCAAGAACGGGAAAGCGCCAAAACATTAGTTTTAATTAGTTAGACCGGTTACAATCTTAAACCATTAAGTAACAGATTTTTTTTATTATACAATCTATGATTAGATAATGAATCTGGTATTAATAGATTCAAATGTTAGAAGGTAGGAGACTATATCCACTATTATTATTATTTTTATTAGTTTTATTCAACTTCGAACAATATTTCATTTCTTCTTAAAAATCCTGGAACTGCCGAGTTGTTGTACTGTGCAATTACGAAGTTAGATCTAGGATTTAAATTTTTTTTAGCAAGCCATTTCCTCATTTCTTCCATTTTCTCATATGCAAGTTTCTTTTTAACTCTTCCAGAAAATCTTAACACCGCAGTTTTCTGATTTTTTACTTCTTTAAACTTGATTCTTGGATCATCCGGCTCGGGCAGAGTTTCTAATGTATATTTT
>PLXT01000059.1:944-3438 GCA_003151535.1 Methanobacterium sp.
TATCTTTTCTTCAGAGACGGGTGTGGTCATGGGTATACTTTTTCTCTTCTTGTTACCACCGAAAATATAATTGGCAAGTATTTCAAATCCAATTCCCACAGCACTGTTATAATCTGATTCCGCATCTACCTGTGTTAGTATATAATCGGGATATCTCCTAATTTCAAAGTGATCATCCTTTTCTTCTAATGTATATGCTGGGCTTTCTGTCATGATTAACTCACCTAATAATAGTATGGTTATAACAAAATATAAATATTTAGTAAATCCACATAAGGGTGCAGGATTTCATCTTAAACTAAAAAATGTGCTTATTTAATGTTTGTGGTTTAATTTTTGATCATTATATTTTTATACTTTCCATTGAAACTTTATCTAGAGTCTGAAAGGAGGCGGTTATTTCAACAGATAATACCTTTCTTATCTCTATTTTACGGGGGATTTAATGTTTAACCCTAACATACCTCCGTAATAAATTTATTTTAGTTATTAATTTTAATAATTTAACTATTCTTAGATATTAGCACCAATATCATTAGTCACAGAGCATTATATACTACTCTTATGAATTTATTCGACTTATTTAAATATTAAAATCTCAGAAACTATTTGAATGGATGTTAATTTTTAAAATAAGAATATTAAACTTTAGAAATATTATAAATATTATAAAATATTAAATTTAGAAAAATCTGGTATTTTATTCAACTGTAAATTCAATTATTAGTGGAAATATGAATTGAAAACCAAAAATAGTATATTAATACATTTTTGGATGATATTATGTGCATTTTTGTTAATCTTAATGTTTAAATACAATTCACGCAAAATCATTGAATAGGAATTATATGATCCATCTGGGGATGATGCTATTTTAGACCAAGAACGGGATGAAATTATAAATAAACTTGAAAGTGATTTAAAGACATTGGAAACCAAAAATCTCGAGTTAAAATACGCTAACAGAAATTTGATTTCCACACTTTCAGAACAGAAAAATATGTTGAAGACACTCAAAACTAAAATCAGCAAATTAGAGTCCTCAAAAGTAGAAGCCCATTCATATGAAAAGCTCAATAATGAACATAAAAAATTAATTGAAGATTATCGAAATCTTCAAATACAATACGAAGAATCTCAAGAAGAAATATCGCATTTAAAAAAGTTAATTCCCGAAGACAAACCGTCTAATGGTTTATTTGGAAGGTTTATGAAAAGGAAAAGCCCAGAAGATGAAGAAAGGGATCTGAATGACCCTGTCTCAAAATCAAAGAAGAAGGGTTGAATATTAAAATTTAAATATTCAAATTAATTGATTATAAATTTACTTAACATGGATTATATATAAAAATTTATTAGAATCCCTTAATAAAATTTTGGTGTTTTAAATGGTTTTCCACGTAATGATAATACCTACACTTGGCTGTCCCTCGAACTGCGGTTATTGCTGGAGTTCTGAGGAAGATTCAGATTTAATGACTGTTGAAACAATCGAACAAACTGTAAAATGGCTTGAAAACTTTCGTGACGACACAGTGACTGTAACATTCCACGGAGGGGAACCCTTACTTGCAGGGTTTGATTTTTATAAAAAAGCACTTCCACTATTAAATAATGGTTTAAAACATCTTAAACCTGCATTCGCCCTTCAAAGTAATTTATGGAATATTACAGATGATATGGCTGAACTATTCAGTGAATATAACATCCCAATAGGTTCAAGTATTGATGGCCCTGAGGAACTTAATGACTACCAGAGGGGAAAGGGTTATTATGAGAAGACCATGAAGGGTTATGAAATAGCCAAAGCCCACAACCTGAAGGTAAGTTTCATATGTACGTTTACATCCCATTCAATAAACTATAAGGAAGATATAGTTAACTATTTNNAATATCTTGAGCATATGGATGAAATTGAAATTATGAACATCGATAACCTGGCAAAAAGCGTGTTCCGGAGAAGGGGGACTGTATGCACCTTTGTGGATTGTATGGGAGATACATTTGCTATTGGCCCGGATGGGAGTATATATCCTTGTTACCGTTTTGTTGGAATGCCCGAATATGTGATGGGAAATGTTTATGATAATCCTAATATGGAGGATTTAGCACAATCAGCACCGTGGAAACTTCTCCAGGAGTATAAGGAGTATGTGGATACTGATTGTAAAAAATGTACCTATATCAAGTTCTGTAGAGGAGGCTGTCCTTATAATGCATTGGCAATAACAGATGCCAAAGTAGAAGGTGTTGATCCTCATTGTACAGCATATAAACGTATATTCAAAGAGATAACTGACAGGGCAACCAGGGAGATGTTGTCTGGATCTGGAATGGTGCCAATCGATCCTAAACTAGAAAAAAAGGGTAAAAATAATATCATGTCCATAATGTTGAAGGGTACTTAATTCAAAACTCATTAATCAATTCTATGAATAATTACCATTTAACTCCTTTTTTGATATAATATTATTTAGGGTCTTAGATTTTTCAT
>PLXT01000143.1:0-23929 GCA_003151535.1 Methanobacterium sp.
CATCGGTTAAAAATTTACCAGATTCTCAACCAAGACATTTAATGGGTGCAGGACATCCAATGGTGTTTGCACTTGCCGTTGCAATGGGATGTGATCTTTTCGATTCGGCAGCTTACATATTATACGCTCAAGACGATAGGATTATGATGCCTACCGGAACATTTAAACTTGCAAACCTGGTTGAAATGCCATGTTCATGTTCAGTATGTTCCAATTATACCCCCGATGATCTAAGGTCCATGAAGAAAAGTGATAGAATGTTATTGCTTGCACAGCACAATCTGGCAATAAGCTTAGCAGAGATTCGTAAAATTAGACAGTCAATTGTTGACGGCAGTTTAATGGAACTTGTTGAACAGAGATGCAGGGTTCATCCTTACCTTTTAGATGCTCTAAGAAACCTTAAAAAATACACTTCAATTATCGAGGAATATGATCCTGCAAGTAAAAATTCAGCATTTTTCTATTCAGGACCAGAATCACTTGCTAGACCCGAAATAAAGCGTCATTTATCAAGAATAAATAGAATTCCTCGAAAAAAGAATCTTTTATTACTCCCGAGGAGCAGGAAACCATATTCTAAGAATTTACATCATGACCTTGGTAAATTTTATATTAAACACATTAAAGGCAAAACACTGGGTGATTCTCAGGAGTTATGGGACGATATCCAAGTAGCTGTTGTTGATGTTCCATTTGCTGTGATACCAATTGAAATTGATGAAGTTTATCCCCTTGCACAGAATGAATCTCCTATCATTACAGATGAGGATTCGAAAAAATTTGTTAGTGAAGAAATGGAAAAATATATGGCTGAATTTGACAATGTAATAATCAGTGTTAAAATACTGGATCGATTCGACATGTACACCATTGAATTAGATTCTGGAGGAGAAACATCTGAACATCCTATCAGAGTATACAGTCTAAAAGAATATGAATTAGATTCAGTTAAAATTGATGTGGATGATAGAGAAAAGATTAGTTCCATAGCTGACTATCAATTTGGTGCAGGAGCTGGAAAAGCTCTTTTCCCTGGTGAAGTTGAGATTGTTAAAAGCCGAAAAACCGGCAAAATTAGACATATATACGAAGGGGAAACACTTATAGCAACTTTAAGGGCCACAGATAGTGTTTTTGTACTGGACAGAGAAGGTGCAAGGAGACTTCATTCCCTTATGGATTACCCAAAAAACAGAGTTGTTGTGAATGCTGATGCNNGAAGTATTGATCGTTAATGAGAAGGATGATCTGATCGCATATGGCAAGTCAATATTATGCGGTCATGAAATTATGGATTTCAACACAGGACAAGCTGTGAAGACACGTAAAGGAGGAATTTAATGTTACCTGGTGCAGGAATGAACCCTAAACAGTTAAAACAAATGCAAAGGGCAATGAAACAGATGGGAATGGACACAAAGGACGTTAAAGGGGTAACTGAGGTGGTTCTTAAATTTAAGAACAAAGAAATTCTCATAAAAAGTCCTAAAGTGAACCTTATGGACTTCATGGGTCAACAGACTTACCAGATAACTGGTAAAATAGTTGAACAGAAGATTGAATCTGAATTGATGGTCCCTGATGACGATGTCGAACTTGTATCCAACCAGACAGGTGTAACTAAAGAGAAGGCACTTGAAACTTTAAAGGAAACAGAGGGGGATCTGGCCGAAGCCATATTGAGGTTAAGTTAAATGCCGTTTATTGCACATTTATCTGATTTACATATTGGTTCAATTAGTTTCGTTGAAGAATTATTGATAAATGCAATTGATTATGTCAACGAAATCAAACCCAACGTAACCATAGTTACAGGTGACATCACTGATAATGGTTACTACCTTGAATTTGAGGAGGCAGCATCGTATTTGGATCAGATTAAATCTCCAATATTGGTTGTCCCTGGAAATCATGACTCAAGACATATTGGGGATGAAGTTTTTGAAGAGCTAATAAAAAATAGATATGGTACATTAAAAGTAAAAAAACATGGCTTAAAGGTAATAGGACTCGATAGCAGTGAACCAGATCTCGACTATGGTAGAATTGGAAGATACCAACAAAATTGGATGGCACAGGAACTTAAGAAAGCAGACGAAGAAAACTTATATAAAATAATTGCACTCCATCACCATATCATACCGGTACCTAAAACTGGTCGTGAGAGAAATGTTTTATCTGATGCAGGAGATATATTACAAACAATTATAGATAGAAAAGCTGATTTAATCCTCTCGGGACATAAACATATGCCACATGTTTGGATGATGGAAAATTCAGCATTTATAACTGCAGGTACAGCATCATCACTTAGGCTAAGGGGAAGGGAATTATCCTCATTCAATACAATAAATATTGAAGAGGATTTTATTGAAATTGTCCTGAACCGTGCCGATGGAACTCAGAGATGTCTAGCAAAATATGAAAACACTTGTTTAGGTGATTAATTGAAAGTTATTGTAGATGCATCAAATGTAGCACATTTCGGAAAGGATAAAGAAGGGAAAAAGCCTAGTTTATATAACCTTCTGAAAGCTGTTGAAGCCCTTGAAAAATTGGGATATGAGCCATTCCCAATAGCAGATGCATCCCTGAGGCACGAAATAGACGAGAAGGATAAATTCAACGAACTTCTTGACAAAGGTGAAGTCCAACAGGTTCCCTCAGGCACTACTGCAGATCATTTCATACTCAAAATAGCAGAAGATGAAAATTGTAAAATACTTTCAAATGACAATTTCAGGGAATATAAAGATGAATTCCACGACATCAATACTAGAAGAATTCCATTTAACTTTACAGATGATCGTATAACAATTGGAACATCATCCAAACCCAAAAAGATCAAGAATATACTGCAAAAGATATGTACCCAAATGCTAAAAGACTTCGAGAAAAAGGATTTAGACGCGTATAAACTCAAAAAGAACAATAAATTGAGTGGTATTGCTGTTGCAAAAGAAGCTATTGATAGGATAACTAAAACTAAAGAAGATGGTTTGGATTCAAAACTTGAAGACATCTTCAGTAAAATTCCCCTATTTGATAAGGTCTTGGGAATGGTTGAAGATGCTGAAACAGCCAGCGACTTTATAATATTTGTGCTTGTTAGTCCTAGGGATTATAAAGATGCTGTTCGAAATGCAGGAAACATAGCAGTAACAGTTGGAGATAGGTTAAAACTTGATCATGCACCTTTAGTTGCTGTTAGAAACGATCTTTTCACCAAACCTGGTTCTTTTGAACTTAATATAATATATTCAGATGAAATACTTGAAGATTCTCCCTACAATGTAAATATAACCATAAACGACCATGATTACTCCTTTGTCAAGAAAAATTCAAGAAACATCGCAAGTACCGTAGCTGCAAGGATTGGAACATGGAAATTCCCAATAGTATCAGTGAAGCCTAGCATGCTCATGGAAAAACCTGGACACTTTGATATAACATTAGAGAAGGGAGGAGAAAAATAAATGGTCATGGATTACATTTCACGAACCATCTTTGGATTTTTAATCAAAAACAAAGTCATAAGCATTGGAACTAAATATTATCCTACTAACGATATGGAGCGAGAATACGTCGATATGATAAATTTTACGCGAACTATGCTCCTTGAAATTGAATCAGCCCACATCACAACGGAAAATATATTCAACAATGTTCTTAACGAAGTGGGTACTGGAAACATTCCAGAAAACAGGAAATTTCTTGAGATAGAACCCGCTGAAAATAAGGTCAATGAATATGCTCTTTTAAGTAATATTATCATGGGTAGTGATAGATATCTCTATGTTGAACTATTTAAAAGTGATAAAAGGCTTATTGAAGAATTTGTTTCCCATATAAAAAATGAAAATGGTGTAATTGTAGAGAGAAGTTCAACTGAAATTGTTTCAAAGTTACTCTCAAAAAATGATGCCATAAGAGTGGGAATTGAATTAATATCCCAAGGAATGGATAAAGATAACGAAGTAAGAGTTGCAGTTGGAATGACTGGTGCAGCTGCAATTGAGAGATCTATAAATCTCAATAAGCAGATTGGAGAAACTTCAGGAGTAGGGTTCACTAAATTAGGTGGAGAATTTGCAATTGTTTTCTCGTCCAAACTAGGCCATCTTGAAGGTATACCCGCTATCTACGATAATTACATATTTATAGATGCCATAGATTCAACCAAGTTTATAGATGAAAACGGCCGTGACAAACTAGTTGAAATTATGAACGAAGTGAAGGCATATATTGAAAACGACTGTAATGGTAGGATAGAAGGATACAGAGAAGGTGGAGACGATTTAATAGCTAACTTACCAACTAAGGATGCTGCTCTCCGTGCTGGAATCGACAGTGCGTGGCATGCCCTAAATAATGGGGTGAGATTAAGGATTGGTATTGGTAAAAGTCGTAGAGAAGCCGGTGAAAGGGCACAAATGGCTGATGGAATTAAGGTATGGAATAACAGTCCAGTTATGGTCTTTGAATTGGCCGATGGAATTTACTCTTACTACATCCCATCAGAATTTACAAGAACAATACTAGACTTTTTACTCGACAGAAAATCCAAAATAGTGGTTATATTCCTGTTTGTATTCATTGCAACACTAGTTGGATGGAGCGTTGGACAACCTTACTTTGGAGTTGTTGCCGTCATACTTGCTCTTATCTATGCTATTACTGCATAAAAAAAAATTTTTATAACAAATTTAATGTAAATTGAATATATTTTTTGAACGTGTTTAATTATGAAAGAAAAAATTAAAGGAAAAATATTTGTTGGAATGATAATTTCTTTGCTGGCATTTGGATTAGCAACTGGAGCAAGTATTTTCATTGGAACAAATCCATTCAATTCAACTACTATTACGAACCTCACCCAACAAGGCCAATTTCCAAGTTTACCATTCAGTCCTAGCAATGCCACATCAAACAACCAACAAGTTGTAAACACAACAACAAACCCTACAAACCCTACAACTCCACAACAGACAATAAACCCCTCTAAAAGTAACTCATCTAATACTAAAAATAGTACAAAACAACCAACTGATAATGACACCACATCTAACAAGGGTAAATAAATTGTTGAGTCAAATATCATTATAAGAAAAATTTTTTGATTATAGTCTTTTAATATAAATGGAGATTTGAAATGAAAATTATAGAAGGCGGAATTTGTGCTGTTGGAGAAGTTCTAGCAGGAGGGGCATGTGAAGATGAGTATGGTGTAGCTGTTATTGTTGTTAAAGATAGCAATGCATCAGCAGTTTTCACTTCGAATAAATTGGTTGCTGCTCCAGTAACTCTTACGAGAGAAGCTCTTAGTAATGGTAAATTATCTGCAATTGTTGTAAACAGTGGAAATGCCAACTGTTTTACAGGTTCCAAAGGCATGGAAGATGCAATGAGTATGGCCCAAGAAGTTGCGGATAAACTTGTTTTGGATGTGAAAGATGTTGCTGTAGCTTCGACAGGAATAATCGGGAAAAAACTACACATGGAAGTAATCACACCACTCATAAAGAAGGCTATTAACAATCTTGAAAATTCTAATAAAGCTTCAACCTATGCTGCAGAAGCTATAATGACTACTGATACTTTTTCTAAGGAAATTTCAGTTGAAACTAAACTTATAAGTGGGAAAAAAGTTAGAATTGGAGGTATAACAAAAGGATCTGGTATGATAGCTCCTAATATGGGTACGATGCTCTCATTCATAACTACAGATATTGATGCCACACCTGATGAACTGAAAATTGCATTAAAAAAAGCTGTTGAATCAACCTTCAATATGATAGTGGTAGATGGGGATGAAAGTACCAACGATACTGTGGTGCTCATGGCTAATGGAAGTTCTGGAGGAAGTATTGATGAAAACTTTCAAAAAGCTTTGGAATATGTGTGTTCACGACTTGCCAGAATGATTGCAAAGGATGGTGAAGGTGCAACCAAATTAATTGAAGTACAATTAACTGGAGCAACTACAAACAAAGATGCAAGATCCGCAGCAAAAGCCGTTGTATCTTCTTCACTGGTTAAAACAGCAGTATTTGGGGCCGATCCTAACTGGGGTAGAATTGTAGCGGCGGTAGGATATTCTGGTGCTGATATGGATGAAAAGATCATTAGTGTATGCTTGGGATCAGACAGTAAAACAGTGAAAATTGTTGATAAAGGTATTGTTATCGTCAATGAAGCTTTCAAATATCTTGAAGATGCAGAGGAAATTATGAAAGAAAATCATATCAAAATCATGATTGACATAGGTCTTGGAGAGGGTGAAGCTACTGCATATGGATGTGACCTCAGCTATGAATACGTTAGCATAAATGCAGAATATTCAACCTGAAATCACAAGATGATATTATAAAAAATTTAATATGATTATATAATCATATATTGATTGGAATAACTAACGTTTTAATGTGCGATAAAACCTTTAAATGTTTTTTTGAGGAGTAATAATGGAAACAGTTAACATCCTAATTGAAGCTTTACCCTATATTAAAAAATTTCATCAGAAGAAAGTTATGATCAAATATGGTGGACATGCTATGATAGACTCTGAAGCAATGAACTCCACTGCAAGGGACACAGTTCTTCTAAAATATGTTGGTATGGAACCAGTAGTTGTTCATGGTGGTGGTCCTGAGATATCAAGATCAATGCATAAATTAGGTAAAAAACCTAAATTCATTGGAGGACTAAGAATAACAGATAAAGAAACAATGGAAATTGTTAAAATGGTTTTAGTTGGGAAAATTAATACCGATATAGTTTCCAATGTATGTTTACATGGTGGAAAAGGTGTAGGCATATCTGGTAAAGATAATCATCTGATTAAAGCACGTAAAAGGGCACCTGAAGTCGTTGTTGATAATTCCACAGGTAATGAACGTACAGTAGATTTGGGTTTGGTGGGTGAAATTGAAAATGTGAACCCTGAAATAATTGATATGCTAACCGAAAATGATTATATACCAATTGTGTCACCCATAGGGGTTGATAAAAAGGGAAACACCTTGAACTTGAATGCAGATACTGTTGCTGGAGATATTGCAGGTAAAGTAGATGCAGAAAAACTAATAATCTTAACAGATGTGCCCGGAATCCTCGAAGATCCAAATGACCCTGAAACACTTATAAGAAAAGTTAAAATAGATGAGATAAGTGATTTAATTGATAATGGCATTGTTAGTGATGGAATGATACCAAAAATCGAAACATGTCTTAACGCAATAGAAAACGGTGTCCAATCGGCACATATCATAGATGGTAGGATTAAACACTCTGTACTTCTTGAGATATTCACCAAAGATGGTATAGGAACCATGATAAGTCGCTAAATCTATTTTTTAACCCAAATAATTTTTTAAATAAATCCATGTTTTCTTTTTTTATATTACTAATCAATTAGAAACATATCAACATCAAAACAATAAAATTTATTTAGAGTATCTCAATCATAATTATCAATTTAATATATGAATTGGTGGAATTTTTTTATAAGATGTTGTATAATATGATATATGGTGAGAAAATGATCAAAATTGGTATAGTAGGTGCAAGCGGTTACACTGGTGGGGAACTATTAAGATTCCTTAATAATCATCCTGAAACAGAAATTGTGGCTGCCACATCAAGAAAATATGATGGCCAGTCTATTTACAAGGTGCACCCACATTTAAGGAATTTAGAAATAAAATTTGAGAACCTTAAACCCAGTGAAATTGATGCAGATCTAGTATTTACTGCAACCCCTCATGGAGCATCCATGAAAATAGTTCCAGAATTATTGGAAAACGATATAAAAGTAGTTGATTTGAGCGGGGATTACAGGTTTGATAACTTTGATACCTATGAAAAGTATTATGGATATAAACAGATAAACCCACTAAAAGCAGTGTATGGGTTACCTGAAATCAATAGAGAACTTATTAAAGAAGCAGATCTTGTTGCTAATCCTGGATGTTACCCAACAGGAGCCATACTAGCTTGTTTACCAATTGTAGCAGAAACAATGGTTGAAAACATTGTAATCGATTCAAAATCAGGAGTAAGTGGGGCAGGTGTAACACCAACAGAAGCATCACATTATCCCAACTGCAGTGACAGTATTTCACCTTATGCAGTTACAACCCATCGTCATGGCCCTGAAATACAAGAAAAACTTGCTAAATTTGGAAACAATAAAGTATCATTCACACCACATCTTGTACCGGTTATACGGGGTATAATGACAACTGTACACAGTTTCATTGTTGAAGATATAACTTCAGAATATGTAAGGGAAAGTTACAGTGAATTCTACGAAGGAGAACCATTTGTAACCATACTTGAACCTGGAGAGGTACCCAGGTTAAGTTCTGTAAGAGGTTCAAACCACTGTCATATAGGATGTTTTGATATAGACGATAACGGTAGATTAGTGATAGCATCGGCCATAGACAATCTGGTTAAAGGAGCATCTGGCCAGGCTGTTCATAATATGAACCTTATGTTTGGATTTCCAGAAACAGAATCCATTAACATGGTTGGTTTACATCCCTAAAATGTATATCATGGGATACTTATCTTCCTTTTTTATTGATAATATAAAAAGGAATTAATGCAGAAAAGGGTATTTTAATTATATTTTTTAGGGCAAAATATATACTCTAAAAACCAGTAAGATAATTTAATTAATAAAATCGTAATTTTGCTCAAAAATAGATAATAATTACACCATTTGTATATGAAATATCCTTATAAGTTAGGGTGAATAAAATATTATTTGGATAAAAATTTTTAATGTAAAATTCTTACAGAATTATTGATGTAATCTTAAATGAGGTGTTCCCATGAAAACTATTGTTTTATATTACTCACGCACCAGAAAAACTGCTAAAGTTGCTAAAACATTAGCAGAAGAAATTGGAGCAGATTCTATTGAAATTATAGATCTTAAGAATAGAATGGGAGCAATAAAGTATCTTACATCCGCAATTGATGCTTTAAGAGAAAATAAAACCCATATTAAACCAGAAGAGCTCGATCTTACTGGATATGATTTGGTTTATATTGGAACGCCTACATGGGCGGGAAAACCTGCTCCAGCAATAATTACCATGATAGACAAGTGTGATCTTAAAGATAAAAGTGTGATCCTCTTCTCAACCATGGGAAATAGTGGCGGCGAAAACGCTATTAATAGGATGAAAGAAAAAATTGAAGCAAGGGGTGGAAGAACAGTAAACTCTTTCACTTTAAAAACCAGTAAAATTGAATTGGATAATCTCAGCACAGAAACTAAAGGGATCCTTGAAGAAATGGATCTAAAAAATAAGGGAATTTAGAAAAAAAATTATTTATAAGCATTCTGGTGATTCAATGTCAATGATAGACAAAATTTTAGACTCTTACAAACCATTAATAATAATTCCTGTTATTATAACCCTACTTGCTTTGGGTATAATTTTATCAGGAGGTTTAAAAGAGGGAATAGACCTTAAAGGAGGATCCATAGCGGTCTTACAAATAACTGAACCAGTTTCCAACAACCAGTTGATATCAATGGTATCAAACTCTACAGGAGTACCAGCAGATTTAATAACAGCCACTACAACAGGTAATAACCAGTCAACAGTTCAAATTACGGGTAGTGCAGCAGATGTTGTAAAAGTAGCGAGTGCAATTAATGGAGTTGCTACTATACAAAGTTATAACTCAGTAGGGCCACTGCTAAGTACACAATCGCTGACACAAGTTTATTACGCACTTGCATTTGCATTCCTGTTCATGTCCATAACTGTATTTATAATCTTTAGAAATTTAGTGCCTTCCATAGCTGTTATACTTGCAGCATTATGTGATATAATAATTGCAATTGGAGGAATGTCCCTATTTGGAATACCACTTTCACTTGCATCTGTTGGTGCTCTTTTGATGTTGATAGGTTACAGTGTTGATACAGATATTCTTTTGACAACGCGTGTTTTAAAGAGAAGAGAAGGTACTGTAGTTGAAAGAGCAAAAGATGCCATGGGAACAGGTTTCACCATGGCTGCAGCAGCTATTGGATCAATGGTGGCATTGTATCTGGTTGTTTTATTTTTAATGCCAAATGCAGAAGTACTGGATCAAATTGCAGCTGTTCTTATAATAGGATTAGTAGCTGATGTGCTTGCAACGTGGCTCATGAACCTTGGTATACTCAGATGGTACATGGAGGGTCACAGATGAACTTCAAAGAATTTATTAAGGATTATAGGGTTATCCTACTCATAGTTCTTCTTGTTGGAAGTATTGGAGCAATATCTACACTAGGAATTCAACAGGGTCTTGATCTTAAGGGAGGATCACTTATTCAGCTTCAACTTGCTCAGCCTGTTGATAGTGACACCATGAGTAAAGTTACCAATGTTTTAGATAAACGTTTAAACGCATTCGGTGTATCAGATGTTCAAGTACGTGCAAGTGGAAATCAAAGTGTTATTGTGGAAATAGCAGGTGTTCAACCTCAGGACGTTGCAAAGGTGGTTGGAACACCTGGTGTGTTTGTTGCAACTATAAATAACCAGACAGCACTCAATGGTACTGACATTACAACTGTTAAACCATATCAAGTAACAGGAAATACTTGGGAAGTTCCTTTCACAGTGACTCTATCGGGAGCACAAACTTTTGCAAAACTTGCCGATGGTAAGGCAGGAACACCAGTGAATATGTATTTAGATGGTAACCTTGTTTCATCACCACAGATTGGTGCAGATCTAGCTAATGGCGTTCCATCTACAGATGTACAAGTTAGTGGTACTGAAAATTCATCTGCACAGGCTCAAGCCCAGGCAAAATCAATTGAAGTAGTACTAGAGTCTGGTGCTCTACCTGTATCTGTTTCTATTGTGGGAATCAGTTCAGTTTCAGCAGATCTTGGAAGTCAGTTTAAAACAGGAGCTCTTGTTGCAGGATTCCTGGCACTTCTAGTCATTGCCATAATAATCTTCATAAGATACCGAACTCCCGTACTTGTAATTCCAATTATGATTACCAGCATAGCAGAGCTCATACTTATTCTTGGTGTTGCATCTGTAACACATTGGAATATTGATCTAGCAGCCATTGCAGGTATAATTGCAGCTATAGGAACCGGTGTAGATGATCAGATTATAATAACAGATGAAGTATTGAAAAAGGGCATACATACAAAAAGAACAATAACTGCTCTTAAATTTAAAATTAACAATGCCTTCTTCATCATATATGCATCTGCAGCAACATTGATCGCTGCAATGTTACCACTGGCATACGTTGGATTTTCTAGGGGTGCAACTGGGATAGGTTTACTGTCAGGTTTTGCGTTCACAACCGTTGTTGGAGTGTTAATCGGAATATTCATTACCCGACCAGTATACGCTAAATTCATTGTACTATTACTTGGAAAAGATAAAAAAGAAGATAAACAGGAACAAGAATCTGTTAGGGAACGAAGACCTGGTAAACAACCGAAAAAAGGGAAGAAAGGAAAGGGCAAAAAAGGTAGAAAACAATAAAATAACAAAATACCTTTTTTTATTTTTAAGGTCGACCCATAATTATATTATTTTTTTTAAAATTTGTGATTATTATTATTTTTATTAGCATTTAATGTGTATTTTATAAACGACTTTAACAATAATCAAACAAACTTCAACACCATGATAAACAGCTTCAATACAATAACTCCATAATTAGTAATTTATATTATATTATATTTTTAGAATATCTCAATATATTTGATGTTTAGAGTTTGTAATCAAATAGAATAGGTAAAAATACCATTCATATTTACATAATTTAAGATAATAATCATCCTTAAGGTTATAAAATCAAAATAATATCAAATAATGTATTTTAATACAGTTAGGTAAGTGTTTATATTTAATAAGATGAATATCACTAATTGATTATCTTTGCAGATAAAAAAAATTAAACTGAAAGGGAAATTTTATGAAAACACCTAGGGAACTGAAGGTTAAACCAATTAGAAATGGGACCGTAATAGATCATATTACTGCTAATAAAGCATTACATGTCCTTAAAATATTAGGACTGCCAAGTAAAGAAGCTGCAGTAACAATTGCAATGAATGTGAAATCTGCACATATTGGTGCCAAGGATATTGTAAAAATAGAGGGAAGGGAACTTGAATCAAGAGAAGTGGATAAAATAGCCCTGATTGCACCAAACGCAACCATAAATATTGTTCGTGAATATGAAATAGTTGGAAAGGGCAAAGTCAAATTATTAAATAATATCAATGGACTACTTATCTGTCCCAATCCTAATTGTATAACTAATACAAATGAACCTGTTATATCCAAATTCCATGTTATTGATACAGAACCCCTAATGCTTAGATGTTACTACTGTGAACGTATCGTGAACAACAAGGACATGGAAACACAGTTCAAACAAAACTAATATTTTATTTATTTTAATTCAGATTATTTATAACATAATAGGGTTTAAGAATGTTTAGGAAAGTATTTGATATAAAAACGAATAATAGAATTGAAATCAAAGATATAACTCAGGGAATACAGTTAATAGTTGAACAAAGCCATTATAATAATGGAATTGTTATTATCTACAGTAGACATTCAACTTCAGGAATAGTTATAAACGAAAATGAGCCTGGACTTTTAAAAGATTTTAAATTAGCATTAGAAGGTTTAATTCCTTATAATGGGAATTATAATCATAACTGTATCGACAATAATGCAGATTCACATATAAGATCCTTTTTTATAGGTAGCAGTGAAACAATTCCATTTTACAAAGGAAAATTGGATGTTGGGACTTGGCAGAGTATATTCTTTGTTGAACTTGACGGTCCTCGAAGTAGGAAGGTAACTGTAACTCTTATTGGACAAGAATAATGTCGAATAAAAAAAAATGGTTATTTTTAGTCGTTAAATTCTATTTCAAATGCAACTACTGGATATTCAAGTTCAAAATTGGTTATGACTTCCGGGTCAATCTCTCCGAAAAATCCTTTAACAGAACCCTTAGTATTGTCCTCATTACCATTAATATCTTCATATATTCCTTTAAAAGCTGCACATCTACCCTTTATAAATGAGGGATGGTTTGATGATTCTAGTTTCATTTTAAGTCCAATATTAGATACAAATGAATCTGTGATAGATTTTATTTCGGTGAAGTTTGCATTTGAATGGGTGACTGTACAAGCAATTTTTTTCTTTATAACTGTACCAGTTTCAGTATTAGAATCTATATATGCAACATCTCCAACTTCAAATATTTTCTGTGGAAGTTCTTCATGTTTATTATCCTCTAAAAATTCCATCAAACCGTTTAAAAGGTTTTTTCTAATCATGGTTCGATCTTGAGAGATTGGCTGGGCAACCATGACATGTTCATCCTTATCCAACCGCATGTTAGCGTAGTGTTGTTTTTCACTAGTTAACATCAGACTCATTACCTCATAAAATCCCATACCTATCATAATTTCCCTTATCCTGTTTTCAAATGTCTTTGCAATATCAGGGTAAGCAACTGTTGCAACTTCGGGAAGTTCTGCTTTTATTTTACGTATACAGTATCCTATAGCTATATTCTCAATAATATCAACTTCATGGAGAATATCAATACGGTAGGCAGGTATTAAAACAGCAATTTTATCATTGGATTCTTTCTCTGCACCTAATCTCACACGGTGGAGCATACCAACAACATCAGCAGCTGAAAGTTCAATACCTAGTATTTTCCTAGCATTAATAAGGTCTACATACATCTTTTTAGGAGTTAGATCTGGAGTTTCAATAGTTCTATCATCATATATCACATCCATTGATTTGATGCTGCCTCCAGTTTCTGCAAATGAACAAGCTATGATATTAAGTGTAAAATTTACTGCCCTTTTATCCGTTCCAGTAACATCAATCAGCACATTAACAGTATTTTCAGTTAATTTTGTAAGTTCACCATTTATTATAGGCGGCATTGAAAGCACATTATCTGCAGAATCAGTTATTAATGGATATTTATCGAATTTATCAAGAAGATGTGCATATTTTGTTCCCTTCTTGTGATCCTCTAAAATTTCTTGTAGGGTCATTTTTTGAAATGTTTCTAGTGCAACAAATGAATATTCATCTGGTTTTGCAGCCTTGTAAGTGAATGGTGGTTTTAAAACGTCTAGGTTGTGTATTCCTATTGCAACTTTCTTTCTGTCACGACCTAAAACCCAGTGCAGATTTTCTTGAAAGTCCATGAGTCCCTTCAACTTATTTTCATCTAATGAGATACCCTCAACTATACAGCATGCCGTATATGGTCTTATCTCGCTAAGCTCAGAGTCTACAGTCATACTAATTCCGGATTTAGATACAGCATAATCGGGTAGTCCTTCTTCAATTTTGAGAAATCCTTTAACTGTCCTAGTAATCCCTTCGACACTGTAGTGATCGGGCCTGTTAGGGAAAAACTCTACTTTGACCATTTCATCGTCAAAATGTTCTATATCACTTCCAATCATTGGAAGTATATCTATAAGTTGATCTTTAGTAATTTCTCTTCCTAAAACCTGGTTAAAATATTCGTAGCTAAAGTTTATAACGGGCATAATATTCTCATCCTGAACAAATATGGTGTATTATTTTTTAATATTAAAGTTGAATCCCAATTTAAAATTCTTATTATGTGTTCCTTATTTATGATTCTTGCTTATTGTATTCCATTGTATTATAAAATTATGGTGGAAGTCCAAATGCAAAGAGTATTATAAAGAATATGGATTCTATTGTGAAATGGAGACATCTATGGCCTAATGGGTTAAGTTCTATACCTGAAATTTCATGGTAAAGATCTACTGCCATGTGTATCATGGCTGCAAGCAATCCAATTTCGAGTGAAAGGAATATAATTGATAACAATACAAAATGGAAACATGCTTCCATAAATTCATGAATTATCCAGAGTCGGATATTTGAAGCTACGCTTTCCTTTATAACTCCTGCAAGAAGTATGTAGAAGTCTGCAAACAGTCCCCACATTATCCTGCTGTGAACTTCATCACTTATTGCTAGAACAACTGCTATGTAAAACCATAATATTTCCAAGTTAAAACCACTCTTTGAATTTTTAATTATTACTATATGAAATAAGTATATTACCTTATGAAAGCCATATATTTTTATATGGATATTATTAAATGATAAACATTTTCAAGATTTTATAAGATCACAAATTCTTAGAAAATCAAGTATAAAGGAGTATGCTAAAACTCTAAATCAATATTGTAACTTCACTAATAAAAACCCTACTGAATTAATTGAAGAAACAGGATTAGGAGAAGATCTGCAAATACGTAGAAAACTTGGAAAACAAAAAAAAACCCCTTTCCTTATGTAACATTTTCAAGTTATCTGTTTAATTTATCATAAACTTATCTTTTGATCAGTTAAGAAAATGTTGGATAACAAGATTCTCTTTTACCATATATATGCAAAAAATTATAAATAACTCCACTTTTGGGGGCAAATGTTCAAAACGATACCAAATAGGTGCAGATCGTTAAAGCAGGATATCATCATATTTCTCACCTAAAAACTCTGAAAATTCTTTGCTTCTAAATTAACAATTACTTTTTTCTGAATTTTCCTATGTCTAGTCCAAGTAACAATTTCTGTTTATCTGATAGATCACCTACAAATCTTCGTATTGGTAGGGGTAATTCCTTGATCAATGTAGGTGCTGCAATTATTTTACCCTCTTTAGCAAATATAGGCTGTTGCTATATCGATAATTTCAAGTTCAAATTGGTCTTTCAACTTTTCGTTGCATACTTTTTGTAAATTTTAAATAGATAATTTAAATTTAGATTTAATCCCAGCAATATAGGGACGTAACACATATTTTTCGTCTTTATTACAGCTTTCAAAAGTTTCATCAAATTTATTTGTATTATCATCCATAAAATTACTCTTCCAATGGAAATTTATTTTTTCAGTTATATTATGTATAACCCAGCTAAAACTTTTTTTCATTAATATGTGCCCCTATATTTTTTTTTATATATTATGAATACTTTTTAAAACCCTCAGAATTGCTTTATTTTTCTTCTCTAGCTAAATTTGTAATAAAAAAAATAATCCTAAAGATATTGTTTATGAAGAGTCAAAATCTATTCCGTTATCATTTAACTTGTTTTACTATTTTTGCCCGTATAATAAGCTTGTAATATTCGGTTACAACCAAAATATTTAAATATTTTTCATTTTAAGATAATAATTAGTTAATAGGAGAGTTAAAAATATGAAAGAACAAGCAAATGAAGTTAGAACACAAGTTGCTGGAACTATTTCTACTTTGATGACTGTGGCATTTGGATTAATTGCAGCACTTGCATGGAACGATGCTATTAAAGCAATCATTGCAACATTAATACCTAAAAGAAATGGGATAACAAGTTTATTAATTTATGCAATACTCATTACCATAATAGCTGTTGTTGCTACCATAGTAATAGCACGTGCTCTTGGTAAACCACCAGTTCAGGAAGTCAGAATAGTTGAATAATAATTTATTCAATTTAACCTTTTTTTTAAAAATTAAAGTTTATAAAACAGACTTTTAGAAAAAAAATATATATTTTTAATTGATATCAACTTTGTGTTTTTCTTCCATTAATTTAGGAAGTGTAACTGTCAAAATTGAGTCATTGAACTTAGCTGTGGCGCCTTTTATATTTATTTTGGACGGTAAGCTTATGGATCGTTTTGTTTCTCCATAATTCCTTTCTTTTTTAATATAACTAGCTCCTTCTTCGTTTATTTCATCTTCGAATTTTGCTGTTATGTCTATGCTATCCTCTGCAATATCTATGTCAATATCTTCCTTCTTAACACGGGACAGATCTGTAATTATTATTATTGAAGTTTCAGTTTCCATAATGTCAGCTAGTGGTTTTTGCATAGACGATGTGTAATCAGATAAACTTTTACCTAATTCTTCTTGTTTATCTCTGATTGTGCTTACAATGTCACTCAACCGGTTTTCTGTGCGTTTATTCTCTTCTTTAGTCTCTTCCTGGGTTTCATTGCTTTCAGTACCCATTACAATGGGTGTGTCTTTATCAACCATTTCATTTACCTCCAATATAAAAATTTTATTTGTCTCAAAATTATTTATAAATTAATTTAGGGCTTTCTTTGCCTTATATTTAATTTCTCGTACCATCATTTAGTTTTTCCCTTTAAATTTCCTGTCAACTTCTTGTATTCCATCCACTTATCATGTCTCTCATCATATTGATAATCTAATATAGTATCAAGTAAATCAGTATATTATTTGATATGAGTTATGGTGATTGTATTGTAAAAGCTATTTTGAAGAATTTTCATTGTCTAAATTTTGATACCAACCTTTACTGTTAGCTCCAGTTAACTTAGGAAGTATAAAACTTCTTAAAACAGTTTGTAACATTACCTTAACCATATATCTATGTTTTAGAAGATATCTGGGTCGTGTATAGAATTTTAGATAAGCTTTAGCTAGTTTCCTTTCAACCATTTTTTTGCTCAAGCCAATTTCACTATATTTCAATATAGGTTTCAGCACTGTGTATTTATTCCATTCATCGTTGTCTATTAAATTTTTTTCAATTAGATCATCGTAGATGGGAGTGCCAGGAAATGGGGTTAAAATTGAATACTGACAGTAGTCTGAATCAAGTTTGGTTGAAAAATCTATGGTTTTATCCATATCATCCTCGGTTTCACCAGGATATCCAAGTATAAATGAAGTTAAAACATTCAAATTAACATCTTTAGCTACCCTAACCGCGTCTTCAACATTTTTAAGAGTTATCCCTTTTTTCATGAGGTCTAATATACGTTGTGATCCAGATTCTACTCCATAGTAAATTGTACTTAATCCAGAACTTTTTAAATTTTCAAGTAGATCCTTATCTACCCTGTCAACTCTTGAAGACGCAACAAAACTAATATCTAAATCTCTAGCTTTGATTTCATCTGCAATTCCACTTGCTCTCTTCTTATTGAGCATGAATGTATCATCCATGAAGCCTATATCGTTTATGTGATATGTATCTATTAACTCTTCAATTTCATCCACAACATTGTTCGGACTTCTGGATCTGAACTTTTTGCCCATGATTAACGATGATGAGCAATAATTACAGTTGTATACACAACCCCTGCTAGTTATTATTCCTCCTGTTTGATCTTGGGTTGCATCGTAGTCACTAAAAGGTACAAGATGTCGGGCTGGAAACGGAATCGAGTCCAGATCTTTTATGAGTGGTCTTTTTTCTGTTGTCTTTAATTTTCCATCACTTGAATCCCTGTACACTATTCCCTTGATGTCATCAATATTATGATTATTTTTGGTTTTATGATCAGCCAATTCAACAATTGTTTCTTCACCTTCACCCATCACCACCACATCTAGATATTCTGAACCTTTTAATGTTTCATATGGCATGAATGTGGTATGAGGGCCTCCAATTACGGTTAAAACATTGGGTAAAATGTTTTTAATTTGTTCCAAATACTTTAATGCACTTTTAATTGTAGATGTTCCTGCTGTGACACCTACCATTGGAGGATTTATTTTTTCTATTTGTTTAGCTACTTCCTCATAACCCTGCTGCAAAAGATCATCATCGATTATTTTTACACTGTAGGATTCATTCTCTAATGATGATGCCAAGTACATAAGATTTAAAGGTGGAGTTATGAAACCAAGCGCATTTTTGACTGCATTTTCATCATACGGATTTATTAACACCACATCAATGTTTTTATTCATTTTTTTAACCTTTTTTTTAAATAGTCTATCAAAAAAAATTAATCTACATTTAGGAGGGTATAAACTATAATAGATAATTTGTTTTTTTGTTTTAATATAAATTGCTAAAAAAGTTTTAACGTAACCTTCAAATAATAATATATTTTTTTTTATTTTTAAAAGTTATTTCAAAGTTATAATCACTAGAAGTTGTGAAATTTAATTATTAGATAAGTCCTATTAATTTAATAAAAAAATAAATATCATCTAAAACACTAAGACTAATTAAGTTTAAAATATAAGTGTTAATGTGGTAAAACGCTACAACATGGACAACGAATCATTCAAAAGAATGTATTTATAAATTTATGTTGTCATGAATTGGCTCAAAATATAATTTAATTAACAAGACATGAACATTTATAGATCTATAAATCACAAATAAATATAAAATTTATAGATTGAATAATTATTTTACAAAACTGAAAAAAAAATTACCTATTTTGGATTTATATTAAGAGGAGAATTAGATGAGCAACGATAACATACCAGCTGATTATGATCACTTGAAAGAAGGGGAATGGCAGAATAAATGGGAAGAAGATCATGTATACAAGTTTATAGGTGATGGTACACGTCCAAGGTATATTATAGATACACCACCACCATACCCAACCGGTTCAATACATATAGGACATGTTTTAAACTGGACATTTATCGATATGATTGCCCGTTTTAAACGTATGGCCGGTTATGATGTCATGTTTCCACAGGGTTGGGACTGTCATGGACTTCCAACAGAGGTAAAAGTCGAAGAGATACACAATATTAGAAAGAATGATGTATCCCGTGATGAATTCCGTAAAATGTGTATAGACCTCACTCATGAAAATATTAATCAGATGAAAAGTCAGATGCAATCACTTGGTTTTTCACAGGACTGGTCAAGGGAATTTGTGACCATGACACCAGAGTACCGTGCTAAAACACAACTATCGTTCCTAGAACTTTACAATAAAGAATTGATATACAGAGCAGTTCATCCAGTTAACTGGTGTCCACGTTGTGAAACAGCAATAGCCTTTGCAGAAGTGGATTATAATGATAATAAAACAAATTTGAATTATCTTGAATTTCCTGAAACAGAAGGCAATGGCAAAGTGATTATAGCAACCACCAGACCAGAATTATTATCTGCCTGTGTAGCCGTTGTTGTACATCCCGAAGACCAACGTTATAAACATCTGGAGGGAAAAAATGTTGAAGTACCACTCTACAACAGACCAGTGAAGATTATAACCGACACAGATGTTGATCCTGAATTCGGTACAGGAGCTGTTATGATATGTTCCTTTGGTGACAAAACAGATGTATCATGGGTTAACAGATATGGATTAAATATAATAGAAGCTATAGACGAAACAGGAAAGATGAAGGAAGTTTCCGGTAAGTATAAGGGACTATCCATTCCAGAATGTAAAACCGCTATTATTGAAGACCTTAAAGCTGATGGATGTTTAACAAAACAAGAACCAGTCGATCAAAATGTTGGTCTCTGCTGGAGATGCAAAACTCCAATAGAGATACTGGTAAAAAAACAGTGGTTTGTGGCAGTAAATAAACTCGAAAAACAAATACAGGAAACAACAGAAGAAATTGATTGGATTCCTGAGCATATGAAGATAAGACTATTGAACTGGGCAGGTTCCATGGATTGGGACTGGTGTATATCAAGGCAGAGATTGTTTGCAACACCAATACCAGTATGGTACTGTAACAACTGTGGAAAAGTAAAGTTGCCAGATCCTGAGGATCTTCCAGTGGACCCCTCAATAGAAAACCCACCAAATATTTGTGAATGTGGATGCAATGATTTTACAGGAGAATATGATGTTCTCGATACTTGGATGGACAGTTCAATAACTCCAATGGTCATTGCTGGTTGGCCATCACCAGAGTATAAAAAATATTATCCAGCTGATCTCAGACCACAAGGACACGACATAATAAGGACTTGGGCATTTTACACATTATTAAGATGTAAAGCACTAACAGATAAAAAACCATTTAATAGAATAGTTGTAAATGGTATGGTCTTTGGAGAGGACGGACATAAAATGAGTAAATCCCGTGGTAATGTAATCGCTCCAGAGGCTGTTATCGACGAATATGGTGCAGATAGCATTAGACTGTGGTCCGCAAACAGCGTACCTGGATCAGATATTCCTTTCGACTGGAAGGATGTCAAAAATGGATATAAGTTTCTTAGAAAATTTTGGAACGCATTCAGATTCATAAACATACATATAGAAGAATATCAACTGGACGAGGTAGCTGCATTTGAAAACCTAAACCCCATGGACAACTGGATACTTTCAAAACTAAACCATCTAGTTGTTGATGTAACAGAAAACCTTGAAAAATATAACTTTGCAGACGCTAGAAATAGCATACAAGCATTTATATGGCATGATTTCTGTGATGAATACATAGAAGCTGTTAAATATCGTCTTTACACCGATTCAGAGGATCTTCAAGGATCAAAGGACGCTGCAAGGTACACATTAAAAACAGTAATCTCAACATCGCTGAAACTATTATCACCCATAACACCACATTTTACCGAGGAAGTTAATCACTACCTTGAAAATGGTGATGAAAGCATACATAACCAAGCATGGCCATTGCCTGTAAATGAACTGATGGACAAAAAAGCTGAAAAACTTGGAGAAATAGCTGTCAGTATCATAGGAGATATTAGAAGATTTAAATCAGCTACAGGAAGACCATTAAACATTCCCATAACATCTGCAACCATTTATACTTCAGAACCTGAATTACATCGTGTATTAAAATTACTAGAATCCGATATAACCGGTACAACAAGGATCAAAAATCTTAATATTGAAATGGGTAAACCCGATGTTAAAGAGAGAGTTGTCGAGTTAACACCTGTAATGTCAAAGATAGGACCTGAATTTAAGAAAGATGCACCAATTATTGTAAAATATCTACAGACCAACGATCCCAATGAAATAGCTGAAACCCTTGAAAAGGAAGGAGAAATAATTATAGAAGGCCATAAATTAACAGAGGATTATGTTACCGACCGAAAGATAATTGTTGGAAGTTCAGGTGAGAAGGTTGAGATATTCCATTCTGAAGAATTGGACATTGTACTGGAGATAGTGATCTAATGGAACTTAGGGTTCAAGCAGCTGAAAGAATTGATGGTACTGTTAAAGCACCTCCTTCAAAAAGCTACACCCATAGAGCATTTATTATGGCTTTCCTTGCTGAAGGTGTTTCAACAATAAAAGACCCACTGTATTCTGAAGATACACTAGCATCCCTAAATTCATGTCAAGCATTTGGATCCCATGTTAATAAGCAAAATAACTACAGCAAGATAACTGGTGTTAATGGAAAGCCCAAAACACCAGAGAATGTTCTTGACCTTAAAAATTCAGGGACTACACTACGAATCTTAACTAGTGTAGCATCACTAGCCGAAGGATACACAGTTTTAACAGGTGACAGATCACTTAGAACCCGTCCCATGCAAGATTTGATCGATGCACTATTACCACTAGGCGTGTCTGCATTTTCAACCAGAAACAATGGAAAACCTCCAATCATTATAAAAAGTGGATTTAAAGGTGGAAAAACATATATTAATGGAAATGTTAGTTCACAATACATATCATCCATATTAATGGCTGCACCCTATGCAGAAAATTGTGTTGATCTTAATGTTAAAGGCAATTTTATATCAAAACCCTACGTTGATATGACACTAGATCTTATGGAAAAATTCAATGTTAAGGTGGACTACGAAAGAACAAATAATTCATTCCATGTAGAACCCCAAATGTACAGATCAAAAAATTACACTGTCGAAGGGGATTATTCATCTGCATCATATTTAATTGCAGCTGCAGCTTCAATGAATTCAAATCTAACCATTAAAAATTTGGCAAGTCACTCTAAACAGGGTGATAAACTCATTTTGGAAATAGTTAAGGATATGGGTTGTGAAGTTAAAGTTAAAAATAATGAGGTTAAGATAGTTGGACAGGGAAGCCTCAAAGGAATAGAAGTAAACCTCCAAAATGCCCCTGACCTTCTTCCCACTGTTGCAGCATTAGGTGCCATGGCAGATGGTACAACAGAGATTACTGGAGTCGAACACGCACGTTTCAAGGAAACAGACAGAATTCATACATGTGCTCTTGAACTATCCAAACTAGGAGTTGCGCTTAGTGAAAAGAAAGATGGTCTCACAATAAATGGAGGAGTTCATGGAGGAGTTGTAAAATCACATATGGACCACAGGCTCGCCATGGCATTTTATATTATAGGACTTAAAGTTGATAACATAAAAATAGAGGATGCCT
This sequence comes from Methanobacterium sp., assembly GCA_003151535.1. GTDB lineage: Archaea > Methanobacteriota > Methanobacteria > Methanobacteriales > Methanobacteriaceae > Methanobacterium_B. The sequence continues at coordinate 23,196 of PLXT01000143.1, forward strand.
CTGTATACAATGTTTCCTTCCCAGACTTCCCCAATATCATTAAAAAATTAACAACAGGAAATGGAACATGAGAAAAAAAGAGCTTAAAATTGTGGTATTAGGATCCTATAACTCTGGAAAAACAACCACCCTCGAGAACATATGCCAAAAAAAAGCTAAAATAGAATATAATGGTACAACCATAGCTCTTGACTATGGAAACACCATAATAGAAGGTGAAAAAATTCATATATTTGGATCACCGGGCCAGGAAAGATTTGAATTTATGAGGAAAATATTATCACAAGGACTCGACGGTGCAATAGTTGTGATTGACAGTTCAAAGGGAATAAGTAAAGTAGACGAAACCATACTAAAAAAATTAAATATCAAAGATGTTCCATACGTTCTATTTGCAAACAAACAAGATATTAACTCTTGTGCAATAGAACATCATATCATAAAACCAGAAACACCCATAATACCCACAGTAGCAACAAGCGGAAAGGGTGTGGAAGATGGATTGTTAACACTTCTACAAATGATTAAAAATAAACCTTAAAAAAAATATGGATATAATACTTGTCTTACCATTGCTATGAATTATTATCTATGAATATCCTGGCTAAACTCTAATCAAAATAATAGCTACTAGTTTTACTCATCAAAAAGTCTTTATATTTCATATATATCCAGTTATCACTATTCTAATTAGCATGTTTCAAAAGTCCTATAGAGAATTTCTATTAACCTCA
>PLXT01000143.1:23992-24116 GCA_003151535.1 Methanobacterium sp.
TTATAGAAATTCTCTATAATATAATAACTTTCAGATTCAAGAATAATATTAAATGTCCTGATAACTTTAACAAATGAGGACAAACTATGGAAGATATCAAAGAATTGAAACTATTAGAAAAAAT
>PLXT01000071.1 GCA_003151535.1 Methanobacterium sp.
TCTAAAGATGCTGGAGGTTGTACAGGATAAAAATTCCATCCCAATTTATCATGTCTAAAGGGCATTCGTGTTTCAGGAGTTACACTAGTATAACCACAAATTACTGGAATATCCGTAGTTCCGGCTAAATGTACTAAACCGTTGTCTAGGGCTACCATAAACTTACCATTCTTAATAATCTCCCTAGTTTCCAGTATACTCGTTTTATCCAATAAGTCAATACCTTTTGTAAAATCTATCTTATTATCTATTTGTCCTTCAATTGTGAAATTAATACCGTTGTATGTTGCTTTTTTACCTAAGAAAACGGTTGTATATCCGCGTTCTTTGAGATATAAGACAATCTTATTAATGTGCTCAGGAAGGAATTGTCTTACTTCTGTAGTAAAAGCGACGGGCATTACAACATACTTCTCAGGAAGCTCAAATTTCTTAATGTCTTGATCAGAAGTATCGAACTGAAGATAATTCTTATATTTATCTTCAACTTCACGGTTAATAAAATTAAAGAAAGCTGTAGTTGTAGGATGTGTGGCTAAAGCAATATAATTAAAGAGCTTAAAGCTACGTCCTGGGAAATGTTCATTATATTTATTCTTAGCTTCACTCATTCGTCTGATTATAACTCGCCGTTTATCTATTGGTAAAGATCTAACGGCGACATCATAGAAATAATCAGGCACCCAGATATGCATTATAATATGTGTATGGATATCGTAGATGTATTTCAAAGCAGGAAGGGCTGCAATTGAATCTCCAATGCCTACATCATCGAAGAGGAAATTTAGATGCCGTATGTCTTGTTGTCTGTCGTTTGTTCTATACATCTAATAAATCCCTTATGTCATTATCAAATTTATAATTTTTACAAAGTTCAAAACCATCTAATTCTTCAAATGAAATATAACTGTTATTCTCAAATATAATTTTTTTATTTATATCATCAAAATATTTAATTGGATTAGTACTGTCTGGATATCCGGGATGTTTCAAAATATCTCCTATTTTAACATCAATTAAATTCATGTTAAAAGATCCTTCATATCTTTATCAAACTTTTTTCCACCTTCAAATTCATACTTAAATTCTAAAAATTCTGCTAATCTTTTTGGATTCATATTCCAATAAATACTTGTTTTTCCATCATTTCTATGAATAATAACTGATGCAATATAATTAGCTCCATTATGTGGATATGGATATTCCTCTAAAAAGATAGTTTCTCCAGGTTCCATATATTTCGTAATAGAATATTTGTATAGGTCTTGTCTATTTTCTCTTTGTTCAAAAGCTTCAATTAATTCAGGAGATAATTGCATTTAATTCCTCCTGATGTTTTTTAAGCCCATAATTCTTAAAAAGTTCTTTAGTGTTCAAAACTGTAGAAAATCTATCGGTGGTTTTGAAAAGTTTCACAAGTAAAGTTTTCTTATCATATTTTCCATCAAATTTCTCTGAGAGTTTTAAAGATAAATCATCAGCAAAATATACAAAAATCCTATCACCTTCTACATATTCTGTATTTTCAATAGCATCCCGAATTTTACTTTCATTTGTACGTTCTGATTCTAATGTCTTTGAAGAAATGGTCTTGCGCGTTACCCAACGTTTAATATCCTTAATATCTAAAGCTTCTTTAACATATTCTTTGTATATTTCTTCAAAATTAGTTTTATCCTCCAAAATAGCAGTTACGGTGCGCTCTAAAAATTCTTTAAGGGCAGGTTCCAAACTAGGATTGCGTAAACTACTTCCTTTATATTTAATCTTACCATTTTCATCTTTAAGAATGTAATTTTTAGTTTTTAAAGATATTACTTTTGGAAAAATACCATCATGCGCAAATACTATATTTTTTGGAAGTAATGAATTAATTTCATTAAGTAATTCTTCTTGTTCATTTTTATCAAAAACAGAACCATCTTTTTTACAAAAAATGATAGAATCTGTATCTGCTCCTATTACATTAAAATCATGACTCATTTTTCACCTTAATAAAATTAATCATCTTTTCAGCAATATTAAGACTAGTACTACCTTTTGAAATGTTACAATCCCAACAACAAGGAACTACATTATCTAATTCATACCCCTTTGAATTGTCAACTCTATCAATACCATTATAAACTATTGATCCACCTTTAGTTTTTGAAATCATTTTTGGTTCAATATTACAATAATAGCAATTTTTTAAAGAAATGTCTAGTAATTGTTCTTTTGTTAAATTAAAAATTAAATTTCTTGTTGATGCTCCTGATTTATATGTATTATATAGTTTCTGTTTTGCAGCATGATTATTAGACTTAATTTGACCTTTAGTTGCCCATTCTAATTGAGCACATCCACAAGAATACACTTTTCTATATCTAATATCATAAGCACACATTTCTTTTATATTACCACAATCACATTGACAAATTAATGGCATTCTGATATGTGTATTTTCAGTCCAATTGTCGGCCATTCTTAAAATTAATAATTTACCGTATTTATTACCAAGCATTTTAACTGTTTCTTTTGGTAATCTTCCTTTTCTTTTTATAGAATCTTTTGAACCCTTAGGTCTTCCAGCACTCATAACTTTCTCCAGTTGCCCATTCAATAGTAAATTTTAAAACATCTCTACCTTTTTTTGTAACTTCGGATGCTCCTTGTATATGATTAAAAAGTAATCCTGGTGCTCCCATGAATCCATAAAGAGAATTTATCTGAATTTTTTGACTTTGTTCTAAATGAGAATAATATTCCTCACCAGTTTCTTTAGCTAGTTTCTTATTTTTTAATCTCTCATCATAAAAATATTGTACAATAAAAGGAAAATATTCTTTTGGATCTTTACTATGGGGAAATATTTTGTATTCAAGCATTAGTGACGGATATAATGAATTTACATCAATTTTAAAAGCATTATTGTATATACCAGGTTTCATATAACTAATAGCACCCTCAAAAGGATATCCTTCATCAGCTTTCGGTAAGGAATGTCCTTGTTGTAAATAAGCGCGCATCATAATAGTGTTAAGTTGACTGCCTGTTGCAGATTGTAGAAGATTCTGAAATCCGCCTTTTGCTACAGATTGATTCATGTAGAAGAATGGAGGAATGAATTTATCATATAGAGTAATTGCGTCTAAAGCGTCTTCTTTACAATACTTCTTTATTTTTTCCCATTCTACAGGATTTGTATAATTAAAGCGTATGGTTTGTGCGTCGTAAAAAGTTCTGCCCGGAAGTTCCCAACCTTCTTGTTCAATAATCTTCTTTAATCCGTATGAATTATATTTTCGGCCAATATCACTCCGAATACTGAGAAAAAGAGTATCCACCAATTCCCTTCCATAGACCAAACAATTGGTATAATGCAAATCCCTGCTACCATCCACTCTAAACTTCTTTTCATAATTTTCGAATTTAGCATCACTTCCATCCCTTCCTAAAAGGAGTTTAATTCCCTCTTTTTTCCCGATTTCACTCATATAAAAAAGATCAAAACAGAAAATATTGTGACCTAGAAGTACACTAGGATTTTTCTCATATACATAAAGACAGAAGTCAGTGAGTAATTCACCTTGACTATTATATTGGTCATAGGAGAATAACTTACTCTCAATTTTATTCCCAGCGCGATATGTTGTGCTGATAAGTAGAACTTTAGCATCTGTTTTATGTGGATCTAGGCCAGTTGTTTCAATGTCGAAAGAAAGGAGAGATACATCTTGCGGATTCATTCCAAGGAAGCTACTGTAGCCATCTTTAACGGCGCAAGATTCCTTAGCATTCCAAATTGAAAATATGTCCTTGTGTCTATAATAACTACGTGCTTTTACAAATTCTTCGCGCGTTAAAAATTGGCGGCCATATTTATAATGTAAATCTCCTTTTAAACGGGCGAATTTATCATCTAATTTCTGGGAAGAAAGAAGCCAGGATCTATGTGGAATACATTCGTGAGTTATTTGGCCAGGTGAGTGCTCATAGAAAATCTCGACAATATCATCATGAGCTTCTATGCTCACAATCTTTTCTTTTTGAGCTTTGCCGAAGATAATCTCATTCATTGAGCAATTCTACCATATCTTTATCGAATTGTCCACCTTTTAATTCATCAATACGTTTATGAATATTCTCAAACCAATGGGAATTGTCGGTGGGATGGGCAAACCCAGATTCTAAGCAATCAATACATGTAATTGCTGCCCATGCATTAACATGGACAACATCATTTCGTTTTAATCCACACCAAATATTTCCATCTGGTGAAGGAGCATGTATAACTTTAGTTGAAGTTTTCATCAGAGGGGGTTTGCACTCCGTCTAAAATACTTTCATATTTATCATAAGGCTTTGAGATGCCAATATGAACAACATATTGTCTATTAAAGCAATCTGAAATTGTTCCTTCCTCAGTTCCAATGTAAATATTCTCATCGTCATATCCTGTAAAATATCCAGAAATGACATAAGGTTTGTTTTTTTCAAACATTCCTTCTTCTGTCTCATTTCTTAAAGAAACAGAAACATCAGCAAGAACATCTACATATTGTCCAACAAATTTTTCCATTAAAGAGATTTTAGCCATAATTTAATCCCAACTTCCTTGACTTTCTTTATCTGCTTTCTTTTTAGCCATTAAATCAGCTAAAGCTTTTTCTTCTTCATACGTTAAATCTCTAATTTCACCAGTTAAACCTTCCCAATGCTGGGGAATAGAGAATACATTACCCATTCTATTCTTCAAACACTTAATTGTCAAGAACCTATCGTTTGAAGGATTTCTAGGATCAAATCCAGGGCGATTAATACTAAACATCACAGAAACAGCTTGAGCAATACTAGAAGAACCCTTTGCAGCTTGATAGGTTGTAATTTCCTCAGAAGGATCAGCATTTAGCTTATTAGGTTGAAGTAATACAACAACACAAGCGTTGTATACATTTGCAATAGTACGTAAACTCTGGATTGTATGTGCGGATGCCGCAGTAGAGTCAGACTTATCAGAAATAATAAGTTCATTATAATCGACAACGATAAAACGGACTTTCTTCCCTGTTGTATCTTGAACTTCATCAATAGTTCTCATCATTTCTTCAATTGTCTGCCCAGTTTCAAAGCAGAATTGTGTATTTTTGTATTCTTCTTTCAATTTCTCAGTAACTTGAGCCTGAAAAGTCTCGTCCTTAGCTTTAAACCGTTTAAAAATCTCTTCAGATGGTAGGTTAAAATGCTTCTGGATGAGTTTCTGGAATACAAGGGAGTGATACATATCATATGAGAAGAAAACGCTCTGTGTGTCATTCTTGGACATGCTATTAAGCATCTGGAGGGCTACAGAGGTTTTTCCACTACTAGGAGGAGCTACAATTCCAACAAGCATACCAATTGTTAACCGGATCTCTTTATCTAGGCTTGGGATACCCGTCTTGACTGTAAGTGCGTCAATATTTTCAGCGTAATCCTTAAAATAATCGAATGCTTTGGTGATAGGGATAGTTTTATTCTCTTTGTCTTTTTCTGTGCATCCGTGAGTTCCAAGTGATTTGCAGTAGGATTGTAACCAGGCATCAGTTTTACAGGAATAAGTTCCTCCGTCCCAGTTAGGACCAAAGGTGCTCTTTTTGATAATATTGTTCCATAGTTCATCTTTATCGAACTTTTCTGTTCCTGTGCGCGTTGATTGCTTTTCAATTGCAGATTTGCACATATGATACGTTGAAATCTCATCATTTCCCATACCCCTTAATGTAGCGGCGAGTATCATCATTGCATGATGTCTTTCACCTTCTTGAAAATTACCCTGGAAAAGGTTCCATTTACAAGCTTTCCAATTTAACGGCTTTAGGGGAATAGCCGTTAGTGCCTTCGGCTTAAGTGCAGCGGCTTCAACTTTTTTAAAGCCCGCTAACCAAACTTTATTAAATTTTACAATATTATATTCTTTATAAAAAGCTGTAGCTGGGGTTTTGGCTTGTTTTTTAATTTCTTCAATAGACATTTTTTGAAATGTTGAAATATCTAAAGGAATTTTATATAAACCTTTTTCATGTTTTGTAAAGGGTACACGGATAATGCGCGCGGCATCGTAAATTTTAACATCTAAAGTTTTTAAATTTTTACCAAAATAATCAATACAAAGATATTTAATTTGTTCTGGAGTTAAATCTCGATCAATTTCTACCTGAACCATGAATCCTTTATTTCCTGAGAAATAAAGTTGAACACATTCTAAATCTATATTTTCTGCAATTAATGAATGAAGTAATCCAATAGTGTCAAATTTTGCAGCTTCTAAATCAGTCGCACTATCAAAATCAAAATAAAGAGTATTGCCGACAACATCATTAATACCGCTAATTGAACCAACTTGATTAAAATCTTTATACTGTTTTTCATTGTATTTGAATGCTGAAATAAAAGAAGGTTTATTTTTGTCTTTAATATAGTCGTGAATTGTTTCTTCTGGAAGAAGAACACGTTTTGCACTTAAAGAACCATATGCTAATACTTTATACATTTCCACTTTTTCTCCTCTAAAAAATGAAGGCGGGAACCCAGTGAAGCCGCCAATAACAGAAAGGAGGAGGTCTGGGTTAGAAAATTTGCTGGAGGCTGCTTCATGTTCGGTCAAGAACTTTTGCAACTTCGATAACATTCATATATTCTGATTTACGTTAATAAGTAGTAAATTCAGTTGACAAAAACTACCTTATTATAGCAATTATCGCATCTTGTCGTAAGAATTACTTTTTACAGTAAACTCCAGCATTAATTATTAGTCATTTTCAACAAAATACAATTCAGCTTCAATAAAACTTGGAATCTTTTCTGCTTGTTCTTCTGTAATACCTTTACGATTACGTGGATCGGTAATTTGTAGGAAACCGTTCTTGGTTTGAGCAACAACTTTTCCTGTATGATCCTTAACTCGGATTTCTACAGTAGTACGGTATTCTTCTTTTGGATTCTTTTCATCTCCAAGAAGTACATAACTGCCCGGCTTTCCTTTTTTCTTCATAACTACGCCGACCTTAGTCCATTTTCCAGTTCCCTTAGCCATTTTTAACCTCTTCAGTAATTGGAAGAACTTCTGTCGCATTATCTGACAGAACTTTTGCTTCTTCCTGTGTTTTTTGAAATTCTTTTTTCGCCATTTCTTGTCTCTGTTTTTCTTCGAAAGCAGTGGACAAAATTAACAAAAATTTACTCTGGATCATTTTGTCGGCAATTTTATAAGCTTCCACTTGAACAGGATCTTTTTGATTTACTTCATTACCTTCTAGTGGATATTTCACCAAGGCTTTTGCGAAGCGTTTCAATTGACGTACAGACATGCGGTCAATGAGATTATTCAATGCAGGTCCATAAAGTCCAAATACTGTCATAGCTCCAGCCATTGGATCATATGTAGGATCTGTAACATCCTTTTGAGCATTAGCTTCAAGTCCAGCAATACCTGCTTGATTTTCTGGAGAAGAATTTTTCACCTGTTCCATAGCAGGTGTAATATCTAGCTGTTCACCGACATTCTCAAATGGATTTACAATATCTCCAACTTTACCATTATTCAGATTTTGCATAGATTCATCTAAAATTTCTAATGTTTTAGCTTCTTCTGACATATTACGACCATTCCTCTTCAGGTGTTTCTGTTGTATTCTGTGAGAATGTAGGACGTGGCGCTGTTTTTGCCTTGCGTGGCTCGCTTGGTTTAGAAGAACGGGCCATCGCACCTTCCCCATCATCATCCGCAGAACCCAAAGATACTAAACTTTGCAAACCATATCGACGTGCATAAGTAATTGCAGATCCTTGAGCTTGAGGATCATTTTGTTTTGCACATACAACTTCTGTATCACTTCCCAAATACTCCCCACTGCTATGAAGAAGAAGAGTTCGCACAAAAGACTTTCCATCCTTTTGAACCATAGGTTGAAGGACAAGAATATCATTCTCATGCAAAGCTGGGGTACAAGCTTCTCTTACTGCGTTCAGATCAGCGTAGCTAGACTTGAAGAACGGGTTTTTAGCATCTTTTACTGCATTAGCCATTTTACCCTGTGCTTTAAGCAGCGCGGGCGTAATTTTTAGAATACTTGGAGACATTACCATATCAGTTCCTTGTGTATAGTTGTAATAAGGGGTATAAGTAACAGTTTGATTACTTCCTTGCCCATAACCTGAAAAATCCTGTCTTTGTAATTGTTGAGCAGTAATTGGAGTTACAACATTATTCATAGAACATCCTTTTTAACTTCTGTTGGGAATGTTGGCTCTGGAGTTTTCTTTGCTTCCCATTCTTTAATAAGAAGTGCTTGTTTCTCAGCAACAATTCTTGTGACATTTACTTTAGCAATTGCTTTTGTAACTTTTGCCAACAAAAAGAATCCGATAATAATCAAAGCTGCATTAGGATTCAATGTATAAAGAAGTTTTGAAAAGAATCCAAAACTAATAGCCATAAACAACCAATAAGTACTAACAAGTAGAATTAACATATTAACTAACCACCTTTTCTTTAATAGCAGTAATTTTAAAACGTTCGTTTGCAATCATTCTTTCATCTCCAGCATGTTCTTTTTCAAGTTTTCCAACTTCACCAGTTTCTGGATTATAACGAATTTTTGCTAACCACCAACCGCCCTTTTTCAAATCACGAAAAACACCAATTGCGGTGTCTGTAAAAACCGGAGCATTTACTACGGTTCCAGGTTTAAGATCTGCTTGTGACATTTGTTCTCCTTTGATTGTTATAATATTAACAACATTTGTTTCAGTTGTCAAGACTTTTGTTTTATTTCTTTTCAGCCATTTGAACATTTTCGATACTCCATTAAAGCATCTATCATTACCTTAGTCTCTTTAACTGTAAATCTATCTCCTCTTGTTTTATTACAACTTCCACAACAAGGAAGAACATTCCCATTAACATATCCTTTTTTATTATCAATCCTATCTAAACCAGTTCCACATTCTTTCCTATATGAAGTTTGACAGTAATAACATAAATTGTCAACTAAATTTATATATTGTTCTTCAGTTAAATCGAAATCTAATTTTCTTTCTTTAGATTTCTTCTTTGTATACATATACTTATAATGAATTTCACGTCTTTTTGTTATATAATACTTATTATATTTAGCTTTAACTTCTGGTCTAGCTCTATATTCTTTTTTGTGATTTTTTAATTGTTCTTTATTTTTTTCTCTACACTTCTTTTGTATTTGCTTATATTTATCAGGATTCGCTTTTTGCCAAATTCTAGCTTTTTCATTTACATATTCTTTATTTTCACTATACCATTGTTTTCTATATTCTTTTTTAGTTTCTTGTGTATTCAAAATAATAATTAGATTACTTTTTTGAAAATTGAATCTATTTCCATCTTTAAATTTAATTCTACCATCTGGAAAATTTAGTATATATCTTTGAATTAAAGACTTTAACCCATTAATACAAATTCCAGCAAAATAATTATTTCTTGATTTAGTTATGTCAATTCTATATCCTTTTATTTTTTCAATATCTTCATCATCAAAAAGAAGAGTATTATTTCTTATTTGTAGTATTTTCATCTAATTTTACTAATCCTTCATTAGAACCAAGCCAACATTTATTATAGAATTGGCATTTACCATAATTTTTTATGCACGATCCCAAGTTTCTCGGAAATATCCCAGTTTTAATACTTTCATTAATAACATCCATATTTTCAACAATTAAATTCTGTATTTGAGCTGGAATTTCATTAATTAATACTTGGAATGTGGCTTCTGGGGTAATGGTTTCTTTCCATTCTCCATTGCAGCGAATAGACTTAAGTTTTGTACCTGGAGTAGGTAATTCCGCGCTACAAGTTTTATGGCGCGTTCCAGATCCATCAAATGAGCACTTTTCACAAATCTTTGTTCTATTCTTCTTAATCGTTTTATGAAGAACAATAAATCCTGCAGTATTAGTATTATACTTCTTTGAAAGTGCATGGGTGTATAAAGCCAATTGTGGAGACTTTAGAACAGCGTCAGAATCGTATTGTCTTGTAGCAGTCTTGAAATCAAAGATAATAGGGGTAGGAGAATCCTTCCATTTACATACAATGTCTACATATCCTGTAATAGCGTCTTTTTCGGAGTTTTCTAACTTTATCGCTTCTTGGAGCGATAATACTTCAGTAATATTAGGCATAATGTGTTTTTTAACACATTCAAGCATAATTTTACCTTTTTCTAAAAGGCAATACCAATTAGCTTCATTTAGAAGAGATTTTTCATCTAGAGTTAATCCTTCAAATCCAACTTCTTTCTTCTTATCATAAATAGCATTAACTGATAAAATTACAGCTAATTTATCTTGTAATTTATAATCATTGCATAGATTTTGAAAAGCATCATCATGTATAAGTTCTTCATCATAATCAGATTCAGCATATACAATTTGTGTACTTCCAGCCAAATCAATCATTTTACCATTAAGTTCTTGAGTCATCCATGTATCTTCAAAAACCTTCTTATAATCACCATTAATAAACATAGCTCCTACAGCTTTGTCTATAGCCGTGCCAAAAAATAACGCCGCGCTCTGTGTTTTTGAGCGAAGACGTTGTTGATAATGTAGCCGATATTTCTCTGGACAATCCATGAAAATGTTAGATGCACTGTGTGAGAGTTTATTCATTTACATTCCTTCTGGCCTATGTTTACATCTTTCATGACATGGATGACAATTTTCATTATCTTTTTCATATTTATCAAGCCATTCACGTATTTCTTTGGCAACATAACTATGATCTCTATCTACTTGTTTAAGAAGTTTATAAGCTTCTTCTAGAGTATTATATTGATTTAATACCCCTATTGCCAATCCTTCTTCAACTGTAAGATGTTCCATTCCACCTTTACGTCTAGAAAGAACATCAGCTGCAATTTCTAATATTGTATGCATTATTTTTTTATCCAAAAGTATCTATACAAAATATCCACCCAAATAAGGGTACAAATTAACATTGCTTCCATTCTGAAATACGGAAGTCTAGAACAAAGATAATCTAGGAACAAAATTGGTCCTAGAGTAATTACCAACGCTTTTAATGTTTCACTTATTAGTTTCATGTGTAAACTTTTGTTCTAAAAGTTTAATCCTAGCTTCAAAATCATTAGCACGTATAGTTTTTACAATATTCCATCTATACATAAACTCAAGATTATCATTAATTCTTGAAATATGCAAGAGTAAAATAAGATTACCAATTAAAGCAAATAATACAGCTATTTGGAGAAATTTCATTTCATCTCCTTCAAAATTCGTTTTCTTTCGGCGCGATTAACATTATCCAATAAGGTTTTCCCTAAAGTATGATCAAATTCATGAAGAAATTCACGGGCTTCTAAATCGTAAAAAACCCCTTCTTTTTCTTCTCCATTCCTATTTTTCCATTTAGCATGAACATTTTTAGCACGTTTAATATTGGGAAAAATACCTCTGAAGCTGAGGCACCCTTCAGGTCCAAATTGTTCCCCATATTGTTCTAAAATCTCAGGATTTACAATTTCCAGTATTTCTTCGTTTTTAAGCTTAATTAAAAACACACATTCCAAGAAGCCAAGTTGATTTGCACAAATTCCCAATGCCTTCTCATCTTTAAGAACATCGGTTAATTCTTCTAAAAGATTGGTTAGGCGTTCGTCGAATTTTTCAACAGGAGCGCATTTTTTAGAAAGCGCACTGTCTGGCCAGGTTTTTATATTCATTCTAAAAAATCCTTCATTTCTTTATCAAATGTCTTAGCTTTATATTTAATATAAACCTGTTTAATTTCTTTTTCTATAAGTGAATGAATTTCATCTTCTTGCATTCTATAACTATATTTTTCCATAACATTTGCATAAACTTCATTAGAAAGACTATCGTCATTCTTAATAGGAGATGCTTGAATATGATGATAGAATATGAATCCTAAATCTGCCAAGAGTTTTTCTCCAAAGATTCTAAAGCCACTGGAATTTTCCCAGAAGCCTTAATTGCTTCCAACATCAATTTAGCAACAAGCTGTATTTCAGGTTGAGCATCCGACTTAGAGCGTAGTTTGTAGAAGTTTGCAAATGAACGTAAGTTCATCACTGTTGTTCTTTCAGTCATTCCACATACTGGTAATTGCCCGCGTAAAATTTCGCGAGCACGTTTAAATTCATCATTTGTTATAAATTTATCTTTTTCTGCATTCTTTAAAGAGAATAAAGAAGCCATATATCCATTATAAGCAGATTCACAAGCATCAAAATATTCTTCTTCCGCTTCTTCACAACCAGCTTTCCTTAAAATTGCTGATACATCTTCTGGAATACTAAAATAATCATCAGGCATTGTTCTATAACGTCCAGAAAGTCCACTTGAGGATTGAATCCGATGAGTTTGAAATTGCCGGTCTACGAAAATTGGCATTCTAATCCAGAAACGAAAATTAATACTTTCAAATGGTACAGAATGGCCTTTATCTGCAAGCATTTCCACAATACGTTTTATATCTTCATCTGTACGTGCTTCTTTTTTAGCTTTATCTAAACTACTAGTCCATGCACTTTCTGCAATATCCCTATCAGTTCCATAAATGGCTTGAAGTTCAACTTGAATTTTACCACGCATATTATTTTCCATATTAATCATCCAATAAACTAGACATTTCACCGTCAAATTTAAGCTGTTTAACCAGTTCTTTCAAATTTGTTAATGTTTGTGCATAATTATCTTTGTGATAGCACTCGAGCAGTTTTACATGGTGCTTTCCAATGAAGCTTTCGTGTTGTTCCTTCGGAATTCCATTCTCGTATAAAGAATAGCCAATAATTGCTTCTGTAACTCCTTGAATTCTATGTTCTGGAGTATATTGATACTGATAACTTTGAGTATATGTAGGGGGATAACCAAGTAATCCTCCTGTTGTAGTTCCATTAATTGTTGTACCAGATGGAATAAATACTTGGGAAGGATACCCTTGTTGGGCTTGCATCTGTTGTTGTGAAATTTGCTGATTAGCTTGTTGATTCGCGGCGTTCGCTGAATTTTGCGCGCTAGTTCCAATACCTCCCTGACCTCCAAATATACCTGTAAATGACATTAGTCTAACAAACCTTTCATGTCTTTATCAAATTGTTTATTCTTAAAGTACTCTTTAAGATCTTCTCTAGTTAATTCATGTTGTTGATATGAATAACTACTATGGCTAAAAGCCAAACCATCATCATAATCTACTCTAACTGGAAATATTAAATAATAACCTGAAGGATTATTAAGCCATTCCCAGCAATATTCTTCATTTTCCTTAATATATTGTAATTGCACTTCAGTCATAAGTCAAGCTCAATTTAATAAGTCTTTCATATCATTATTAAATTGAATTCCTTTTGCTATAATTTCCCATTCTTCTTCATTAGCTATAATATACATTGTTCCTGGGGGAATATTGTCAACAGCTTGCACATTTGATCTTCCGCCAGGATGCCAAATAGATAATGCTGTATATTCCATATTTTCGGTTGGATAACCATTTATTACAGTATTAAAACGCATTAAACATAATTCATGAAATAAATCAGGAGAAACCTTTAAATCAATATCTTGTACTCCAAAATCTCTGATAAATTTACAAATAACATTTTGTATATCTTCTAAATTTTCTAATTTATCAACTACCACAAGGTCCACCTTTACCGGAAATGTCACAAATATCAGCTTGTTCTATGAAAACTTCACCTAATTTTTCACTGGCTTCTTTATAAGCTACAGAAGTTAAAGGTTGACCGCCACGGCTTCCATCAGCGTATACAGTAATACCTCGTAAACTCGGTAAATGTTTAATTAACATATTACCGAAATCTTTCACTGTACTTTCGTTGTTTTGTTCAGATCCCCAACTAGGTAAATTAATTGTCGAAGAAATTGCATGGTCTACGTATTGTTGAATCCAGGCTTGGGTGGACACACGCCGCTCAACATCGTTGGCGAGCGTGTAAGCATCTTCTATATCATCGGGGTTAATTCCCGCGCTCACTAATTTTTGCGCGATAGGATCAATTACATACTGATAATGCCAATCAGAAGTTCCTTTTCTATATCTTCGTTTATAAGCTGAACAGAATAAAGGCTCAATCCCAGAAGTAGTTTCTGAGATAATACTGATCGATCCTGTGGGTGCGATTGCCCTTGTTTTTACCGGACAAGATAAATCCCAGTTTTTCGCATATTGTTTCGCGAATTTACCACTCGTTTGATAGATTTCCAAATATTTTTGTAAATCTTGGTCAGGACCATATTTTTTTCCATTCTTTAAAAGCCATTCGTGAACTCCCATTAATCCAAGTCCGAGGCGGCGATTTTTACTACGAATTTGATCCACTCTAGGGTAAGGAACGTGAGAATACACGGTACCGGCAAGTAAAAAAGCTGTTGCAAGATTGGTAACTCTACCCATATCACTAAGATTTGTAATAGTAGAGAGGTTGATGCTGCCAAGGTTACAGATATCACTGTCGTCACGACTAGTAATTTCAGTGCAGGCATTACGGAGGGTTTCATTTTTATTTTCTCCTATATCAATTGAAAATCCAGGTTCAGAAGTTTTTAACATTTGTGAAATTGTTGCCCAATATACTGAGTGTGCATGGATATGTAAAGAATGTTTTTCATTATGAAAAGCTTCAAAAAATTCATCATCTAGTTGTACAGAAATATTTGTACCATCCATTGTTGCAGGGAAATTGAAATTCGCCGCCTTTAAATCGCGCACCGCAGGTTCCCAATTCTTCATTGTAATAAACTTATGAATATCTGCATTTTTCCAATTTAATCCTGCCCAAATTGCAGAGCGTCTAGATCCACCTTGCATTACGCCTCTACCCACTTCATTCACCATTTGCATTAAAGCTAAAGAACCTGTACTTGTTCCTCCAGTTTTTCTAATGAGTTTTCCTTCTGGACGAATGTCAGAATAATCAACTCCAATTCCCGCTCCAGTCATAAGAGCGGAAGAAGACTTATGAAGCAAATCTGCCCAGCCTTCTCGAGAATCTTCAGCTTTTAAAAGAAGACAATTTTGAGTTTGGTGATATTGTTTTCCAGAGGCATACAGATATCTACCTCCTGGAATAAACTTCTTTTCTTTAATAATTTGTTCAACTTCTCGGATAAGAGATTTTTTAGCATCAACGGATTTAAGAACATTAGAAGAAACACGTTTAGACATTTCATCCCAAGTTTCTAAACGTCCTTTTTTTGTATGGGCGTATTTCTGATTGAAGATAGTTTCTGAAAATTTTGTCATTTCAATAGATCTTTCATGTTGTTATTAAAATCATGTTCTTTTTTTGTAATAAAATTTTTAGCAAAAGCTCTTGGAATTGT
Organism: Methanobacterium sp.; assembly: GCA_003151535.1. Taxonomy (GTDB): domain Archaea; phylum Methanobacteriota; class Methanobacteria; order Methanobacteriales; family Methanobacteriaceae; genus Methanobacterium_B. Next base: position 15,388 of record PLXT01000071.1, read on the forward strand.
ATTATTAAAATTTAATCTTATTTCATCTTTATCAAAAATTGATAGTGGTTCTACACTTTTAATTATAAAAATATTACCCGTTTTATATAATCCGTGTGGACTATCTCTAATAGCTATAACTTCATCACCAGGTTTAAACATGTTTATTCCAATAGTTTTTTTATATCTTTTGTAAAATCGGCTTCTTTTTTTAATTTAAAATTCTTAATAAAAGGTTTAAATTCATTTTCTTTTATACTAAAATTATTTGAATCGAGAGTCTTTACAGAATCTACAGTATAAGTTTGTCCTCTTTTATAATGACCGTATTCACTATCCTGAATCGCAATTACAATATCACCTTCTTTAAACATTCCAATAAACCTTCTCATATTTTTCCATACATTTACATACAGATAAAAGAAGTTTTCCTTCTGGAGTAGATTTTTTAGGATCTAATTCCATTAATTTTAAAACTCCTTTAAAAATCAAATCATATCCTTGTTTAGATTTTTTAGAAGGTCTTTTAGCAATTAATTTTTCTAATTTTTTATTCATGTTCCAAATCTCTTGTCTAGAGAATTAACAATATCGCAACAATTATCAATGGCGAGCCATTCATACTTTAAGTTAATAAATGCTCGCGTCCATTTTTTAGCACGCTCGGCTTCCAACCTATTTGAGTAATCCATAATTCTCTTATGAAAATCATAATAATCTTCGGAATACCTAAGAAAATGATGAATATTAGCATGAGTGATTAGGAATGTTTTCTTATCCTTATCAGTTTCAATTCTATCATAAATATACTTTTTACTAGCATAATGTAAATCTAACATCAAATCTCTATTTTTCATTTCAATAACTCCTTTACATCTTGAGTAAATTTATAATCTTTATATAATACAAAATTCTTTTCATAAGCATAAACACCTTTTTTAATGCGAATAAAATTGCTTGCTAAACTTCTTTGTTCTATAGTAAAAATATCACCGATTTTATATTCGCTATCATCTTCTATTTTGATAGCAATAACTTCATCTCCTATTTTAAACTTTTTCATTTTAGAAGTTCTTCCATATCTTTATCAAAAATTAGTGCTTTATATAATTCAAAATCTCTAAATACGTGTATATCTCCGGTTTTTGTACGAAAATCATTTACCCAACCATCTTTTTTATTCAAAATTTCTTCCACTATACGAACTGTTCCAATAGTTTCACTTCTATTGAAATTTCCCACACAAATTACTTCATCCCCAGGATTAAATTTATTCATGAGCTTTAATCCATTTCCCTAAGAATACAGGGGAGCTAAAACTTGTACCTCTATTACGAATTCCTGCATATTCCTGAGTTCCATATTCACAAGCATTTACAGGACTATTGTAATTGGAATACCATTCTACCACACTATCTTTACAAGATGCAACAACAAAATTCAGTATTTTATAACAAGCAGGCCAAACTGTACAGGTTTTAGATAGGTCAATATGCTGATTTCCTGCTGCATTTGAGATAATTGTTCCGTTATCCAGGATCTTCTGTATGTATTCTTTTTCTAAGGGTAAAATTCCGTCGCCGCCTAACGATAAATTGAGCGCGAAGAACTTCCCTTCAGATACAAATTTTAATGCCTGTAAATAATTCCAGGCATTACTATCACTTCCATTTGTCCAATATTTTAGAATTACAAGACAGGTTTTTTGGGGATTTATATAATGAGCAAGGATATAGGATACAAGAGTACCGTGTAAACGAACATCTTGCAGTCCTTCTCCAGTGAAATCTTTATGTCCTTCTGAGCATAAGAAATCTCTTGGAAAATCAGAGGATATTCCGGTGTCAATTACTGCGATGCGGTTTCTTGTTTCGTTTGCGAGGCTTTTTTGGGGAATCAAGCAAAGAATTAATGTCAGAAGAAAAAGCATCTTTTTTGATTTCATCTTTAAATCCTTCGAAATCAGATTTATTAAAAGAAAAAGCAATACTCACAGAATTATTACCAGTACTTGGATAATTTCCAAAAGCTGAAGCTGTTGGAAATGTTCTTTGGCTTGTATATCCATTACAATTAATTTGAAACTCATCAATTCCGTATTCTTTCATGAGTTTTTCAATTATATCAGAATTAGCTTTAAGAAATTCTTTTTTACTGATCACTTTTTGATAGCTTTCTTAAGACAAAGATTTGCAAAGCTGTTGAGAGTGCAAATCCGGCTGCGAAAAAATTCAAGCCTGCAAATTGTGTGTTCCAAACAAGCGCACAATACAAGTTTAAAAGCATTAGAGCTAAATGTAGATATGGACTATTCATTTGATTTTTCCTTTGGAATTAATCCAATTGCATAAAAAATTGGAGTAAACATAATTAAATATACAATGATATTGAATAAATTAGAGAAATGATCGCCATTCAAAAACATAAATAAAGCTACAAACATATATGTTAAAATAACTGTTAATGTTCCAAATACTTTAAGAAACTGTTTTAAATCCCATTTCATTGTTTTCCCTTTCCGCAATATGCGTGATATGTATTAAAGTCTACCTTAATCAGCCTAGAAAGGCAAGGACTTTCTTTGAATAATTGTTGGCAACGAATACTAGCTTCTGAGATAACTTCCGTGTCATGGGCATTCCAAGGCAAATTAGAGGTATTATAGGTTAAGGTAGCCGGGCAATTAAACGCGGCTAATAGCAGCCATAAGTTCATGAAAGTAAATCCTTAATATCTTTATCAAATTCAATACCTTTTGTATACTTATATAGTTCTTGATTTGTATCTTGTGCAATATGAATTATATCTTCTCTTTCGGCATTATGATTAATAGAAACTGTAATATAATGTAAAGTACTAAGATCCATTGGGGGATTATTTCCAGGAATCCAAGAAATTCTTATATAACTTGAATTACTCATAAAATCTCGATTTACATAAATTTTTCTATGAGGTAAAGGAACAATAACACTTTCAAAAATTTCTTCAATTATTGTTTCTATATTTTTCATTAACTTAGCAAATCTTCCATATCTTTTTTCCATTCCTCTTCTTTCGAAGGTCTTTGAAAAACCACTGTATGAGTTTTAATTCCGTACATTTCCATTATATACCAAGGGAAGAAAATAGGCCAGAGAATAATGAATATTGGAGCGGCTGCTAAATCCCCTACTCTAATAGGTTCTCTAATTTTATATTCATGAAAATAAGTCCAAAGAGAAGTTAGAATTCCAATTAAAAAATATAAATAGAGATATTTCATGTTAATAACTATATTTCTTTAAATTTCTTAACTTTAAATAAAAGCCTTCTTTTTTATTTATAACAGAGATTGGGGTTTTTTTCTGTCCTTTTCTATAAGAACCTAATCTCATAAATTTTAATGCCAATTTTGCTTCTTTCTTTTTCGTAATTAAAAATGGATATAAAAAAAGTAATGCATGTTCAGCATCATAAGACATACAATTCCAATTAAATATTCTTTTTATTCTGTTAATTGAAGAAATATTTATATGGCCGAAATTAAATATTTTTTGAATTCTATCTATAGTTGGTTTGTGTGTTATTCCAATTTTAATGATTAAAGAATAATTTGTTGTTTTATGTTTAGAAGTGGCAGTTACTTTGTTTTTACGGATATGAATACAACCTTCTCCATCCATAATTCCAGCTAACCAAGCTAAATCCTGTAAGTTATAAGTTTTATTTGACATTTTTTAAATCAAAGCTTTCTATAATAGGGATATGATTTCCAGGTTTAAATACAATTATTGCTGAAGGAAATGGAGCACTATTTTTTGAACCACCGAATTTAATCCTACCTTTAACTAGTAATATTTTATAAGCTTTCATCACATAAGTATGCCAAGCAACAGTGTCCGTTCGGCTTGGGATCAAGCAGACTACTGTACATCCTAATTGAGATTCTTCATAAGCTTTTTTAAGAAATTCTTTTAACATAGAATAAGGTGGATTCATCCAGAAAACTTCAGCGGTTCTATGCCAATCTTGAATTAAAGCGTTGTCTTTTTCATCATAATAACATCCCGGTGTTTTTGTATTATTAGAATCTGCACAGGCATCCCATTGAAAATCATATTCTTTATCTAAAGCATCGAATAAATCTTGAGGAGTTTCCCAATTATCACTTTTTGAAGAAAAATGTACTTTTAAATCTTTTTTCATTTTAATAATTCTTTCATATCTTGATCAAATTGTGCCGGTTTAAGTTCGTCTAAATAAACATAACCAAATTTAAGAGTTTGTGTAAAATTTATACTTTGAGGAATTCTTGAGATTGTATTATCATTTAAACTTAAATCTGTTAAAATAGGAATAACAATACAAGGATAACGTAGGGGATATTCATAATTAGCCCAAACGCTCACTGTGTAAGTTCCTTTTTGTATAGAAGATTGGATTTTTTCCAAATCTTCTTTATTTTTACATAACAAATTCATCTAAATTTCCACCAAGGGGAACTAGGGGATGTTACATGTTCTTCTAGAACATCTTTAGGTTCATCAATTGCTTCTGCAAGCATTTCTTGTTGTTTTCTAAACTCATCTTGATAGAATATAATTGTGATGAGTTTTTGTTCATGTGCAAGAATTTGCAAAAGATGCCAACCTTCTTGTGAAGCATCATTAAGTTTTTTTTCTAAAGCTTCGTGACTGCAATAAGTCGTTTTATATTTCATGTTAAAAGTTCCTTTATATCATTATCAAATTGTTCAGCTTTAATATTCGAAATTAAATAAACATGATTACTATCTGAAAAAACAGATATTTCATATTCTTTATCATCAAATTTTCTTTCATCTAAATATTCCCAAAAAACAAAAGTATCTGATGCTTTTGTTATAAAAAATTCACCATTTCCATTTTCAAAATTTGACAAAAGACATTGATCTCCAATATTCATTTTATTACAATAGTCTTTAAGATTAATCTTCAAAGCTTAATCCTTTTATCTGTAAAATTAACGCCCGTTTTTTTTAAAACGCGGGCGAATCTCAACAATATTTTAGCCTGTAAAGCGAAATGTTCTGGAGTATGTTCGATATGCTCAATATGTGAGAGTTCGTGAGCTAAACTATCTAAAAAAGAAGCAATACCAACATTTGTTTGTTTTTTTGACAAACAATAATTAATCTTTAGATTAAGCTTAATATCATAACGTCTTTTTCCATAAATATTATAAATAATAGAAGCTTGTTGATTGGTTTCTTTATAAATAGGAACAGTATATCCTGTAACAGACTTAAGCTTTGTTAAATCTACAAGATTTTTTGCAGATAGAATATAAGGCTTAAGCCATTTAATTCTTTTTTGTATTTTCATTCCATCCAACATTCTTATTAATAAAGCTTTTTACATCCATAGATTCAACAATTAGAAATACCTGTTCAGGATCGAAAAACATATTTTCTGCAATTTCTTGTGCAATCTCTTTACGCAAAAGCGTAAAGAATTGCTCATCTATTTCATTTTGAAAAGAAACATCTTCGGAAGTTTTCAAGTCTTTACGTTGATCAATTAAAGGCTGAAGTCTTCGCATCAACCCCTGATGGCATTGTGTCAAATAAAGAATAACTCCAGATTCAACAGTTTTTTGATCTTTATTAATCTCCAAGCAATTTCTCCATATCATTATTGAATTCTGTTTCTTTTCCAATTACATCTACAACTTCTACATTTAATTTTCCACCAAAATAAAGTTCTTCATTATGATAATCTCCAGATGAATTATGTATCCATCTTGAAACATATATTTTTTTACTAACCTTTATAATTTCTATTTCATCATCTTTTTGACCGTCAATATGTTTAAATAACAATACAGTTCCAATAGAACTTCTTTCAATAATTTCATCCCAATCACAAATCATAGGGACTTTTTCACCATAGCAGAGTCATACGCTAAAATAGCATCGTCTACCAATTTTTGTTGATCTTTCTTCAAATTCTCATAATAACAATGTTCAATTTCATTTCCAGAAGAATCGAACCATAGGATGGAAATCTGGGCAGGCGCGTTGCTAAAAAGCGCGCGCTTCATATGGATTTCTGCCTTATTTCCAGATTCATTAGGAAGTTTAATAGGTATTGTAATAGTTTCTATATTCATTTTAATAGCTCCTTAATATCTTTGTTAAATTCCTCAATCTTTGGTTGATATATATCTATAATTTTCCATTCACTATTATCGTAATAATTTTCTATTCTATCATGCGTAGAACTACTATGAGGATATTCTAATGCATCACAATAATAATCATCTTGGCTAGCTTTAGTAATTTGCCATTCACTAATAATACTAATTAGAACAACATCTCCAATTCTTAAATCGTATAACATTTGTCGTGTCAAATATTTCATGGTTCTCTTGTCACACATTTAAAACTGTTATTAATTTTCCCATGCATTCTAAGATATTCTTCAAAAGATTCTGTTAATTTATCATTTTTCAGCATTTGTTGTTGCAATTTCCATGTAGAAATTATAAATTTATATCCAATGAAAGATAAGGAAATTGTCCAAAGAAGAAATAAAGATATAATAACTTTAGTCATGTCTAAGTTCCTCTTAGAATCTTCGAGTTCCAATCTTAGTTTGGAGTTTATACAAAGGTTCTTCGGCTTCTTCATTTTCTTCTTCGTATTCTTCCTCAAGTTCTTCATCATATTCAAATGTCTTAATTTTATCTATACTTTCAGTGAGAGAATAACCAAATACAAAATGAGAAATAACAACATCTTTAACTTGATCTAATACAAAGCCATTTGTATTATGTGCGATGTTATTTAGAACTTCTGAGGATAATTTTAAAGAAGAAAGTTTTCCTTCCAAATACATAAGTCTATCTGCAAATGTTGGAAACCCAATCTCAATAACTTGAGCAAATCGGCTTGGCCGGTTTTTAATGCGCGCTGGGATTTCTTCAATATAATTAGTAGTTGCAATATAAGCCACATTTGAAAGTTGTAGCTCACCATCTAGAATAGAAAGGAATGTAGAGTCATCTAAATGACATTCAAATTCTTCCCAAATAACAAGAATTTTACTTTCAGGTTGAATTGCCTGAATTTCCTGCACCATCATATAAAGCATTGCAGGCTGGGGATTAAACAAAATAATACCGTCCTGAGCAATGAATTTTTCACATACCTTAGAAATTGCTGCAGATTTTCCTACACCTGGAAGTCCATGCATTAATATACCCCTTTTGTATATTAAATCCAAAGTTTCATACTTCAACTTTGTCTCTGCAGTCCAGAAAATCTCAAGGTCGGACAAAACCTTATTGGTACACATATCTGGAAGGGTAATAAACTTCTCGAACACCATTTCTTTTGGCTTAACAAATAATTTGCCGGTCATTTGATTTTGATGAACGGAATAAATACCAGGAGGAATCTTTTTTGTTGTAATTTGAGCATTATCTGGGGTATAATTTCCCAATGCGTCAATTTCATACAATGTACGTTTTTCTGTTACTTTACCAAGTTTCATTTTAATAACTCCTTTATATCTTTATCAAAGATTATATTTTTAGTATTTTCAAATTTAAAATCTTTAGTTTCAAAATGTAAAATACTTGCATGTTTTTTGAAATCATTATTTTTATTTAAAGATCTTTCATAAAATCCATCTTTACGTTTTTGAACAATCCATAAATTGGATTTTCCATATGAAACTTTCCATTCGCTCCCAATTGGAGCTTGTTCTAACATTTTAATATTATTCATGAACCGCTCAATGCTTTTAAGAACGTCCAGCCGCGCTTCTTAGCAACAAAAGCAATATCACCTTTAACATCGTCGTCAAAAATTAATATATCCTTATATCCTTCTTTTTTAAGAATATTAAGAAGAATCTTCTCTTTTAAACTTCCTGCAGACATCTTGCTCTTATTTGGGCGCATATACAAAGGAAGCTCAGGAAACCCGTTCTTTTTAAGCCATTTCCTTGTCACTTTTCTATAATACTCTTTCCTTGCGGTAATGTAAATAGAATTCTGTTGTGTTAGAAGAACTAATTCTTTCATGCCTGGAATAGGCTTATCTTTAAGCAGCATCTTCTTATTTTGTACACGTTTTAGCCACTTTTGGTATTTCGTCCAGTTTTTACGGCTAGGTTCTTTGCCCGCCAAAAAATGCCGCCAAGCTACATCGGCTAAAGTTCCGTCAATGTCATATGCGAATAGCACTTTCATTTGGATTCTCCTAACAGAGAAGCCATATCCTTATTAAATTTTAAAGCTTTAAATGGATAATAACATTTTTGTATTACCCAAGCTTCATAAAAATGTCTAATATGATGAAGGTCTGATTGATTTGCTTGTCTTTCATGTGCTTCTGAAATCCATTTTTTTGGAATAAATCCAATATGATCTTTACCTTTAAAGGTAATTTGTGTACGTTTTTTATCATATCTAAACACAGTAAATGGAAATTTAGAACCTTCCATTTCAAAACATTCTTGTAATGTGTATAACTTTTTTTTCATTTAGTGATTATGCACCGAATTACTTTCAACATAGAAAGTACCTTGAGAACGTTTTGTTTCTCGAGCAATTTCATCTTCTAAAGTTTCTACAGTAAACTTTGAACCTTTGAGAAAGCCTACTTTATACCAAATAAAAGATGAAAGAGCAATTGTAACTGTATATAATACTACAATGAATGTTGTCATTTTTTCTTTCCTTTTGGCTTAATATTTTCTTCTTTTAAAAAAGATTCAAAAGAACTTCCAGCATGTTTATTAGGTTTTGGTCTATCGTCAAATTCTGGCTTTAACATCATTTGTTCACATAGTGCGAGTATATTCCAAGCTCCATGTGCTAAATGCGAAAGTCCAGATTCATGATCATTATCTTGTCCTAAAAACCACCATTTCAGAACAACATGGCGGAACGCGGCGTTAATATATTTTGACGCGGGCATACCTTTCTTATAATTTAAATCACCATATTTTTTCGCACCCATTTCTGCAACGCGCATAACTTCTGCAATTGCAATCCCTGGAAGAATTGTAATACGAATTTTTCCTTGGTCGAATTTCTTACCTTGTTTTTTCATTTAAGTAATGCTTTCATATCTTTATTGAATTTAGATAAAACTTCTTTTTCTGCAATTTCTTTAATTCTATCGGTTAAAGTAGGCCATTTAAAAACTTGTACACCATTTTCTAATGTACTTTCATACAGATTTTCTAAGCAGATTAAACAAGTATTATCAGTAATTAAAGATGTTACACTTTTTATACCTTTTTTATTACAATAAGTAATTCTACTATTATCATATATAAAATGATATACCCTTTTAGACAAAAGGACCACCATTTATAGAAACATCTGTCATATTCTTTGCAGCCTGGTATTCTTGTTCAAGTTTTTCAAGCTGTTTTTTCAATTCAGAGTTTTCCAATTCAAGTTTAGAATACTGAGAATTGTATTTAGCAGCAATGTTATTAGCAATTTGACTTGCTTTAAAACACATAGCTTGAGGAGCTACTGTTGCAATTGAAATAAAGTCTTCTGGTAGAAAGTTCATACGGCCACCTTTAATTCAAGAACCGCATTTTTGCGTGTTCTTATTTCACTTCCAAAATTAGCTCCAAGTTTTACAAGCTCAGATCTAAGTGTTTTAATAAGTGCAGGTTTATTCTTAGCTTGTCCTTTAAGAATAACAGCTTTTGTATCATATTGCAACAATGAATATTCGAGGGTAGATTCATTGTATTGTGCAATGCTGTGTCCATGTCCAGTTAGCACAGGCGCGCTTTCATAAAGGCCGGTTTCCAGATTCTTTACATATCGTAGTCTAGTCATTTTAGTCTCCTTAATCATCCAAAAGGGATGACATATCGTTATTAAAAATCCAAGTGAGATAATCTTCTTCAGTAACTTCTCTATTATTTATATAAAATTGTAAATCTAAATTCATATTAATATCTATAGAATTACCGTTTTCTCTATAAGTTTTTGTTTGAAATTCTTGTGAACATTTTTCATGTTGTATACTATAAGGAGTTCCTTTATGTGGAAAACATAATCTCATTATTCTAATACCTTTTTCATATCCAAATGAAATTGCCATTCTTTTAAAAAAGCTTTAGCTTCTTTACATTGTTTTTTATTAGGAATTCCTTTATTAGTAAATTGAATATCAAAATAAGGAAAATTATCATCTTCCCAAAAATTATATATAATCATCTCAACAATTTCATTAGCTATTTTATAAATATTATTTTCAATATGAACATACTTGGAAAGTTCTTCTTTTGATTCGAACATAAAATTACCATTTGGTAAATGTACTTCATATTTTGGATAATTTTTCATATTAGTATTTTACAGTGGTTCCTAATCGTTTAAGGGGATGCTCGGACGTACCCCCCTTGCTTATTACAAATACAACCGCATTTGTCATACCTTTTTTAAGCTGAACATCGCTGTAGTAACCATCTGTTATAATTATGGAAAGGTCTGGTTTACGTTTATAAATACTTTCAATAACAGGGGTTAAATCAGTTCCGCCACTTTGGAACGCGCTTTCCTCAATTTTAAAATTCTTCTTAACTTGTTCCCTGAAATATAAGGCGGTATGGAACATGTTTACATTAGCTTTAGAAACTCCTGTTAACATGAAGTTATTTGTAATCTTAAGAAACTCATTAGCTTCTTCATGTGAGATAGATCCCGAAGTATCAATATACACTTCTAGCTTGGGCATTTTACCACACATATTACCCTTTACAATATCGCCATATCGTCTAGAAGGCCGCTTCCAGGTCTTCATTGTATCCTTTGAAGGCAAAGATGCCCTTAAAGCTTTGAGAAGCATCTCCTTATAGTTAAGCTTCTTAAGTTGCGACTCTACTTTTTCTAGGCAATCCTGAACAAAATCAGGAACTTTGGAATGCGACGTGCTATTTTTTTGCATAGCGCGCTTTATAAGATCTCGTGTTGCATCTAAACGTTCTTTAACATCGGCGTCACTCCAATCATGAGCGTCAAATTCCTTAACAGTTTTTGTATATTCCTTCATTGGTACCCAAACTTTACCATTGCCTGCACTTGGAAATGGCTTCCCTGTACCTGGAATGGGCTTGCCTTCGCCATCTAAATCATCAGGGGTACCTTCCCCTGCAACATCCTTAGGAACCTTTGTCTCAGCATCTTCTAGAAGGTCGTAGTATTCCTCGTAAGTTAAGTTACTCGGAAAGGCTTTACCATTCTTATCGCGCATGTTTTCAATAAAGAAACACATATCTGGCAAATTTGTAATTAATTGATTTATCACCAAATCCATTGCAATGTTAAGTTGTGGTTTGTTCAAATTCTCTAATTTTTCCGGTGGGATAAATACATGTTTATGTAGAATGTGATACACTTCATGGATAATTACAGCAATACGTTCTTTATCATCTTTCAAAGTTTCTTGGAAGAACTTGGGATTAACCACCAATTTGAATAACTTAAGCTTTTGGTCAAAACCAACTCCTACATTATAGGTGTAATTCAGGAAATAGGTATTCATGGATTGAAGAACACATGAGAGGAAATGATGATTTTCATCTTCCACCATTTTATAAATAATACGCTCGAATACTTCTCGATTGTTTATTTCTACCTTAATTTCTTTTGCGCTCATTTTCCTTCTCCTCCAGTATTCAATAATATTAACATATCTTTTTCAAACTGTAAAGACTTTATATCAAAATAATTCGTTGTTATAAAACTAGATCTATATTTACCTATATACCCACCATCTTGACCAATCCATTCAACCGTAATACTTTCACCTACTTCTAGTATAGTACCTTTATCATTAGAGTAATAATAATGCTGTATCTTTTGTCCTTTATATAGATTCATATTTATTGCCGCGAATTTTTGCGCGCCTTCATAAGGGATAAGGAGTAGGGAACCGGAAGGATCGATCCCCTACTCCAGCGGGGTTTAACCTCTAAGAACACTCTTAAGAATTCCCTTAAGAGAGGGATCTAGTTTCACAAAGTGAGATAGATCCTTATCTTTAACTTTACTCTTAAGAACACAAGCTTTAAGCAAGTTAACAGCTTGGTCTTTTGGAATAATCTTGACGACTTCTAGAATAATATCATCGTCAATTGCTTTTTCATACTCATCTGAAAGACTGTCAATGATGATGTTAATAAGATCTCCTCGATATCCTTCTTTATCTGAAATAGCTTTCAATCGTTTAAAAGCATCTTTCTTATTATCCACAAAGTCTTGAGCAAGTACTGGTTTGTTGTCGGATACAAATTTATAGAATTCTCGGCCAACATTCTTGCCGAGTACGGCGAGAATTGTGTTATAATACACATTCGGCTTTTTGTCTACACCTACTGACAATGCTGTATTCAATTTACTCCATGTTCTAGGGGAAATGTATTGCCCGTCTTCTCCTAATTCATCTGGTTTTTTATGAAGCCAAATACCTGACTTTACAAAGGATTGAATATGTGGATGCCAATCGTGTTCGTCCATAAAATCACGAAACACTTCGAATTTATATCCAACTTCAAAGATCTCGAAACGATCTTTCAAAGCAATGTCCATAGAGTTTACATCATAATTGTTATTCTCAGGATTAATACAAGCGGCCATAATTACGCCGCGTGGTAGCGTATAGCTTCCAACCTTGCGATCCGTGAGAATTTGCATCATACAATTCATCATGGAACTATTAGCTCGATTGGGTTCTTCGAATAAAATAACCCCTTCCGCTTCCGGTCCTGGCCAGAAATCTGGCAGAATGTGGCTTGTCCTAGTCTTACCCTCAACTTCGATTAACTTAGGCAAGCCAATCAAATCAGGCGGTTCCATATAAGCCAATCGAAGATCAAGAAAGAAAAAGTGCGGGTTACGACCTTGTTCTTTCTTCACCCATTGTTGGACAATTTCAGATTTACCAATTCCTGCATCGCCTGCAAAAAGTGGAGTAAATCTAAGGTCTTGGCTTCTGGCTTGTTTTGCCAGATCCATAATTTCGAAAATTGCTGTCGGTGCGATTTCATTTTTATTACTCATTTTTATCTCCTTCTATTATTATATTATCAGAACTAATATTTTTTGCAAGAAAAATATTACATCAGAACTCGAATGCCTTCACCGTAAAAATAGTTCCAGTAACTCCAATGCAATTATATAACATAGATTTTCCAAGGCCAGGAATTCCTTGGGAACGATTATTAATAGCTTCCATATCTTTATAAACCAATCCGAGAACTAATGTAGTAAAGATACTGAATTCTAAGCTATCATTTTGTGTTAATCCAATTGCTTTGTGTGTGAATCCAAAGAGCATGGTGGAAATCATATAGGAGGTTCCGACATGCGCAGCAAAATGCACCAATTCTTCATGTGGATCGGAAGATTCTGCCCTAACGGGCAGGCTAAAAAAAAGTGACGCGCAAAGAATTAACCCAATAATATATTTCATAAATTTGCAGGCCTTTCATATACAAAACTGTCAATCCATTTTACAACTTGTTGTGTTTGTTTTTCTGTTAGAAAATTCATTTCATAATTTTCATTGTTTAATTCAAAGCTAATGTTTAATAGTCCTGAGAAAACAATAGTGGGTTCATTTAAGGAACTCAACAAACTTTGGAGATATTCAATAGAATTATATACACTAAAGAATTCTTTGAGTGGTAAATTGTTCTTATATAGTTTAATCATATAAACCTCATAATACATAGTATAAATGCAATAACAATTATTAGCAATAGGTATTTAATATTCGCATTCATTTTAGTAACTCTTTAATATCATTGTTAAAATCTTCTCGTTTCTTTAACTTATTATAAACTTTAATTATGTCATTCTTATCATCACATAAATCAATTTGTGCTTTTGTTAAAGCTACTTCCAAACATTTTAAACATGTGATTCTCGTTTCATGAAATTTAAAATCACCGTTATTAGGAATTCCACACCAAAACATTTCAGCTTGTAGATTCTTAGCTGTATGAATCATGGAGTGAAGTCTTTTGACAAAGACTTTCCTCCTTCTATAACACTGATATGCAATTCACCTTTAGGTTGACCAAGTCTTTCTGCAACTTCAATTGAAAGATTATCCATTAGAATAACTTCCTGATCGGTTAACAATCCAATAAGCTTTAACGATTCAATAGCTACTTGTAGTTGTTCTGTTGTGTATTCTTTTAATGTTCTTTGTTCCATATAATAACTTTATCAGGCTATTTACATTCAGTCAATAGTATTTTATACTGAGTATATGATTTACGGATATAGATGCATATATTTTCCTAACAAAGGAACTCCTTTTGTTAAAGAATACAATTCTATTTGGGATGTAACTACAGAACAATTACAGATTAAATTTACTGGAATACAATTAATTACTCCTTTAGCTCCTAATCGAGATCTATTCGGTGATTATGTTGTAGAAGGTAATGATATTAAAGGTGAAATAGAATACCTTAAACTTATAAAAGAAATATCCTTTGACATAGATATGCAGAATCTACTTGACAATCCAGAAGAAGTATGATATTAATCAGTATGATGTAACAGATTAGTAACGCGAAGCCCAAAGGCGTAGCGCATTAGAGTTAAAATCATATGATGGGTGAACAGTGATACGTGTCTAATAGAAAAATAATACATCTTTCTTATCAAGAACAATTAGTACGTAATGAATCAATTCAAGCATTTTGTTCTTCTAATTCTAAAGAAACTACTGGTATGTTAACAAAAACTAATTGTTTAATTTGTTATGAATGCTATATGGAATATTTAGGTGATTTTATAACTAATTATGAAATTAAGAATAGAGAAAGAATTATAAAAGAAGATAAAGAATATGATTTTTATAATGAAATGGAGGAGTTATTGAGATAGGTTTTTGCTACACAAAAACACATGCGCGAAAAAAAGGAAGGCGCGACATACTAACCTCTTAAAATCATTCCGCTAAAAGATCTTGCATATCATTTGTGAAATCTAGGTTTTTAGTACAATTGATGTATTCTTCTTTTTGAACATTATAACTATTGATGCAGTACATTAGTACAAGTTCGCGATTGTCTTGCAATACTGATATTGTTATACCAGTAAACTTTGATGTTTTTTCTTCTTTAAACCATTTAAAGTATTCATTACCAATGAATTCCATTGTGTATGGAGTACTTCTGTATGGATAGAACGTCACAATCATTTTAATAGATCTTTCATGTTCTTATCAAATTTAATAGTCTTTAATATATCATTGTATTGTTGTTCTGTGATGTATTCCCAAGCAGAAGAGAAGAATAATGTTTTAGGATCGTCTTGAGGATTGCAACTAATCCATTTAACAGGGAAGTATTTGGGTTCTATTTTAATTTTATCCCATACAGTGCTATGTAAAGTAGTTGCATCATCTTTACATTTAAAGATTTTACCTGTTGCAGTAGTTACAATATGTTGTTTACGTTTCATCTAATAATGCTTTCATATCATTTCGGAATATAGCTTCTTGAACTGTGTCTATTAATTCATACTCATTAGAAAAATCGGTATTAAGTATTAACATTGAATCTACATCTTCATCATAAGATTGACTTGAAACAAAATGTTCTTCATCTACTTTTACAACAAAAATAGGATTGTTTCTATAAGTAGTATTAATTAAATAACAGTATGTTCCAATTGGTAAAGGTTTTAATATATCTATTAATTGCATATGGGAAGCGGGCTCTTTAAAAAAAGAAACCCGCGTGTTCCTTAATTAGTTACAACACAATTTACTGCAATGTGAAGATTGCAAGAACAATTAATACCGTCACTTGAGTAGTTGCCTGGAAGCAACAAACTCCAGAAACCTCCATTAGCTGAATATACTCCATATAATTGCCCTTGAACGCATTCGCCATATTCAGGAAATACACTCGGATAATTTCCTGTACAACTTCCGCATAGTTCTACAAATGTAACGGGCGTTGCATTCAATCCAGGAATGCCTTGTATTCCTTGAGGACCTACAGGACCTGTTGAACCTGTTAATCCCATAGGACCTTGCGGTCCAATAGGTCCAGTCAATCCTGTAGCTCCTGTATCGCCTTTAGCACCTTGACTTCCTGTGTCCCCTTTCAATCCCTGTGGTCCTGCTGGGCCAACCGGGCCAACAATAGGTGTAGGCGTGGGAAGCGGTGCAACGAAGCTTGGGGATACAACACGATCCGCACATGCAGTTATTGCAAGTACAAGAGCCACTAATAGAACATTAATTAGATAATTATACATTTTATTTCTCCTCAGATTTTACAAGTTTAAGTTTAGGTTGTTCTTCAACCTGTTTAAATACATATATAATACCGTTTTGTTTAATGTTCCAATCCTCTAATTGGATCTCATCCCCTTCTTTAAGGTCTGCCAAAACAATCTTTCTAATGAGTTTATCTTTCTTCATCGTTCTGTATCCCATGCATCTTCATCCAATCCAAAACCATCTTCATACCCATCGGCGTTACAATTAAGGCACATACCACCTTCTTCTAAACAATAATCATGGTCGCAGCATTCTTGACATGCATCACCGTTCACATCTGTTGAAGTGTCGTGGCAATTCTCACATGTATATACATCACTCATAATTTCCTCCTATATAATAAATATAACCTATTGGTTAAGCTGCGTCAAGCAATTTTTCAATGTCTTTTTCGAATTTAACAACCTTAACACCTTTTAATTTAATACGTTCTAATTCCTCTTGACGCAATACGCGGCTTTGTATGTGCTCTTGAATAACGTCAATGAGACCTTGGTTAACTTTCAATACAAGTTCACTATGTCCTAATTTAATAGCTAAAGCATTGAATGCATTAACATATTTCCTATCGTATTCATCCATAGCTTTTGCATCTTTCCAAAACGATAGACGACCTAATTGACACATGAATCTATTAATCAAAGCATCCTGGTTTTCAACTAATGCTTGGAATACGTCAAACGTTGTTGCAGATAGAACGGGCATTAGCATAGATGCAGATTGATATGCTTGATGCATATGTTTAGAGGTTGTATGAGAATACCCCGTATTGTTAATAATGGCAAGTTTAACTCCATTGTATTCAACAATCCTTCCAAGCTCATAATGCATTCCGTAAGAATAGCAGGAAACCCCTTCAAAAAATGAACGTGTTCTGTTCCCACCTTGACGCGCATCAGATTGACTTTGAGCAGCCCATAGATTAAACACTTGATGCGAACTAGTGAATACCTTTTTAATACGTTTCATGTTAACTCCTTAAGATTGGTTGTAACGTTCTTAATACAATCTTCAATTGAAGTGTAGTTGTATGCATTCAATACAACCCATTGGTCTTCGAACAATACCTTGGCAATGTATTTATTATTATATGAGAAAACCCGTACCCATTTAAGATTGTATAGGAATTCGTCTTCAAGTTTAATACGCATAATACCTCCTGTTATAGGTCGAAGAATATAACAATACTCCAAACGATTGTAACAAACAATATGAAATTAGTCATGTTTCCTCTTTCAATTTTAAGAGCTTGTTTCCGCGTTTAATTGAAACAACACACTTAGGATATATCCAATACCTGTTGCATATAATATTCAAAGCATGTTCTTTATTATTAGCTTTGACTTGTATAATACCAGAATCTGAATCTTTATTGAACATAATTATATATTTAGACATTGGTGTTCTTTCTGTATACTCCACATGCATCTGTGTCAATCCAACCTGTTATAATGGCGTCTATTAACTTCTTAAGCAGCTTCATATGCAATCCCCTTAATATATGTACAATCGTTGCTTGTAGAGCCTGTTACACGTCTAAATCGACCGATTGACTTCACTTCACTATTAGGATATACAAGCATAGCCTGTGATTCACTGTTAACAATGAGAATGCATTCCTGCTTTGCGAGTAACGCACGTTCCTTAATTAGATGCGAATACTCTCGACCGACTTGCAAGCTGTATTCACGTTTGCCTTGATATACACCCAAGCATTCTGTATAAGGAATGCCTTGAGACCTCAACCAAGCTTGTTCACGACTATGCGCACGTACGTTGTTTAGTTCACTTTGACTGCTTTGGAATACTGAGTATATAATAAACATGTTAACTCCTCTTAATTGTATTATACAATTAAATAATGTTGCAATTATGTTTACGATGGATCAAGCTTCGCCAACACAGCGTTAACCGTTCCATTAGTGATTGTTTGGCCTGCATTGATCAATAGGTTAAGATCCGGTGAAGTGGAACGCAAAGCGTTAACGAATATAGCGTTAAGATCTTTACCGAAGGGCATACCTGCATTGTTATACTGAGTTTCGAATTCAGTATAGAACGCTTCGCGTTTGCCGGTTTCCTTAAGAACGTTTAGAATCGTTTGTTTTGTTAAGTTCATTGTATTCTCCTCTTAAGTTAATATAACAACCAATTGTTAAGGAATTATGCTGCTTTCAGCTTTGCAAGCATTTTATTCCCATTCTCAATACACACTTGAAACTTTGGTCCTTTGGTCACGAAGTGATTCTTCACTGTTATAGCTTGAGAACTAGTCAAAGCTTCAAGGATCTTAGCGCATAATTCATAATTAGATCCCAACCCAATGTATATTGTACTCTCAGGAATGCCGTTTACTTCTTTCAAGCATTCAAGTACACCTAAACTCAATTCAAACCCTGCAATCAATCCCTTAGTTTTATCGTTCATTTTAAACTCCTCTTAGTTCCGTATAGTTTAGAATATTCTCTACACTTAGCTTCGCATGCTTCAATCGTATGGAATTCCATGTCGCTATAGTTGTAACTCATAGTGAAGGCAACCCATTCCCGAGTGTTCACGTTCCATAATCCAGCGGTATATCCACCGTTTGGATAGAATGCCTTCAATCCGCCATTAGCATCAAAGGGGATGAATTTCGAAATGCGGAAGCGTATTCCATTAGATTGAAACCGTTTAACTCTATTCCAATGCATAATTCCTCACATTCCTAATTTAGGCAAGTTTGAACTCATTTCGGCATCGATCAAACGTCTACATTCGTCAATCGTCTTGTATGCGTGAGACCTAATGAATTCATTGTTACTCAAGTCAAGTGTATAGACAAACTCATTAGTTTGAGTTAACTCTATACAGAAACCCTTATACCATTCAACTACTTGCTTGATCTTCATTGGAGAAACCCTAATACAGCATCTAATTCATCATGTGAATAGTATTGCGTGTATGTTTCACGTGTTTCAGACGAATCATCGTTGACGCGTGTTCCTTCAACGTATCCGCTTCCATCTTTAAAATAAACAACCCTACTAATTAACTTCTTCCCATCCAGAGATCTCGAAGGGATCTCTACTTCTTTAACTTTCAACATATATACTCCTATTTAATATAGCATTGTACTGGTATATCAGACACAGAACAAGCATAGTGTAGTTTTAAAGACCAATTATTTAACAACCAAGAACTAATGTAACGTTCCGCAGATTTAAGATCTTCAAAGCATTCAGTTCTTAAATAACTTCCATCCCTATTAAAGATTGCAATAAATAATACCATATATACCTCTTTAATTGTTTAAGAACCAATAATGCAGAGAATCACTAATACAACCAATAATGTGAACATCTTAACTCCTCTGTTTAACTTCTTGAATATTGTATATTGCAACGCGCATACCAACCAATTTAGGCACGAATTAATTATGCTATTCGTATATCAGGAATACTAAATATTAAGTTATTTAAGAAGTGAATGGATTAGACTATTAAGAATAATAACTTGACTTGCTGTATAGAATGTATATAATAAGTGAATAAGAGGTGATTATGCACAAAAAATTCGTTTGGACTAATAAGGAAACTTGTAGTCCTGGAATAGAGAAGTTTAGGCGGAAACCTAAACAAGAACTAATTAGAACTGAATTCTATGAGAAGAATAGCTTCCATAATTGCTGGATATGTACTAAGCATGTAAGTGAGAATATTAAAAGAGGTGACAAGGCTATAGACTTAGCTCAAGACCACGACCATTTAACAGGTATGATTCGTGGACAACTATGCAATCAGTGTAACATAGGACTAGGATGTTTTAAGGATAATATTGAAGTATTATCTAATGCTATTAAATACTTAAAACAATTTAAAAAAACTAAAGAATAAGTTAACAACTATTAATACCAATATTAGATATAGCCTGTATTAGTCGTCAATCATCAAGGCAGCCTATATTAGGTACCTCTCACCGCTCAATCCTAGAGCTATTAAGTGACGTACCTCGAGCCCGAAATCGTTAACGCGGCATCACACCCATATACAATACTGGAAGTCTACTAGTGGAACATTGGTTATAAGTTACTCATACACTTCTTCTCTATATAGAGTGTGTTAAATATACTCAGAGTTAAATCAATCTTTCTCGCCAAATATATACATCCACTATTATAAGCAATTATCCAGCCAACTACTTGCGCATGCAAGGGTTGGGCCACATATATATCTGTCCAATGGACAAATATATAATTGGTATGATTCTTGCAGGGGGAGATAGGCATATATAAATCTGTCTATATAGATATTTGTCTATTAGACGTATCTGTATAGGGGGGTAGGGTGACTCAGGCATATGGTGTTTTTTTACATGTCCTCCCACGATATAACCATTTATAACACTAGTAACCATCTTCCTCAGTAATATCAATAGGTTAGGTATAGTAACCTTGCCTAATGTCATATAGCTAAAATTTCGCGGATATACAAGCACTGGAGAACAGTGATGATGTAAGTGCTTGTAATTGTTCAGGTGTATTTTTGTATAATAATACATTATAACTATTAACAACTCTTAGTATGAATCTTGTTGCTAAAATGAAAGAGCTTAATACAGGTGGTATTATCCTCATCAATAATAGGGTTTATAACAGTATAAATATGTTGAAAACAGTTGTTAACCTAGTAACAAATATTAATGAATACAAGGTTCTGGAAGTTATAGATGAACCTATCCTCAGATCCATAAGAACCTCAGAATGGGTTAAAAAGGGTTATAAGGGGTATACAAAGCCTTGGAAGATCTCCATTCATACAAGGATATACAAAATGAATGAGTTTGGGGTTATAGGGGAATACAAGCTGTTCCTAGAGGCTTCTAATACATACAAGAGGGTTGTTCTTGGCATCTTCGATTCTAAGATAACTGCTGAAGAATTTAAGAATGAATTTTATAAGGGTGGGAAAATAGTAACCCTAGTATATTGTAATAATAAGAATACAAAGGATTGGTATGAAGATAAAGAAGGATAATGTTGTATATGTCAATTTCAAGAGATCCTTAATTCCCAAAGGATCTATTTATCTTATTTGTTACGGGGTATTTGTTCTTTTTACTTTATACATAGTATCTAAACTCATTTAACAACTATTAATATGAAATATCTAAAAAGTCTCCTTTATACAATATGTCTCACCTTCTTCATTGTTCATGTACCTTCTGTACATAGGCATATGCTTAGAAATTATGTAGCTAGTAAGTCTGTTACAGTTACTTTTACAGATGGTAGATGGGGTGGGGGTAGTGGCGTTCATGTAAAATTACCCCATGGTGGAAACGCAATTCTGACAAACGCACACGTATGCGCAATTAAGGATGAACACAATGAAGTGTTAATAGGTTCTGAATCTTTAGAGAAACCTATTCCTCGTAGAGTTATTGAAGTGGCTAATTATACAGATCTTTGTCTTATTGAAGGACTTCCAGGTGTAACTGGGTTATCTCTTGGTGGAGATCTTTACGCTGGTGATATTGTTAATGTTATTGGTCATCCCCTTCTACAACCTATAACAATGACTTCTGGTGAGGTTACAAGCGAAGGTCCAGTTGATATTGCAGATTATATTATAGATACTCCAGAAGAAGAAGCTAAATGCAATCTACCTAAAAATAAGATATTGACTTTTAAGAGTATCTTTGGTAATATAGAAGTATGTGCTATCCATCTAGAAGCTGTACAATCTACAGCTCAAATCTTCCCTGGCAATAGCGGATCGGGAGTTGTGGATAGTAGAGGTAGACTTGTTGGAGTAGCGTTCGCTTCCAGTGAAGAAACTCATTGGGGAATGTTGATTACCCTAGAAGACATACGTCACTTTTTATACCCCTATTAACAATGAATCGTACACTTAGACATTCCAGACTTAATAGACATTCACATGCTATACAAGCTAATAGTCCTAGAATAACTTGGAATAAAAGAGATATAACAAAACATATTGGAAGTCGAATTTCTAATATAGACAATATTAGCGGAATACCTTTTGAAGTTAATGATAAAGATATAATGATTGATATTATGAAGGCATTACGACATGGCCGATCACTTAAATAATAAAGTTAATGATTTAGTGAAGAAGGATTTTTTACTTACAAAGAATGATCATTATGTATGTAATTCTTCAATGATATCTAGAGATTATCTTTGGAGTAAGAATTTCCATGTTAAGACTGAAGATGTTAAATATATTGATGAAATGAATATAACAAATGTTATACCATTTAAGAAACACAAACGAGATGAGTGAAGCTAATAT